>JAEURI010000033.1 GCA_016789225.1 Anaerolineales bacterium
TCCTTCCTCGTCGAAGGCGGGCTCACCACTCCCTTCATCAACCTTTGCGATTGGAGTCCCAACCCTCACGCAAAAGGTGAATAACCCCAAACAAAAATGCGACCCCTATAGGGGCCGCATTTTTGTTTACCCGATTTCCAATGAATATAATACTGTTTCCATCTCCTGCGGCGTCAACCCGCCGTGATGGCCGAAAAACGTCATCTCAAAATTGCCCTTCTCATACCACCACACCGTTTCATGGCGATATGGCAGAATGACCAAATCCCCAACCCGTTCCAAAAAACGTTCAGACACATCAGGCCCGAAATAATGTTCCTGAATAAGGACATCGGTTTTGATAACATCCGCCCGGCTTTTCAGGCGTCTTTCGAGAAAAGCTTGCGCTTCATCCACCATATCCTTTTTGATGTATAGAAACATATCCCTGGCCGACCCGGCTGGGACGATGGGATGCAGGCGGCGATTGACACGAAAGAAGCGCTCGACCCCGCTGAAGTTTCGATCCCTGTTCAGGTAAATCGTCGTTTGCGGATCCACTTCACACATGCCGTGATCCGCCGTTATCAGAAAAAGGATGCGCTTTTTGCCGCCGAATACTCTCTCGAAGTGATGTTCCATCATCACCAGAAACGTTTCGATCTCCGCTTCCACCTGCGGAGACGTTGGCCCATACTCATGGGCGAGTGAGTCGATCCGGTCAAAATACAAATGGATGTAGGTCGGCCTGGTCTGTGCCGCGAGCAGATGGCCCATATTGACCAGGGCTTCTGAAACGGTCTTGAATGCACGCACATCGGAACCCTGCATCACCGCGCTTGAGTAGATGGAAGGCGTGTGATCTCGATGACCATAATTGAAGGATTCGACTCCCAATGCTTTTAAGTCCCAATAAAACGTTCCTCTTGGAAGTAACGCCTCTGGCTTGACCTTATTCGGATCGATCTCCCGGCCCCTTAACCCGCCGAAAGAGAAGATCAACGGCGAGATGGTTCTGTCCACCACTGGGTCATAGTAGACCCATTCATGCACGCCGCTTTGCCCGACGCTTAACCCGGTATGGATCGTCGTCACATGCGCGGCGGTTGTGGATGGAAATTGCGAGGTCAGCTTTTCGACCTTGCCGTGTTTGACAAAACGTTGCAGGAAGGGATGATCTTGAAAACGTTCAAAGAAGCGCCAGCCGAAGGCGTCCACAAAGAGCAAGACGACGGCATCATATTGCTTCGAGGCGAAGGCATCCTTGATGTGGTTGGGGATTCCGGCAAAGCCGCCAGAGTCGTAGCGGGGTTTGACAAACTCAGGGTTCATCCTGAAATTGTATCGTAGACTTGGATTCCTGTTTTATGCTGGGCTGCAGGCATACGTGCGCAAGGATTTTAAACACAAAGGACACGAAGGTTTTAAGGTCTTCCTTTGTGACCTTCGTGTTTAAATCTTTTCGGCTTGTCCGAGTTAGGTCATTAAAAACTTGAATGCTATAATGCCTTCACTTTATTGGAAAGGAATCAATATGACCATCACGTACCGCCCCGGAACACCCGACGACTCATTTGCCGTCTTTCAGGTATTTCTCAAATCCATCATGGATTACAGCAAGCGCATGAACGTGCAAGCCATTACCGGCGGGAATGACCCGTCCAAACTCGACTCGCTCTGGCAAACCCGCAGGCCGCTGTTCGATTTTCTTGCAGAGCACGCCGCTCAATTCTGGCTGGCCGAACGGGACGGGGAGGTTTTGGGGTACGCGCGTTCGATCGAGCACGACGGGCTTCAGGAGTTGACCGAGTTCTTCGTAGCGCCCGACCAACAATCGGCGGGGGTGGGAAGCGGATTGTTATCCCGCGCCTTTGCAGATACCGGCGCAAAGTATCGCACCATCATCGCAACGTTGGATGAACGCGCCCTGTTCAATTACATGCGCATGGGTGTGTATGGGCGGATCATGCTCAAATATTTCAACCGCAAGGCAGAAAAGGTGAGCGTGGAATCTGACTTGCGTATCGAGCCCTTGAATTTGGAAGTTCATCTTGATGCCCTGCATCGAATTGACCGCGAACTTCTCAGCCATACACGCGCAGGCATTCATTATTGGCTGGCGGGCAGGCGCGAGGGATTTGTATACGAACGAAATGGGCAAGTGGTCGGTTACGGCTATGTCGGCGGGAGTCACGGGCCGTTTGCGGCTTTGAACGCGGACGATTTTCCCGCCATCCTTGCCCATGCCGAAAGCCGCGCGGCGGAGAAGGACGAGGATTTTGGTGCCTCTGTGCCGATGGTCAATCAAAAGGCTGTCGATCATTTCGTCAAGCGGAAATATCAGGTAGACTCGTTCACGACGGTCTTGATGAGCAACGTCCCGTTCGGGAAGTTCGAGAATTACCTGACCTTTGCCCCGGAGTTCTTTCTATGAAAATTAAAAACGTTCCCATCTTTCTTTCGGTGATCGTCCTGGCATTTTCCTCCCTTGCCTGTTGGAGGACGAACAGACCCGAACTGATGATCACCCCAGCGGACCTGCCCGAAGCCCGCGCAGGTGTCGCCTACGATATGGAGATTTTGGTTTCGCAGAATGAGACGCCCGTTTACTTGATGTCCATTTCCGATGGGACACTGCCGCGGGGATTGGTCTTTGAATTCGGCGAAGACGCACACGAAGACAAGGCACGGATTTACGGCACACCCGAGGAAGCAGGAACGTTCACGTTCAAAATTCTTGTGGGGTGCCTCGGAACCAACATCAGCGGGCAGACGGGGGAGCAGGAATATACATTGATTGTGAAATAGGATGCCTACTTCATCATCCCTGCCGCGCGTCTTCCGATCTCCACCGCGAAATTCGTACCGCGATCCCATGGGTAGACCTGGCTCATCGAAGCGAAATATAAACCTTCGATGGGTGTTTGGATGGCGGGGATATTTTTGGAATGTCCCACCAGCGGCACGGGTTGGGCGTAGTTCGTTTTGTGAACCCAAATCTTGTTGATCCACTCGCGCGAAAATTCGGGGTTGAATTTCTGGAAGGCGGGGATGAACTTCTCCAGCAATTGTTCATCACTCATTGAAAAATATTCGTGACCCTGTTCAAGATAATCGCCCGCGTACACAATGCGGTCGCCGCCGAAATTTTCGCTCGACACATAATTCGTATGTTCCACCAGCGCAAGGAAGGGATAGCCCTCCTCCTTCGGCACGTTGAACCAGTAAAAGCCGTCCTTCGACAACTGATGTTTGAGCGAGAGCGTCATCACCACCGCGCCCATCGACTTCAACTCCAGCAGTCCCTTCAAATAGGATTCGGGCAAGTCCGGGCATAACTTCGCCATCAGATTCGGAGATGTGGTGACGAGGACCTTGTCAAAGGATTCGCCGTCCACACTCAGACCTGTCGACGCCTGATTCTGCTTAATCGACTTGATACTCGCCCCAAGCCGAATCTGCACTCCCTTTTCACGCAGCTTCTCTGCAAACAGATCGGCAAATTTCTGAAAGCCGCCGTCGAAGGTGCCCAAGCGAGTCGTCCTAGCATGGATGCGTGCCCACATCCAGGCCATGTTGACATCCTTATAAAATGGGCCGAACTTCCCGACCAAGAGCGGCTGCCACATCTGCTCGTAGACTTGTCTGCCCGCGTATTTCATCATCCACTCATGCGCTGTGACTTTCTCCAGCGCCTGCCAGTTTTTGGTGAGACGTAGAAACAGCCCAACGAAACCGAATCTAATTTTATTGAGTCCCCAGCCCAGGCCGGGGAAAAGAAGCGCGTTGAGGATCGAGTCGAAGGGATACCACTTCTTCCTGTAGTACATCACCGTCAACGGGCGCGGAAAGATGACCTTATCCTCCAGCCCCAGCTCGCGGATGATGCCCAGCATGGAACTGTCGGACTGGAACCAGTGATGATAGAACTTCTCCACCGACCACTTCCAATGCGGCTCCTTGAATCCGCTCGCCAGCCCGCCCGCGTAATTTGCGGATTCAAAAATGGTCACGTCATGTCCCGCTTTACGTAAATCCCACGCGGCAGCCATGCCGCCGTAGCCTGCTCCAATGATTGCGATTTTCATATTTCCTCTGTGCGAACGTTTCAACGTTTGAACGTTAAACGACAAAATTATTCTTTCGTTTCTTCTCTCAGATCATCCGACCACCTGATGCCTTCACGCGCCATGTAATACGCGCCCAAGACTGTGATCGGGAACCACAATGCCACATGCAGGACGAGAGTATATCCCGCCGCAGTGGCCTGGTCCACGCCATAAGCAGTGAGCACGGCAATGCCGGGCGCATCGAAGGTGCCGATGTAGCCGGGAGCCGATGGAATGGTGGTTGCCAGATTGACGATGCCGTTCATCAACATCAACGCAAAGAACGAGACGTTGAAATCAAAGGCATGCATCACGAACCAGTACTTACCTGTCTCCAACAGCCAGATGATGACCGAAGTGAAGAAGACCATCAATACATTGAACGGAGAACGCAGGGAGGCCAGCCCATCCAAAAACTTGTTCATGATGCCGATGATCTTGGTGTGCAGTCGTTTTGGGGTGAGGTGTTCGATCAGCCACAAGCCGATCTTGGCTGTGACCTGTGGGAACATGGCCGCCAGCAAAAAGACAGCCAGCGCACCCAAAAAGATTCCCGTACCATAAACGGCGACCTGTTGAATGTTTCCCACAAAGCCGGATGCGCCCGTGAGCTTTCCCAACTCCGATAGATTCACAAACACGAAAGCCAGCATCACCACGCCGTCGAAGATGCGCTCCACGATGATGGTCGCCAGTGAGGCCGAGACGGGCACGCCTTCTTTACGCTTAAGGATTACGGCACGTAACACTTCCCCGGCCCGTGCCGGGTAGATGTTGTTGCCCATGTAGCCAATGGTCGTGATGGGGAACATGGTGCTGGTGGGAATCTTCTTTATGGGGCCAAGCAGATAATGCCACCTCCACGCCCGCACCCAGACCCCGATGAAATACACAAAAATACCTGGCAAAAGCCAGATATAGTTCGCTTTTTGAACCGCGCCCCAAAAATCGCCCAGTTTTAATCCGCCGAGTGCGAGCCATAAAAACACGACGCTGATGAGCACCCCTAACCAGAATTGCCATTTCTTCATTTGCATAGGGCGTGATTGTACCAAATCTGCCATTGGTGGTTACTTGCAAAGTCTTGTCAACAACGCCACCCAACGGCTCGGCTATAATTCCCGCCCTGAAAGGAACGTGTATGAAAAAATATTTTTCCACCATTCGAGATTATCTTCTCATCATTACTTCCAGCCTTATTCAGGCGGTAAGCCTGCGCCTGTTCTTCATCCCGGCCAACCTGGCTTCGGGCGGCGTGAGCGGCATTTCGCAATTGATCAATCACTTTACGGGCTGGCCCATCGGTTTGATGGTGCTTATCGGAAATATCCCTCTTTTTCTTTTGGGCTGGCGCTTCCTGGGCGGATTCAAATTTGCCATGCGCACAGCCGTTGCCATCATCACCTATTCCCTGTTTACCGATCTGCTCATGAAGATTCCCGCCTTCGTATCCTATTCCCAGATCCTGATCGATGACCTGCAAGGCGACATCTTCCTCAACTCGTTGTATGGAGCCATCATCAGCGGTATTGGCTATGGCATGGTCTATCGCGCGCGCGGCACCAGCGGCGGCTCGGATATCCTTGCGCGGATTCTGAACAATTGGCGTGGTATTTCGATGACCCAAAGTTATCTGATGGTCGATGCCATCGTCATTTTGTCTGCCGGTTTCATCTTCGGGTGGAAGGCGGCCTTGTATGCGATGATCACGCTTTATGTCAGCGGCTTGGTGGCTGAGACCGTGCTTGAAGGCGGCGGCACCGTCCGCACGGCGATGATCGTGACTGCCAAACCGGATGAGATCACCAATCGCGTCACAGAAGAACTTGAGCGCGGCATCACCTATCTCGAAGGCCGCGGTGGCTACACAGGCAATTCACGTCCCATCTTGTATTGTGTGGTCAACCGTTCGGAGGTTGCTTCGCTTAAAGCCATCGTACATGAAAGCGACCCCGAAGCTTTTATGGTCATCGGGGTCGCACATGAGGCGTTGGGCGAAGGGTTCCAGCCGTTAAAAGGCAGATGATGAGTTAAGTGAAACGAGTAATGAGTTTTTTCTTGTTCCTCGTTTCTTTTACTTTTTCTTCCCATACCCCAATTGCTTTAACACATTCGGATCATTGCGCCAGTCTTTTGAGACTTTCACGCGCAATTCGAGAAATACTTTTCTGCCGCCCATCTCTTCGATCTCTTTTCGTGCGGCGCTTCCAATGGTTTTCAACATCTTGCCGCCTTCGCCGATGACGATTCCTTTTTGTGATTCGCGTTCCACAAAGATCGTTGCAGCGATATACGCCATGCCGTTCTCGCGCTCCTTGAACTCGTCGATGCGCACCGCCATGCCATGTGGCACTTCGTCGCGTAATTTGATGAGGCAGGCTTCGCGGATCAAATCTCCGGCGATCTCTTTTTCATACAAGTCTGTGATCTGCTCTTCGGGATATTCCGCCTCACGCTCCGGGACGGCCTGGATCAGCGCTGCGAGTAATTCATCCATCCCGAGCTTTTTCGCGGCAGAGATATTCATCACAGCGGCGTTGCTGATCAGGGCTGTAAACTCGCCTTCGCGCGCAGACAAGTCGTCGGGTCCGGCAAGGTCTATTTTGTTGAGAACCAGCATTCGGGAAGTGCGAGGCGAGATCCCATTGAGGAGGCGTGCGATGTCGCGGTCTTCTTCCGTTGGGGGAGTCGATGCATCCACCAGCCAAAGAATCAGGTCCACGCCGTTGAGGGCTTCTTCGGCTTCCTGATTCAAGAATTCGCCAAGTTTGTGTTTGGCATTATGAATGCCGGGTGTATCGACGAAGATCAATTGGGCATTCTCCACTGTGAAAATGCCGAGCTGGCGCCTACGCGTCGTTTGCGGGCGCGGTGAGACGGCGGCGATCTTCTGCCCGAGCAATGCGTTGAGCAGGGTGGACTTGCCCACATTGGGGCGGCCGATGATGGCGATAAAACCGGAACGATGGGTCATGCTTCCTTTTTCTTCCAATTGACGATGATGAGACTGGCGACCACGAGCAGCCCGCCGACGAACAACTGCCAGGTGAGGCTTTCATTGAGAAAGATCACACCGAGCAACACGCCGCCGGGTGGAAAGATATACGTCACGAGTACGGTGCGGGTGGGGCCGATCTCGTGCAGTAAATAATAATTCAAAATCATGGCAACGCCAGACCCCAAAATGCCAAGCCATAAAGCCGCCACCCAGGTGATGGGCAGGACGGGAATGACGAAGGGCGTTTCCACTACCGGGCCGAGCAGCCACATGAAGAGCGTGGCGATGATGAGCGGAGCGGCTCCACGGATAGCGCCCTGGACGTGAACGGTGGTCTTGCGCGCGTACACGATGCTGGCGGCATAAAAAAGTGAAGCCAGGATGACCGCGCCTTCGCCAAGGATGGAGCTTTGCTCGATGTTCATCAGGTCTTCGAGCAGGAGGATGATGATGCCTGCAAAACCAGTCAGCAGGCCGACGACCTTTTGCACAGTCATTTTATCGTCGTGTAGGAAGTAATGCGCGATGACCAGGGTAAAGAGCGGCACGGTCGCATTCAAGATGGAGGCGACGGCTGAGTCGATGCTGGTTTCACCCCAGGAAATAAGAAAGATGGGGATGGCAAGGCTGGTGGGACCGAGGATGAGGTAGGTGCGCCAGGTCGGCCAGTCACGAGGCCATTCGAGCTTTTGATACATGGCAACCGCGATGGCGGTCAATGCGCCAAACAACATGCGAAAGGCGACCAGCACCATGGGGCTGGCCTCCTGCACGCCGATCTTGATCCATACAAAAGAGGAACTCCATATCACGCCGAGGGCGATAAAAGCAGTCCAGTGTTTTGGTTTCAACTTTTCTCCGGCATCATTGGCTGGTCAGCCGGTTTCGGGGCCCAATTTGCGATGGCAAGGCTGAGGATGATGAAGGCCGCACCGGTTACGATCTGCCAGGTCAATTGTTCGTTGAGGAAGATCACTCCAAGCGTCACTCCGCCAAGCGGGAATAAATAGGTGACCATGGTGGTGCGGGTGGGGCCGATCTCATGGATGAGATAGAACAGCATAATGAAAGCCAGCCCGGAACCGAGAATGCCCATCCATAACAGCGCGACCCAGGTCAGCGGAAGGGTGGGGATTTTGAACGGGGCCTCGAACGCGAAAGCAGAAGCCATCATCACCACCGAAGCGGAAACCAATGGGCCGAGTCCTCTCAAAATGGCGGGCGTATCTTCAGTAAACACACGCACATAGATGGAACTGCCCGCGTAAAAGATGCAGGCGACGATGACGGCCAATTGTCCCCATAATGAGCCGGTGTCCGCGCCGATATCCTTGCTCATGAGGATGACCACGCCTGCAAAGCCAGTCAACAAGCCGAGCACCTTGGGTGTGGTCATTTTATCGTCGTGCAAAAGGAAATGCGCCACGAGAATGGTAAAGAGCGGCACAGTGGCATCGAGGATGGAAGCGACGCCCGAATCGATGGTTTTTTGCCCCCATGAAATGAGGAAGAAGGGAATGGCAATGTTGGTCAGGCCGAGCACGATCAGCGGCGTCCATTCCTTGATGGTTCGCGGCAGGGGGATGCGTTGAATGACGATGACTGCCAGCCCGAACAAAAGCCCGAAGAAGGCACGATAAGCCACGAGTGTAATCGGGCCAACCTCGCGCAGCGCCAGTTCGATCCATAAAAAGGATGAACTCCAGATCAGGCCGAGGGTAATAAAGACAAACCAGTGTTTGGGTTTCAATTTAACTCCTTTGTTTATGTTTTAAAAATTGTAGCTGGCAGACCTCTTTTCCTGCCACCCGATTCTTGCTCTTTTCAGGTGAACTGAGTCTACCTGGGCCGCGAATAGCACACTGAGTCTGTAATTCTTGAGTATATGGAGGAAGAGGTGAGTTTACCACTGCCTTTTCGTAGGGCGTCAACCCTGCTGCGAGAGGTAGGCAGAAAGAGCAGGTTATAACCAGCCGCGTTCCACCGGGTAGCGCTCTTTATCCTCCCAGTATTCGATGCCGCCGATCATCTCCTTGACTTTGAAGCCAAGCGCGCTGAGCTTTGCGGCGGCTTTGGTCGCGCCGTTGCAGCCGGGTCCCCAGCAGTAGACGATAATGAGCTTGTCCTTTGAAAAAGATGCCATGCTTTCTGCAGTGATACGCACATGCGGCAGGCTGATGGCTCCCTGGGCATGGCTTTTGGCGTAGGCCTCCGGGCTGCGCACATCGGCGAGGATGAAGTCTGCGACCTCGTTCTTCATGTCTGCATAGACGTCCGAGGGGTCGGTCTCGTACGCCAGCTTGGCGGAAAAGAAAACATGGGCTGCCTCCGGCGCTGCAGCGGGTGTTGCTGTGACCTGTGTTTTGTAATGAATGGTTACCATTTTATTTTCTCCTTTGGGTTTGATACATAAAGTCTATTCACATCCCACGGTTTTGTGAATTTGGCGTTATCGAATACAGCCTTCAGAGATGCTGAACGCTCTCTTATTGAGAATCATGTATACTGCGACCATGGAACTAAATCACCTGAAAACCTTCATCGCGGTTGCAGAAGAGAAGAACGTCACCAAGGCGGCGGAACGTCTGTACATGACTCCGCCCTCTGTGAGCGCACACATCAAGGCGCTGGAAGATGAACTGGGTGTCAGTTTATTCATCCGCAAGCCGCAGGGGATGGAGATCACCGAGCACGGCGAGATATTGCGCATCAAGGCCGAAAAGATTCTGAACTCTGCCAGGGAGATGGTCAATTTATCGAAGAAGTTGCAGACCTCTCTGACGGGATCGACCCATATTGGGTTAAGCGCCACCTCGTCCTTTCAACGTGCAGCTAAACTTATCAACAACATGCAAAATGAATACCCTGATATTGAATTGACCTTTCTGGCCTCCTACACGTACAAGATCATTCAAGGGTTGAAAAATCACTCGATGGACGCGGGTTATATCTTTGGCCCGGTTGAGGATGAAGCACTGGTTGGGCATCCGCTTGCCACTGCGGATCTGGTGATTGTGGCTCCAGCGGAGTGGAAGGCCCGGGTCGCTGAAGCAGGCTGGGCGGAGATTGCGGCGCTTCCCTGGGTCGGGTCAACGGTTTATTGCCCGTTCCAAGTCATCCTTGAAAAATTGTTCAAGAAAAGAAAACTCGTCATGAATCATGTTGTGCGGGCAGATAATGAGGGCAACAAGTGCGAGCTGGTGCAGGCAGGCATTGGCATGGCATTGTTGGAGAAAAGTGAAGCTGAGGAGGCCGAAGCCAACGGCAAACTTTATATTTGGAAGACGGAACCCATCACAAGCAAAGTCTCGTGGGTGTATTTGAAGAATCGCAAGGATGACCCGCTGCTTTCGGCGCTGACAAACGAAGTGATGAAGGTGTGGGAACGTAGATGACGCGTGATTTTGTTATCCGACGCGCTGTGCCCGAAGACCTGCCGGAACTCGTTCGTTTATGCGCGGAACATGCTGAATTCGAGCAGGCGGCTTATTCTCCGCATGGCAAGGCTGAAAGGTTGAAGGCCCATCTCTTTGGGAAAACTCCGGCCTGCTTTTGTCTTGTCGCAGAGATGGATGCTGTCTTGAGCGGGTATGCCACTTATTCAAAAGAATTTTCCACCTGGGATGCAGGGTTTTACATTCATATGGATTGTCTCTTCCTTCGCCCGCATGCCCGTGGCCTGGGACTTGGCGAACACCTTATAAAACAAATTAAGCAGGAGGCGCGAAGTTTGGGCTGTCAATTGATCCAGTGGCAGACGCCGAAGTTCAATACCCGCGCCATCAAGTTCTATAAACGCATTGGGGCGATGGAAAAGGAAAAGATGCGCTTCTTTCTGACCGTGGAGTAGGTGCGACCCTTCCAGAGAAGGTTGCCACTGGGGCAGGACTCGGCTACCATCGAAAAAATCTTTAGTGGAAAGGGCGTTTATGGAATCCTCAAATAGGAACTGGGCTGTACGATACTTCACTCTCTGGACGGGGCAGGCAATGTCCCTGCTCGGCAGTCAACTGGTGCAGTTTGCCATCATCTGGTATCTCACCCAAACGACGAATTCCGCCACTACTCTGGCAATTGCTTCCATGATGGGGCTGCTTCCGCAGGTGTTGCTCTCTCCCTTCATCGGCACCTGGGTCGATCGTGGCAATCGCCGCCTCATTCTCATCGCTTCGGATGCGACGGTTGCCCTTGCAAGCGCCGCATTGGCCATTCTCTTTGCTTTGGATGTCGTTCAGGTCTGGCATATTTATCTGGTGTTGTTCATCCGCGCCGTGGCGGGCGGGTTTCACCAATCTGCCTGGGGGGCATCGGCTGTACTGCTTGTGCCCAAGGAACAACTTGCCAGAGTGCAGGGATTCAATCAGGCCTTATACGGCGGTTTGAATATCATCTCCGCACCATTGGGTGCATTTCTGCTGGCTGTGCTTCCCATGCAAGGCATCCTCGCCATCGACGTGAGCACTGCGCTTATTGCCGTGTCCATCGTGTTTCTCAGTCAGATTCCCCAGCCCGAAAAAAGCACGGACAACCCCTCCACCTTCTGGCAGGATTTCGCCGCGGGCTTTCGCTACATCATGGCCTGGCGCGGGCTGGTCATTCTGCTTGGTTTGGTCATGGTCATCAACTTTTTCTACAGCGCCGCCGAGCCGTTGACCCCGCTTCTCATCACCAATCATTTCAATGGCGAAGCTTCCCAGCTTGGTTTGTGGCTCTCGCTCTTTTCTGTGGGTACATTGCTTGGCGGGCTGGTCCTTGGCGTGTGGGGTGGTTTCAAACGCAAGGTGGTCACTGCCCAAACCGGGTTGATCGTCATGGGCATGAGCACGGCAGTCGTTGGGTTGGTTTCGTCTGATATGTTTTGGGTTGGCATGCTGGCTAATACGGTGGTTGGGTTGCTGCTGCCGATCATCAACGGTTCGTATGGCGCCACCCTTCAAGCCGTGATCGTGCCTGAGATGCAGGGACGCGTCTTTGCTTTTATCATGAGCGCCGCCATGTTGGTTTCGCCCGTCGCGCTGATTATTGCCGGTCCCTTTGCAGACCGCTTCGGCATTCAATTATGGTTTTTGATCGCGGGCATTTCTTGCGCTACAATGGGCCTGCTTGGCTTTTTTATTCCTGACGTGATGAAGATTGAAAATAGATCCAAAGAGGAGGCACTTAATGTCACAGCCGAACCTTCCTGATTTTGATTCGCTCTGGGATTATTCAAACCCCGCCCAGACCGAAACCAGATTTCTCGAAATCCTGCCGCAATTCCCCGAAGACGACCTCGCCCGCTTGGAACTGCTGACCCAGATTGCGCGCGCCCAGGGTTTACAGAGGGAGTTCAGTGACGCGCATCTCATGCTCGATGAGGTGGAAAAGCAATTGGCTATCCATCCTTCACGCGCGCGGGTGCGCTATTTATTGGAACGCGGACGGGTGCTCAACTCGTCCGGGCAGCCCGAAGAAGCCCGCCCATTTTTTGAGCAGGCCATGAAGATGGCGCAGGAATTGAATGAGGATTTCCACGCCGTGGATGCGCTCCACATGCTGGCCATCGTCGCTGACCCCGCCTCCTCCCTCGACCTGAACCTGCGTGCCATCCAGATGGCTGAGTCATCGGGACAGGAAAGAGCGCGCGGCTGGCTTGGCTCGTTGTACAACAACACCGGCTGGTCGTATCACGACACGGGCGAATACGAATCAGCGTTGACCATCTTCCAGAAAGCCGAAGCCTATTTCAGGGAGGTTGGAAGCGAAGACCGGCTGCGCATCGCCAAATGGACAGTGGCGCGCTGTCTGCGGTCGCTCCATCGAATCGAAGAGGCTCTATCCAAACAACTGGCATTGCACGCCGAGTTTGAAGCGGCTGGCGAGACGGATGGATATGTCTTTGAAGAGATCGGGGAATGTTTACTGGCGCTCAAGCGTGAAGAGGAAGCCAAACCCTATTTTGCAAAGGCGTATGAATTATTGAGCCAGGACGAATGGCTAATGGAGAATGAGCCCGAACGAATGAAGCGGATGAAAGAGTTAGGCTTCTAGTGCATGTCACCCTGAGCGTTAGCGAAGGGTCTCTAAGATAATCGTAGAGATGCTTCGCTTCGCTCAGCATGACATTTAACGTTTTATGCCTTTCACCAAATAATATTCCCCGCGTTCAAAGCCGCGATCCATATAATATTGCCGTGTACCGACGGCTGCAATGACGGCAATTTTTTCGAAGCCATTTTGTTTTGCCACTCGTTCCGCTTCTTCGAGCAGGCGTGTGCCCAGCCCAACGTGCTGAGCCGCGCCTGTTTTTTCCGCGCCCACCGCAAGCGACTGTCCATAGACATGCACTTCGCGGATCAACGCCGCGCCGCTCAAATCAGCCATGCCGGTATCGGGTGAATCTTTTGAAGGCAGCGACAGACGAATAAAACCTGCCAATCCATCCTCGGCTGTGTTGAAGGAAATAAAGTGTTCCTGTGCTTTGCCTGCGGGGTATGCGTGATCGTGCAATTGAAGGGAGGATAGCTCAACTATTTTTCCCTTCACCTCGCGGCAGCGAATACACTGACAGGTTGTGCCGCGCTTCTTCATCTCTGCCTGCACGTCCTGTCGCAGGCTGGTGCGGGTATTGCCTTCGACCACGTTGTTGCCTGGAATATCGCGGATGACACGGTTGACCCGGCAATATCTTGGAATGGACGGTTTGATGTCTGCAATTAAATCCACGAGGTCTTCGGTGGTGTAGGGATGGAATTCGCCGCGCTGCCAGTATTCATATAACTCGGCATTGGCAAGCAATTGATTCGGGTAGATTTTGATTTCGTCCGGGCAGAAATCAGCCCACATGCGCGCAAAGTCTTCGCGGTCTGACTGTGGAGTTGCGCCGAGTAGATTCGGCATCCAATGCAAAACGATCTTGAACCCGGCAGCGCGCAACAAAGCCGTGGCCTGGCGGGTGCTTTCCACGTCATGCCCGCGTTTGTTGATCTCCAAAATATGGTCATCGAAACTTTGCGCGCCCATCTGCACCTTGGTCACACCAAGATGACGCAGCCACTTGATTTCATCGGGCGTAATCTCATCGGGACGGGTTTCGATGACAAGCCCCACATTGCGGTGAGAGGATGTTTCGTTAATGGAATGGGTCTCTACGAGATTCACCGCGGAAACCACAGAGTCTTCTTTTGGTTCTTCTTTGTGATCTTCGTTTTCTTTGTGATGAGGATCATTCATCGCATCGAAACAGCGTTTGACGAACCATTCCTGGTAATCGCGTCGATAAGACGACCACGTGCCGCCCAGGATCAGCAATTCGATCTTGTCGGTGGGATGTCCCAAATTCTTCAACGCTCGAATGCGCGACTGGACCTGGGTGAACGGGTCAAATTGATGTTCGAGGGCGCGCATGGCTCCGGGTTCATCGGGCAGGTAACTTTTGGGCATGCGCACATCGGTGGGGCAGAAGATACACTTGCCCGGGCAGGGGTAGGGCTTGGTCAGCACGGTCACGGTGGTCACACCCGAAAGAGTGCGCATGGGTTTCATGCGTATCTTTTCAAGCAAAACACCGTCAGGTTCTATCGTCCCTGCCGCCACCATTTGTTCATACGCCGCCACCAGCGCCGCCTTGTTCAAATACCCGCCGCCTTCAAGCGGATGGCGACGGACGATGGTCATCACATCTTCGCCTGCGCGGATTTTTTCAAGCAGAAAATGCGCCAGTTCCAGTTTCTTCGGAGTCAGCGCGTTGATTCTTTTCCAACGTTGTCGTTTCTCGGTAAATTCCATATGCTATTTATAAAGTGACTGCCACTTTATTTTATCTCCAACTTAAATTCCTGCTTCACATCTTTGATGTGCTTCTTGCTGAACATGGCGGTATGCAGACCGCATTCCACTTTGCCGCGCCCCG
>JAEURI010000052.1 GCA_016789225.1 Anaerolineales bacterium
AAGGCAGGCAGAGAAGGATGTCATTCTAAAGATTGGCGTGCCAAACCCGGAACTTGCCAGCGAAATGAACACGCTCAGGCTGTTCAACGGTGAAGGAGCATGTCAGCTATTGGGATGCGATGAAGAGAAAGGCTTTCTGCTTATCGAACGGCTCAAGCCTGGAACCATGCTGGCCGACCTGCAGGATGACGACGAGCGCACGCATATTGCCATTGATGTGATGCAAAAGATTTGGCGACCTGTGGATTCCGGCAGCTTGCCGCTGGCGCGGGAACAATCTCCTACACTTCATAGGTTCATCCAACTTACAGACTGGTTCGCAGAATTGGAGAGTATCCGCCCGCAATTCAACGGCGGGACAGGGCCCTTCCCACGAAAGATTTTTGAGCGGGTGGAAGCTGCATTACCGGAGTTATTCGCAGATGACAACGTCCGTTTGATCCATGGCGATTTTCATCACTTCAACATATTATCTTCCGACCGCGGATGGCTGGTCATTGACCCGAAGGGAGTTATTGGGCCGGTGGGATATGAGATCGGTCCACTTATGATCAACCCGTGGGGAAGCCTGATGGACAGAATCAGTTTCAAGGTCCAGACCGAGAGGCGAGTGAATATCCTGAGTGAGCGATTGGGTTGGGAGCGGGAGAAGATCATCGCCTGGGCATTGGCGCATTCTGTCCTTTCCGCCTGGTGGGATTACCCGTCTGGAGATTGGAAATATTCTCTGGGCTGCGCGCAAGCTTTCTCCGAAATTATAATGAAACAACCTCCCGCGCGGGAGGTTGTGTTTCGATGATAAGAGATTACATACCGAGCAGGTTGAAAACGAATACGCCAAGCGCTAAGACCCCTGCTATTTTTTTGAACAAGTCGGAATTCAAAGCGGGGATGAATACAGCAAGACCGTACCACAAGAAGAACAACCACACACACCAATTCGCAAGCGAGGAAGGCAAATTCATATCAGAGTCTCCTGGGTTAAATAAATTCCGGCAGGGGTTGCCGGTTGAAATAAGACAACACCAATCCGAATTGGGCGTTGCGATTCATGGGTGTTACAATTATTGCATGACCTCCCTAAGTGTCCCCGCAGAATTTACCCTTCATAGAAAGAACAAATACGACCATTCTTCAGCCATCCGCTGGATCCTGTCGCATGTGCGGCCCTACCTGTGGATCGTGATTATGCTGGTGGTCGGCGCGATCGGCAATGCGGTGCTGGCCGTGGTGGTTCCTGTGTTAACCGGGAACGCGTTCAATGCCATGCTGGAATCCCCGCCGGATACTTCCGTGCTGCTGCCTTTGGCGTTGATCATCGGCATCTCGCAGGTGATCCGCGGTGTGCTTCAACTGGGCCGTAACTTCGGCGCGGAATTGCTCGCGCAAAAAATGGAACGCGATATCCGCGACGAACTTTATCTCTCTCTGCTCGGCAAGAGCATGACCTTTCACAACCTGCAGCCTGTCGGCGATACGATGGCGCGTTCGACCAACGATGTGCGCGAAGTGAACTATATGTTCAGCCCGGGCGTCAACCTGGTGGTGGGCTCCTTCATGTTCATCCTCATGCCGCTGTTCTTCGGGCCGCGTTACCATCCGTCGCTGGTCATCACGCCATTGGTGTTCATCATCGTGTATTTTGTCGCGCTCGCGCATTATCTCAAAACGCTCTCACCCGTCACTGATGAAGTCCGCAGTTCCTTTGGCACGATGAACACACACCTATCCGAATCACTGGACGGCGTGGAGATCATGAAAGGCGCAGCGCAAGAAGAAGCCGAGGTGGATCGCTTCGTCACAAATGCGCGCAAGGTGCGCGATGCCTTCGTGACACAAGGCGACCTCGAAGCGCGATACATTGCCATGCTGCTGCTGGGGCTTGCCTTCGCAGGCGGACTCGTCCATGCGCTGCTGTTATTGCGGGCAGGTCTCATCGATGTCGGCGGAGTTATCGCATATTTTGGGATGCTGCAATTGCTTGGCTTCCCAACCTTCACATCCACCTTCGCCTATTCCCAGATCTCTCTGGGACTTTCCTCCGCCCGCCGCATTTTGGAATTGATCCAACGCGAGACGCAACTCGACCAAAACGCCGCAGGGGCGACCTCGAACATTCGCGGCGAAATCGAATTTCGCAACGTCTCGTTCAAATACCCGACACCCAGTGAAGGCGGAGTCGGCGGCGAGAACGTGCTTGAAAACATCTCCTTCAAGGTTCACCCGGGGCAGACTGTTGCCCTTGTCGGCCAGACCGGCGCGGGCAAGACCACGCTCGTTAAACTCATCAACCGCATCTATGATGTTTCCTCCGGCCAGGTCTTGGTGGATGGCGTGGATGTGCGCGATTGGAATCTTGCGGCGTTGCGTTCGCAGATCTCCATCATTGAGCAGGATATCTTCCTCTTCTCACGCTCGCTTGGCGACAACATCGCCTTCGGCAAACCCGGTGCGACGAAGGAAGAGATCATCGCAGCTTCGATGGCGGCCCAGGCCCACGACTTTGTGCTCGATTTTGAAGAGACCTATGGGACTGTCGTCGGTGAACGCGGCGTGACTCTCTCCGGCGGACAGAGACAACGCATCGCACTGGCCCGGGCCTTTCTCACCGACCCGCACATTCTCGTCCTCGACGACTCCACCTCCGCCATCGACTCAGCCACCGAGGACAAGATCCAGCGCGCCATCTCCAATGCCGCCCGCGGACGCACCACCTTCATCATCACGCACCGCCTTTCGCAGATAAGATGGGCGGACCTGATCATCGTCCTGCGCAAGGGGCACATCGTTGCCATTGGCTCGCATGACGAGCTGATGAAGACATCGGAAGCGTATTCACGGATTTTTAGAGAATAACGATATTCGATACTCGATATTCGGAAGGTAACAATCGAATATCGAGTATCGAACAACGAGGTTTTATGGGTTTCTTCGCAGGACTAAACGACGAAAAATACGACCGCCAGTACAAGGACAATGAACTTGTCTGGCGCATGGTCAACTACTTCGACACACAGAAACCGCGGCTGATTTTCGCGTCTGGGATCATCCTCGTGATCGCGGTCATCGGAGCGGCATTGCCCGTCATTGTCAGCCGCATGGTGGACATGATCAAAGACCAGCCCAGCGTCACCGATATTCTTTTGGTAGGGCTGGCCCTTACCGGCGTGGCATTCGGCAACTGGGGACTGAACTGGCTGAGGCGCAGTCTGATCGTGCGCGCCGTCGGGGATGTGGTGTTGGACATGCGCTCGCGCGCCTTCCGCGCCGCCGCCGAGCATGACCTTTCCTTCTACGATCAATTTTCATCAGGCCGCATCGTCTCACGCATCACATCCGACACGAACGACTTCGGCCAGCTTGTGGTCATCATCACCGATGTGGTGGCGCAGTTCATTCAGGCCATCCTGATCGCCATCGTGCTCTTCCGCACCGAGTGGCGGCTCGCGCTGCTACTCATTGGTTTCCTGCCCTTCATCTTCGCCATCGCGGCGGGGTTTCGGGCCTGGGCGCGCCTCGTCACAAAAAAAGGCATGAAAGCCATGGCCGACGTCAACGCTGCCATCAAGGAAACCATCAGCGGCATTTCCATTGCTAAGAACTTCCGTCAGGAAGAGAGCATCTTTAAATCCTTCGACGAATCCAACCAGCAATCATATGGTGTGAACGTGCAGCGCGGCTTTGTGCTTTCGCTGGTCTTCCCCACACTCAACGCGCTGGGCGGCATCTTCGTCGGTGTATTGGTATATGTCGGTGGGTTCAGCGCGGCTGCGGGCACGGTCAGCATCGGCGCGTGGTATCTCTTCATCATGAGCCTCGACCAGTTCTTCTTCCCCGTTTTGAATCTCACTTCCTTCTGGGCGCAAATTCAAAGCGGTCTCTCCGCTGCCGAACGGGTCTTCGCTCTGATCGATGCCGACCCGAATGTCATTCAAAAAGAAAAACAGGATGTGCCGCGCCTCAAAGGCGAGATCCATTTTGACCATCTGTATTTCCGCTATTCGGATAAGGAACCGGTTCTGACCGACTTCAACCTGCTCATCCAACCCGGAGAGACTCTGGCGCTGGTAGGTCACACCGGCGCAGGCAAGTCGTCCATTGCAAAATTGATCGCGCGATTTTACGAATATCAGCAGGGACGTTTGATGATCGACGGCCGTGACATCCGCACCTTCGATCTGACCCAATACCGCCGCCAATTGGGAATCGTTTCGCAGGTCCCATTCCTCTTTTCAGGAACGGTTGCGGAGAATATCCGCTATGCCGCGCCCGGAGTGCCGGAAGAAGAAATGCTGCGCCTCGCCAAACGCATCGGTGACGGCGAGTGGTTGGAAACTTTGCCGAATGGCCTGCACACCGAAGTCGGCGAACGCGGCAACCGCCTCTCGATGGGACAACGTCAACTCGTGGCTTTGATGCGCGTGCTAGTTCAAAATCCCGCCATCTTCATTTTGGATGAAGCCACCGCCAGCATTGACCCGTTCACTGAGTGGCAAATTCAACAGGCGTTGAATCTCATCCTAAAAAATTCAACCAGCATCCTGATCGCACACCGCCTCTCTACCGTCAAAGCCGCTGACCGTATCGTGGTCATGCGCAAAGGCACCATCATTGAAGAAGGCAGCCATGAAGGCCTGCTACATCAAAGCGGTCACTACGCCGAGTTATACAACACTTACTTCCGGCATCAATCCCTGGCCTATGTCGAGCAGATGAAAGAGATGGTAAGCAAATAAAAAGAGGCGGCTCACAAAATGAGCCGCCTCTTTTTCATAAAGTTTACGGCAGTCCAAATGCCTTCACCAAAAACACAGCCATCTGCGCGCGAGTGACCGGGCTTTCAGGACAGTACAACCCTGCTGCACATCCGCTGGTGATGCCTTCCGCGGCTAATTGCTCGATCCAATCCTCCGCCCAATGACCGGCCGTATCCGTGAACGTGGCACTTACGTTTGGTGGCGCGTACGATGAGCCATGTTTGGCTTTGAGCAGGAATACCGCCATCTGTGCGCGAGTCACAGCACTGTCGGGGCAGTAGAGTCCAGTTGCACAACCCGAAGTGATGCCATCGTTTTTGAGCGCCTCGATCCAATCCTCCGCCCAGTGACCGGCGGTGTCGTCAAAGGTGGGGCTAACATCCGGCGGGGTAAGCCCTGACCCGTGAATGCCTTTTTCAAGGAATACCGCCATTTGAGCGCGCGTGACCTGACTTTCGGGGCAATACATCAGAGGAGATGTTGTGCACCCGCCAGTGATACCAGCGTTGTAGAGGCGTTCGATGTAATCCCAGGCCCAGTAATAGGAAGGAGCATCACCGAATGTCGTTGGGGCGGAAACATGGCTGAATGATTCAATAACGACTTCGATCTTTTGCCCATTGGACGGCGGAACGCCATTAAACAACCATAAATTGATCCTGGCATTTACTGCGCCGCCCGAAGGAATATTCGAACCAACATAATTCCATATCTCAATTTCGGCACCCAGGGAGGGTACATGTCCCTGATTGCTAAAGAAATCAACCTTGTCCTTTTCCCATTTGAAACCATGTGTCGAGTACACGCCCATAAGCATCGAATAAAATCGATGCCTATTTCCAGGCTGGTTGTGCGGCTGCACGACATATTGGGAATTTTCAGCAAGGTCTTCCCCCCATCGTGAAAACTCGATATCAAGCTCACGATAATATGGGGGAGCATCATCGTCCCATGTGAACAGGCC
>JAEURI010000055.1 GCA_016789225.1 Anaerolineales bacterium
GCGCATGGCGGAGGTCATCAAGGAACGCGATGGGTTCCGCCCTGTCATCATCAAGGACAATGACGACAAGATCGGGATTGTGACCGTGCATGACGGCCCATCCCTGCCGCAGGGTGAGATCATCGCGCCGGTGGTGGGCGATGACCCTGAAAAGGCCGATGAATATCACAACAAATTCCAGGATGCAGACCGCTTCCTGAAAGCAAACGGTATGCGCGGCCGCCAGCTGCAGGTGCTGGTAGAAGGCACCTATTATGTGAACCGTTTGTTCGCCACGGTGGAGATGATCCAAAAGACGGTCATCGATGTGGGGAACGTCGGTGTGGTCGTTTCGTACACAGGCGAGCAGGGCGTGGACCTTTCCGGCACTGAGTACCGCCATGGTGAGTTGGTCACCCGCGGACAACGCGGTGTGTGGAGCGAGGCACTGCTGCCCGGCAAGTATCCGTTCAACACGTATGCGGGCAAGGTCATCCCCGTTCCCACGACAAACTTTATCTTGAAGTGGATCAAGAACGAGGTCGGTTCCCATAACTTCGATGAAAACCTGACGGAAGTTTCGCTCATCACCAAGGATGCGTTCGAGCCGTCCCTGCCGCTTTCGGTGGTGGTTCACATCGACTATAAGAAGGCTCCGCTCGTCATCCAGCGTTTCGGCGACATCAAACGCCTGGTCGAGCAAACCCTCGACCCGATGGTGGCGGCGTACTTCAAGAACATTGCGCAGACCCGCACGCTCATCCAGTTGTTACAGGAGCGCAGCGCCATCCAGCAGCAATCCAGCCTGGAGATGAAGGAAAAGTTCGCGCACTACAACCTGGAACTTGAGGAAGTGCTGATCGGTACGCCTTCCTCGCCTGCGGGCGACAAGCAGATCGAAACCATTCTGACTCAGTTACGTCAGCGTCAGATCGCGGAAGAGCAGGTGGAAACCTACTCGCAGCAGGAGAAAGCCGCCGTCAAGGAACGCGAACTGCGTGAAGCGGAATCCCGCGCCGCGATGCAGACCAAAATGACGGAAGCCGAGTTGAGCATCAGCATTCAGTCGAACCAGGGTAAGGCGGAGTATGAGCGTTCCATCCAGCAGGCGCAGCAGATCCGTGCGCTGGCCGAGGCTGAGGCTGAGAAGGTCGCCCGTGTGGGTATCGCGCAGGCGCTTGCCACTGAGGAACAGGTGCGTGCGTATGGCGGCCCTCAGTTCCAGGTGACCCAACAGGTGCTCAACCGTTTTGCCGAGGCCATTCAGCAATCCAAGGTGGATGTGGTTCCGCGTGTGGTGGTGGGTGGAGGCGGCGAGAAGGGCAGTCAGTCTGCCAGCATTATGGAAGCTCTGCTGACCATGCTGCTCTCCGATCGCTTCGGCGCATTGGCGAGCGAAGCCGGTCAAAGCCAGCGCTCGCCGGATGTGGAAGTGATGCGTGAAAAGATTTTGAAGGATATGCAGAAAAAGGACGATAAAGGCGAAGGCAAGAAGGCCTAATCTCCAGAAAACGAACGAGGCTGTCACTGTGAAGCGACAGCCTCGTTCGTTTTATATATTCAAATCTTATGGGGTAATTACGGGTAACAAGTCAACCGCTGAAGTGCAGGAAACAAAGCCGGAAGAGTCATAAATCCAGCCCAGGTCTTCGCCGTTTTCCCGTTTGACCTTGATCCAGTCCCCATCTGCATTGCGCCCTAACGGTACGATGATCTCTCCCTTGGAAAGGAAGGCATCCGATGGGAAGCTCGTGCCCGGGCCGGTGCGTACATTCAGCGCCAGCGCAGTGACGGTACAAATCAACGGCGCCTCGAAATTTCGAATGGACAATGTGTCAAAATGGACGTGAACATTGGGACTGTCGAGAGTCTGGACATAGAATCCAACCTCTCCATTGGGATAGTCGGCGTCTATCACCTGCCCGACCAGTTGATCGTTAATGTGAAGCGAGAATTCCGATCCCTGAATGTCGACCCGCAGCAGGTCTTCGACATCCAGGTCATTGATGCCCGGCTCTGTGCCTTCCTCCAGGATGACAAGCGCATTGGGGGAACTTTTGAGCAGGAACCATTTCTTGGCGCGCGGCGAAATGGTGAAGGCATAATACTGGTCGCCCGAACGCCTGAACACCGGGCCATAAATGAAGTCGCCATCGGGAGCCGTCTTTTGAGAAACTGCAAAGACCCTGGTTTCAATGGTAACGTCGCCAAAGTTTTGCTTTTCCGGCTCAAAGACCGTGGTCTTGTAGTTAGCACTGGTGATCTCGATGTGATAGAACTCCGGCTCGTGATACCCGATGAAATAGTTATCGAACTTCTTCTCGGGCCAGTTGGTGGCCGGGTTCGTAAAATCGTCCTGGTACAACAGCACTACTTCAGGTTCCGGCGGCAAGGATGAGTCAAATTTCTGGATCTTCAATGAATCAAAATGGATATGTACGTTGGGGCTGTCCAGGGT
>JAEURI010000083.1 GCA_016789225.1 Anaerolineales bacterium
CGAGGGAGAGGCGTTGTCCTATCTCAAACAATCTATCCGCGAGGCACGGGATATCAAAGCGGATTTCATCGCGTTGGATGCGCTGGTCTGGGTGGGTGGAATCCATGCAAGGCGCGGCGAGATAGAGAAGGCAGTTGAACTGTGGGGAATGATCCGTCAGCACCCTAAGACAGACCCTGAAACGATTCAGAGTCTGGATGAGGTGGCACAGGATTTTCCATTAATCCAAGAGGCGGAAGAGAAGGGCAGGAAGTGGGAATTGGACTCTCTATTAAATGAGGTTCTGAAATAGTACATGGTAATTTTTCAATTTTGCAGCTGTCTTGCCCTGCCTGCAAAAGCAACAATTATTAACCCAATCGAAAATGGGATGAAAAATATCAAGTTGCCACCGCCGCTTGCCCCGAGAAAGTCCACGGCGGGTGTACGGTTGAGCGGGCCAATGTACCACAGGCACATGTAAAGGACTTCAAAGAGTTTATGACTGTTGCTCCATACTCCAAGCGCGAGGGCAAAGGAGGGAATGAAGATGGCGGCGGAAGTCCATGCGATCAGGCCAGTCGTATCACCAGCAAATAAAAGGTTGAGGAAAACACCGCTGCCTGTGAGAGCGGTGACGAGGAAGCCAGCCGTCCATTGTGCGGGGAGCTGTCTCATAAGCGGGGCAGCGGAGGAGAAGACCATTTGGTGGGTCTGGTTGTATTTCTCTCGGTTCCCCAATCCCGACCAAATAAGCAGAGGCCAGATCCATGTGAACATCAATACGAATTGACGGGCGTTTTCGGGGGTGTTGGAGATGCCAGCAACGATGAATCCGAAGGCAATGAGGTACCACCACCAACGCTGTCCTTTGAGGAGCAATTTGAGTTCGGAGATCAAGACTCGAGCGAAGGCAAAGCGATTCGTTGAGGAGGATAATGGTGGAGTCAAATGAATCGGCTGAGATACGGTTTGGGGGGTTGAAACAGGTACAGGCATTGGAAGAGAGGCGGTGCTTTTTATCCGCCGGGGTTTGGAACGGGAGGGGTCGAATCGGTCGAAGAAAAGGGAGGCGAAGAGTGTTAACCCAATAGCTAGAGCAAGGTAGGCAGCACGAATGAGGATGATGTTTGCAGTCCAATCTACACCTGACCAAAGAAAGATTTGCTCTGCAGCTTCGAAGTCAATACCGAGGCTGGGATCATCGGCACCCGAGCCCAATACAAAGCCGCCGCTGTAATCAGGATGCACGGCAATGAGAGCGCGACTCATATTCGATTGCATGAGGGACAGGCCGATGGGTTCCACGGCAGGATGAATGCTCGTGTTACCGATAAGCGGCATGAACATGATGAAACCGAAGAAATAAACGACATTGCCAAAGCCACCGCTGAGGAAGCCGATACTTTCAAACAACACTGCCACGGCAGAGACAAGCGCCATGAGCGGTAGGACGACAAACACGAACGGCGCAAGCAAAGCAGGCAGATCGATCTGATAACTTTCACCTGCAAGCCATTGAATGACGATACTGGCAAGAATGAGAACGGCATTCATGGCAAGCAAGACCGAAAGGTTGCTGGCAAATTTGCCAAGCATGTACAGCGCACGGGTAAGCGGCGTGGTCGCCATAATCTGCCCGACGCCGGTTTCACGATCACGAGCGATTGAACCCTTGATGAGATAAAAACCGAACCAGCCTAAAAAGAAGTTGCTGATGAGAGACATCATACTGCCGACCCAAGCCGAATTGAAAATGCCGCGATATTGGTCGAGGCGCAACGTCATGTTACCGATGGCGACTTGATAACCCAGAAAGACCACCGCACCCAACATGACCAGAAAACTATATCGCCGCACGCGTTCCAAAAAATCGGCGCGGGCGAGATGATAGATCTTGTATGCAAAACTCATGCCTGCCCTCCGATAAAATACAGATAGGCATCTTCAAGATTTGGCGAAACCGCTTGGGCATCATCCGACGGCTTCGCATCGCTCACCACCCGAACCTGCACGCCATCACTGCGGCGGATCGTGCCGCTGACAATGTGTTTTTGTTTCAGCGCAGGCAGGTCGTCGCTGAAGACCGTCCACTCCCAGACTTTGTGATCGAGGGCGGAGAGTAAATCCTCAGGTTTTGCTTCTCGCAAGAGTTGTCCCTTGTTGACAAGGGCAATGTGGGTGGCTGTGGCTTCCACATCAGAGACAATGTGTGTGGACAAAATTACGATTCGTTCCCCTGACAAATCAGATAACAAATTACGGAAACGCACACGTTCCTCGGGATCAAGCCCAACCGTCGGCTCATCCACAATGAGCAATTGCGGGTCGTTGAGCAAAGCCTGGGCGATACCCACACGCTGCTTCATCCCCCCCGAATACCCGCCCAACGGACGCTTCGCAACCTCTTTGAGATTCGTGATCTGCAAAAGTTCATCAATCCGTTTTTTGCTGGCAGTGGCGTCGAGTCCCTTGATCGCCGCCATGTATTCGAGAAATTCAATCGCATTGAGGTTGGGGTATACACCGAAGTCTTGCGGCAAATATCCCAATACAGCACGGAGAGTATCGGGTGATTTCACGATGTCCACATCGTTCCATAAAATTTTTCCGTCCGTGGGTCTGGTAATGGTGGCAAGCATACGCATAAAGGTGGATTTGCCAGCGCCGTTTGGCCCCAACAAGCCGAGAATGCCAGGCTTGATCGTGAGCGAAAAGTTTTTGAGTCCCCAAAAATCACGGCGATATTGTTTGCCCAGGTTGTCGATAGTAAGTTGCAATGATGTCTCCGATAAACGATTTGCTTTCTCTACGGCAAAACAGTTGTATCCGTTGCACGTCTTTCTGAAACTCGGATCACCAACTTCAACCCCGACCACAGGTCACTCACGGAGCAAACCTTTACATCCACATAACCGAGCGGAAGCGCGATCTCGCGAATGACATCCTCGGTGATATCTGTTTGCATCTTTGCGGACTTTTTATACCAGGACACCCATACAAAACCATCCTGTGCAAGTTCTGTACGCAGCGTGGAAAGGACGGCATTCAAGAATTTGCTTTCAGTGGCAAAGACATGCGCCGCCTGCACCGGCGGGCGAACATTCGATGCCAACGCCACCCCTTCGGGTAATTCACCCAGCCAGCCTTTATATTCGCGCGGTACGTTGACGGTTAAAACTCTCAGTGGAGGCTTCGTAAAGCCAAGTTTTTTATATAGCGGGACTCCAGAATAGCCAATATCTGCCATATTGAAAATTATACAGCTACTCTACATCAACCCACCCAAGCTTTAAGGGCAACCTCTCCTTGTATTACCGTCTCAGAGGCAGGTTGCCCATGTAAACCTTCAATTAAGTAGCTATCTTTGCAAAGGTCTCGCCGAAGATCAGGCCACGCACATGGTCAGAATGGAGGAAAGAGTGTGGGAACCCAAAATCTATTGGGCTGGCTTCATTCAAGTGCTTGATCTGTTCTTCAGTGAGAGCAAACTCAAGGCAACCCAAATTATCTTTCAGGTGTTTCTCACTGCGCGCACCAAGGATCGGAATAATATTGCGCGATTTCTGCCTTACCCAATTGACTGCAACCTGAGAGGGTGTGCGCCCAACTTCCTGCGCGATGTCCATCAAAATAGACGCGATGGCCTTGATCCGCTCGCTGGTATCTTTGGAACGTTTCGGTTCATCAGATGAGGCGTTATATTTTCCGGTCAACTCGCCGCCTTCCAATACGCCCCAGGTAAGCACAGACATATCATGCGCCTCCGCCATCGGGATCAGTTCGCGTTCCAGCGCGCGGTCTGCCACACTGAACGGAGCCTGCATCGCAGCAAACCGCGACCAACCCCGTAAGTCTGCGAGTATATTCGCCTGTGAGATAACCCATGCAGGCGTATCAGAGATGCCCACATACAACACCTTTCCCGCGCGGACAAGGTCATCCAGTGAACGCATGACCTCGTCGATCGGGGTCATGTAATCCCACATGTGCAAATAAAGCAGGTCGATGAAATCCGTGCCAAGGCGTTCGAGGCTTCCCTCTACAGAACGCATCATATTCTTGCGGTGGTTGCCGCCAAAATTCGGGTCCGATTTGCGCTCGGTAAGCGTGTATTTGGTGGCGATCACAAAATGGTCACGGTCATTCTGAATGAATTCGCCGATGAATTTTTCGCTGGTGCCATTTGTGTAATTATTCGAGGTGTCGATAAAGTTGCCGCCTGCTTCGGCGAATAGGTCGAATATCTTTTTACTTTCATCTTTTTCAGCGCCCCAGCCCCAATCGTTGCCAAAGGTCATTGTGCCAAGGCAAAGTTCCGAAACGCGCAACCCGCTCCTACCTAAAAGTTTATATCGCATGTTGGCCTCCACCAATAAAATCTTTTTGACCCATCCACAATTTCGGCAGAGACTGGATCCTATCCCAGCCTTTGCCTTCTTCAACGACTTCCACTTGCAGGTCGGTGAAATACGTATCCAGAACGGCGGCACGCTCTTGTGCCAGGGGTGGACGACAATAATCCTCTTCTTCCCATATAGCAAAACCGTTTTGTTCCGGGTCGAGTCGGGCCTGGTCCAGCCCATAGTGCAGGGCCTGACCGAATGGTCTCATCTTTTGGATCTCGCCGCTGTCGAGTCGCTTTCGCAATTCGGCCAGCAAGTTATTGTGATATTTTGCTTTTACCAGATAATATGCCATGGGTTCTCCTCAACAACATAAATGTTGCTCTACACTTTTTCAACCGCCAATTGAAGTTCAGTCACATATTGGTCTGAGTTATCCGCAAGATAGGTGGGAGGAAGATCAAAACCCAAACCATCCGCGCCAAATTGCAGATACACCTCGCGGATCGGTCCTTTCATGCGATAGCCGTTCGCTTCGATCCAACTCAACAGAGTGTTATAAGCCTGATAGATATTCAAATAGTTCCCGACGTGTACCACACAGGCGACATTGGATTGCCGGGGAGTCTTGCGCACACGGATTGTGTCACTCTGCGGAATCGCATACTTCAATGGGACAGCCACTTCCGCATCGATCTCGCTGTCGCGATAATCGTCGTCGTAATAGATCGTGAAGGGCGCTTTGTCGGCACGGGCCTGGTCGAATTGGGCGACATAAATTTCCAATTCATCGAACATGGAAGTGATACGGTCATCGTCAAGGGCGACTTCACGCAGGGTGGCGACCAGTTGTTCTTCCACATCGCGCAGAATCACATCGTAGGAAGCATGCGCCGCAGATTTATCCATCTGGTGAATGCGCGCCTCCAACCTCGCCAGCCGATTTTGCTCCTCCAGCATTTGCTGTTCCACGTCCGCGCGTTTGAGTTTCAACATACCCAGCATTTGTTCGGGTGAAACATCTTCGTCAAACATTCCTGCAATTTGTTCCAGAGAAAAGCCCAGATCACGCAGGGCCAGGATGCGATTCAGGCGCGGCAGTTGGTCAGCCGAATAATAGCGATAGCCCGTGAACGAATCGATCTGCGAAGGAGTCAAAAGGCCCAATTGGTCATAATGCCTCAGCATGCGCACCGACACACGGCTCAACCTGGAAAACTCACCGATCTTGAACATGCGCCAACTATACACTGTGACACAATGGTAGAGTCAAGGGGAACAATGACTTCAGGACGTTATACCCAGCGCGGTCACAAATTGCGCTTTTTCATAAGGTGGAAAGCGCAATTTTTGACCATGGGCATTATATAATCAAGGATATGACTCGCTGGCTCGACCCGCATCCTGTTGACATCCCCGCCTCATTCCTTGACATGGGCCTGCCGCCCCTCATCGCGCAGACTCTCCTCCGTCGCGGGATTAACCGTCCCGAAGAAGCGGAGGCGTTTCTTTATCCAGAGAAGAATCAACCTTCGCAGTTTCCAAACATCCAAAAAGCAGTTGACATCATCAATCTGGCTATACGCAGAGGAGAAAAGATCTGTGTATGGGGCGATTTTGATGTGGACGGTCAGACCTCCACGGCTCTGCTCGTGCAAAGCCTGCAAGCCCTGAACGCAAATGTGACCTATTATGTGCCGGTGCGCGGAAAAGAAAGCCACGGCATTCATATCGACTCGCTCAAACCCATCATCGATAACGGCGCAAAACTTCTGCTCACCTGCGACACCGGCATCACCGCCCACGAAGCCATCGACTACGCCAACTCGCGCGGCGTGGATGTCATTGTCACCGACCATCATGACTTAAGCGAGACTCTTCCAAACGCAAAAGTCATCATCAACCCAAAGGTGTTGCCTGAAGATCATCCGCTGAAAAATCTCGCAGGCGTTGGTGTTGCCTATAAACTCGCCGAAGCATTGCTCATCGAAAATCGTAAATCTGAAATCGTAAATCTCCTCGACCTTGTTGCCCTTGGCCTCATCGCCGATGTTGCATTACTCCAAAACGAAACCCGCTCGCTTGCAAAACAAGGCATCGAGCAACTACGAAATACAAACCGCCTCGGCCTGAAAGTGATGGCCGAACTCGCAGGCGCATCGCTCGATACGCTCACCGAAGAGACCATAGGCTTCACCTTTGCCCCGCGCCTCAATGCGCTCGGCAGACTCGGAGATGCCAACCCAGCCGTTGAATTACTAATTACCAATAACCCTTCTCGTGTGCGCGTACTCGCCACACAGATCGAAGGCCTGAATGCCCAACGGCGAATGCTCACCAAGCAGGTGTACGACGCCGCCGAATCCCAACTGCGCCAAAACCCGGAACTGCTTACCGAACCCGCCATCGTGCTTTCCCATCCCAACTGGCCCGGCGGCGTGGTGGGTATCGTGGCCAATAAACTGGTCGACCGTTATCATAAACCTGCCATCCTCTTCAATGAATCAGACGACGGCCTGCTGCGCGGATCGGCGCGTTCAATCGAAGGCTTGCACATCACCGAAGCCATCGCAACACAAAAAGACCTGCTGCGCGGTTTTGGCGGGCATCCCATGGCCGCGGGCATGTCTTTACAAAAAGATAACCTGCCCGCCTTCCGAAAAGGATTGGGCAAGGCGATCGAAAAACAACTGGGCAGTATCGTCTTCGAGGAACCCACGCTTCAGATCGACGCCTGGCTTGGTCTGAATGAAATCAACCTGGTCCTCGCCGATAGTTTGGAATTGCTCGCTCCTTTTGGCGCAGGCAACCCCGAGTTGACCCTCGCCACCCGCAACGTGACTCTGAAATCTGCCATCCCGCTCGGCAAAACAAAAGAACACTTGCGCCTGAACGTGGAAGATGAAAATGGAGCAGTTGCCAGCTTTCTGTGGTGGGGCGGCGCCGGGGAAGACCTGCCCGAATCCGGCAGTCAATTTGATATCGCCTACTCCCTTCGCGCCACTACCTTCCGCGGACAGAGACAGGTCAGCCTGCAATTTAAGGAATTCAAACTTGGCGAAGAACAGCCGCTTGAAGTCCGAGAATCAAA
>JAEURI010000089.1 GCA_016789225.1 Anaerolineales bacterium
CTTGAGATCAGTGATAACTGGGTAAAGACATTCACCCTTCGCCTGAAACAGGTTGCCCCTTATAAATCCTCCGGCAAAGCACTGGATATTGGCTGCGGCCCCGGCTACTTCCTCACCGCCGCCCAAAAAATGGGATTCGACGTTCACGGCCTTGACCCATCCGATTACATTGTGGAAATGGCACAAAAGACCTGGGGGGACCGCGTCCAACTTGGTCTGATCGAATCGGCAAGCTACCAGCCCGAAAGCTTCGACTTGATCGTCGCGTTCGATACATTTGAACACATCTACGACCCGAAAAAGTTTCTCGCCGCCATTCACAATGTTCTCAAAAAAGATGGTGTGCTGGCCATCACCACCCCCGACCCTACCAGCATATTGGCGAAGGTCTCCGGGAAGAACTGGGTGTCATTCAAACTGCCCGAGCACGTGTTTTATTGGTCGCCTGAAACCATTCGGCGCATTCTGGAGGAGAACTTCGAAGTGTTGGAGATCCGCACTGCAGGGCAGTACGCCACGCTGGGCTTTCTCTTCCGCCGCCTGTTCCGTCTCAAAAATGAACCGGGCAAATTCGTTTCGGCCATTATTCGCTTTCTTAATCGGTTCAGCATCTATTCAGACAATGGCTCACTGACAGCCATCGCCAGAAAAAAATAATCATGAAATCCGTCCTCTTCCACAACCATGGCGGGCCGGAAGTGCTGGAATATACAGACTTCCCAACCCCACAGCCCAAGCCCGGTGAAGCTCTTATCCGTCTGAAAGCTGCCGCCTTGAATCGCGTGGATATCTTCGTACGCAAAGGCTGGCCCGGCTTAAAGTTGGAATACCCCCACATCCCCGGCGCGGATGGAGCAGGCGAGATCGCAGAAATAGGCGAAAGCACCACCGGTTTTCAAATCGGTGACTGTGTGGTTATCAACGCCAACCTTGGTTGTGGCGAATGTGAATACTGCCAAAGCGGAGCCGATAATCTTTGCCGAAACTGGCATCTGCTGGGCGAAACCACCCGCGGAACCTACGCAGAATACATCAGCCTGCCAGTACGTCAACTCCATAAAGTCCCTGATGGATTCGACTTGCACAAGGCCGCTGCATCTGCCCTGGTATATCAGACCGCCTGGCATTCGATGGTCCGACGCGGCGGGGTAAAGGCCGGGGAAACAGTAGCAGTTGTCGGCGCGGGCGGAGGCGTGAATTCCGCTTCCATCCAGATCGCAAAGTATCTTGGCGCGAAAGTCATTGTCATTGGGTCGAACACTCAAAAACTTTCCCAGGCCGAAGCCATTGGCGCGGATATTTGCATCGACCGCTCGAAGGAAGAGGATTGGTCGAAGGCGGTCTTTCTTGCAACAGAAAAACGCGGCGTGGATGTTGTGGTGGACAATGTTGGCACGACCTTCCCGCTCAGTTTGCGTTCATTGAAAAAAGGCGGACGCTTGCTGACCGTTGGCAACAGCAGCGCCCCGCGTTTCGAGATCGACAATCGCTTTATCTTTGCAAAACATCTTTCGATCCTTGGCTCCACCATGAGTTCGCTCGCTGAATTTCGTAAGGTGATGGATTTGGTATTCGCGGGTAAACTCAAACCAATTCTCGATACGACATTCCCATTGAAAGACGCAGCCGCCGCGCACGTACGCCTGGAGCATGGCGAAAATTTTGGAAAGATCACACTCGATATCCCATAATGAATTTTCTTAAACGGTTTAACCTTTTTGAGATCGTCCTGGTCACGGTCATCCTGGGGTTTCATCTCTATGCGGCGACAGCAGATGCCTACGCCTTCCCGAACAACTGGTTTGTGCGTGATGATGCATATTATTATTTCAAGGTCGCACAAAACATCGCGCTGGGAAATGGCAGCACCTTCGATGGTATCAACATGTCAAATGGATATCATCCCCTATGGATGCTTATCTGTATTCCAATATTCGCTCTCGCAAGCAGCGATTTGATCTTGCCGCTGCGCGTTCTGCTGGTTGTCATTGCGGGGATTCATGCCACAACATCGGTCATGTTGTATCGCTTGGTCAAAAATAATCTATCGCATACAGCCGCTATTCTGGCATCCGTATTCTGGTCGTTCAACTTATACATCCATGCCACCGTTTACGAGATGGGGCTTGAAACTCCCATCGCCGTATTTTCGGTCGTATTGTTACTTTACAGCATTGCCCAATTCGAACGAAGTTGGCGCGGGAAACATCTTCCCGTCAAACAATTTGCATGGCTCGGGCTTCTGGCTGCCATCGCCATGTTTAGCAGGTTAGACCTGGTCTTCCTTGCCGTCTTAATGGGCGCATGGTTCATCTTTCGCGGCACAAGCATTCGTTATTTGCTCCCAGTCGATATCGCCATCCTTTTCGTTTCCATGACCAGCGCCGTTCTATTGCGCACCGGGTTTGAAGCCTACAACACCACCTACGCCTCCTCCGCCGTGGAGGCAACTCTCATTGCCCTGATCGTGAAGATCATATCGTTGTATCTTTTCGGCGCATATCAACATCCACACGCAACATCGTTGTGGAAGACTCTTCGCAATATCTTCTCCGCTCTTGTTGTCAGTACGGTTCTGGTTGCGGGTATTTATATTTTGTTTGTTCAAATGGGTTTGGGAAGGAACTTCCCCCGCTCGGCCTTTCTTCTGGATTTTGGCATCAGCCTGATTCTCATCACCGCTTCACGCCTCACCGCACGCTGGTTCGCCAACCCAAGCCGGGTCAACACTGAAAGCCCCATTGACCAATTCAAATCAAATTGGCGAGTCTGGCTCAGTGAAGGCGCAGCGTTCTATGGCGTCCTTGGCGGTTTGTTAGGCACGTACATGGTCTTCAACAAAATCGTTTTCGGAACATCCAGCCCGGTCAGCGGACAGATCAAACGTTGGTGGGGCAGCATGGCAAACACAGCCTACGAGCGGCCCGCTTCGGGGTGGACCTCGTACTTTGGCATGGATGCTGGAGCTTTCGAAACCGGTCAGCCGTTCACAGAGATCATCTGGAAGGTCTCTGAAAAGATACGCCCCATCATCCCCGGTGCAGACATGGTGGACGAACGTTTTTTCGCCGTCCTGTTGACAGTAGCAATGATCTGGCTCCTATTGGTCTTTTTCAATAAACGCCGCTCTTCACGCGCATTCACAAATTTAGGGCTTATCCCGCTCCTGGCGGGCAGTGTCATACACATTCTCTCTTATACCGCCACATCCTACGGCGGCGCAAAGGAATGGTATTGGGTCAGCCAAATGGTCCTGCTCACCCTCACAATGAGCATTGCAATTGACCTTATCCTGCGGCCCTTACAGCGAAATACATTTGTCAACTATGCTCTTGTCTTTGTGGCCTTTTTATATGGCGCAAACTCCGCAAACAACTTCTGGAGATTCATCGACTATGCCATGCCGCACGGAGTCTTTCCCGCAAATCGTCCCTACATGGAGGTGGTCGCCTACATGGAAGCAACCACCCTGCCGGGAGAGATCATCGGTATGACGGGTGGCGGGAATGTTGGTTACTTCATCAAGGATCGCACCATCGTCAACATGGATGGGCTCATCAACAGCTATGAGTATTTTCATGTTCTTCAGGAAGGGAATGCCGCCCTCTACCTACGCGGGCGCGGCATGACAAGCATCTTCGCCAACCCACGTTTGCTAGCTCTGCCGCCCTATTACGGTCAGTTCGCGCCGTATCTTGAACGCTACAGCAGCTACGGCGGAAAAGACCTGCTTTACTTATTGGAAGAGCCAAAGTACTAGATGAACCGTCCCATCATAGTAACCCTTACAGGCTGGGCGGTGTTAATCCTAGCGTCATGGAATGCCCTGCGGGCGTGGACTTCCATCGCCTGGAGCAGGGTTCTGATCGAATATTCGGTCCGGTTATCGCCAACCATCAGCGCTGCCATTGCCATCTTCTGGACGATTGCAGGATTGTTCCTGGCCTGGGGAATATGGCAAAATAAAGCCTGGAGCGCAAAAGCCCTTCCGACGATGGCAATTGGATATACCCTCTGGTATTGGGCTGAACGCTTGATATGGCAAAACCCCCGGCCAAATGTCCCATTTGCCATTGTGATAAATCTGGTATGGTTATCCCTTATCTACTTTACATCGAAATCCCTGTCGAGAGAGGCATATGAACGAAACACCGAAAACCAAACAACTCAATGATCTAAAGGCGCAATCCCGTCTTGGTGGAGGGCAGGCACGTATCGACGCTCAACACAAAAAGGGCAGGATGACCGCCCGCGAAAGGCTCGATCTTTTACTGGATCGTGGCTCCTTCCGGGAAGTGGACCCCTTCGTTGTACATCGCACTCACGACTTCAACCTGGATGAACAAAAATTCATGAGCGACTCCGTCGTCACAGGCTGGGGCACCATTGAAGGAAGACTTGTCTACGTGTTTTCCCAGGATTTCACCGTCTTCGGCGGCAGCCTGGGTGAAGTCCACGCTGAAAAGATTTGCAAGATCATGGACATGGCCATGAAGAACGGCGCACCGGTCATTGGCCTGAACGATTCAGGCGGCGCGCGTATTCAGGAAGGTGTGGTTGCCTTGGGTGGGTATGCCGACATCTTCTTACGCAATACCATGGCTTCCGGTGTTATTCCACAAATTTCTGCCATCATGGGGCCATGTGCAGGCGGTGCAGTGTACTCCCCAGCTCTCACGGACTTTATCTTCATGACCCGTAACACCTCCTACATGTTCGTCACAGGCCCGGACGTGGTCAAGACCGTGACGCATGAGGAAGTCACTCAGGAGGAGCTTGGCGGGGCAAACGTTCACTCAGAAAAGTCCGGTGTATGTCATGTCGCTGCAGACAGCGAAGCGGACACCCTGTATCAGATCCGCAGGTTGCTTGCTTTTCTTCCCCAGAACAACATGGAAGACACCCCCTATGTCCCAACCTCAGATGACCCTCTGAGAATGGATCAAGAGCTTAACAGCATCGTCCCCGATGACCCAAACAAGCCTTATGACATCAAGGAAGTCATCCGCATCATTGTGGATGACGGTATTTTCTACGAAATTCACGAAAACTACGCCGGGAACATCGTAGTAGGGTTTGCCCGCCTTGGCGGTCATTCCGTGGGAATCGTCGCCAACCAACCTGCCGTCCTCGCAGGCGTGCTCGACATCGATGCCAGCGAAAAAGGCGCACGTTTTGTGCGTTTCTGTGACGCCTTCAATATTCCCATCATCACCTTCGAAGATGTGCCCGGCTTTTTGCCCGGAACCTTCCAGGAACATCATGGCATCATCCGATCCGGCGCAAAGCTGCTGTATGCCTACTGCGAAGCGACCGTGCCAAAACTGACCGTCATTACCCGCAAAGCCTACGGCGGCGCATATTGCGTCATGTCTTCCAAACACATTCGCAGTGACTTGAATCTCGCCTGGCCATCAGCCGAAATCGCTGTGATGGGCCCGGATGGTGCGGTCAATATCATCTTCCGTCGTGAGCTTGAGACAGCCGAAGACCCCATAAAGCGCAAGGCAGAGTTGGTGGCGGATTACAAGGAAAAGTTCGCCAATCCCTATGTGGCCGCCTCCCGCGGATACATCGATGATGTGATCGAACCCAAGGAAACCCGCTCACGCCTCATCAACGGGCTGGAAATGCTAAGCAACAAGCGCGATGCCAACCCTGCCAAGAAACATGGAAATATTCCGTTATAAGATTACGCTGCATCCATGGATATCAATACCACTGAACGCCTCAAAAGAATTGTTCAGCGCACGATAGAAATTTAACGGAGAGTGCCTTGAAGACCATGATTATATGGAGTCACCATGTTTAAGAAAGTATTGATCGCCAACCGCGGCGAGATCGCCGTTCGCATTATCCGCGCCTGCCGCGAATTAGGCATTGAAACGGTCGCTGTCTTTTCCGAGGCGGACCGCAATGCCCTGCATGTGCGCTATGCCGATGAAGCCTTTCTGCTCGGCCCTGCCCCTTCGCGCGAATCCTACCTGCGTGCAGATAAGATCCTCGATATTGCAAGAAAAGCCGGGGCTGACGCCATTCATCCCGGATACGGCTTCCTCGCCGAACGCGACGATTTCGCTGCCAAATGCCAAGATCTCGGAATTACCTTCATCGGCCCCAAGCCCTCATCCATTGCGGCGATGGGAGACAAAGCTGAAGCCCGTGCCACAGTCATCAAGGCCGGTGTGCCGGTGGTGCCGGGGACCGAAGATGTAGGCAACATGACCGACGACGACCTGCTCCGCATTGCCCCACAGATCGGATTCCCGCTTCTTATCAAAGCGACAGCTGGTGGTGGCGGAAAAGGCATGAGAGAAGTCCGCAGCCTGGAGGAAATGCCAACTCTGCTCCAGTCAGCGAGGCGCGAAGCAGAATCCGCCTTCGGCGATGGCAATGTCTATTTGGAGAAATTAGTCGAAGGCGCACGCCATATCGAATTCCAGATCATCGCCGATTCACATGGGAACGTCATCCATCTCGGCGAACGTGAATGCTCCATTCAACGCCGGCATCAAAAGCTGGTGGAAGAAGCGCCTTCGCCCTTTCTTGACGACGAACTGCGTCAAAAGATGGGCAGCGTCGCCGTCAAAGCCGCGCAGGCTGTGGATTACATAAACGCAGGCACCATCGAATTCCTTGTAGACAAGGATCGAAATTTTTTCTTTCTCGAAATGAACACACGCCTACAAGTGGAGCACCCCATTACCGAGATGGTCACCGGCATTGATATCGTTGCCGAGCAACTACGCATTGCCCGCGGACGTCAGCTGAGCTACACCCAGGAACAGGTTCGTTTCAATGGGCACGCCATCGAATGCCGCGTGAACGCTGAAGACCCCTTCAATAACTTTATCCCATCCACAGGGCGCATTACCCACAGCATTTTGCCCACCGGACCCGGTGTGCGCGTGGATACGGGCGTATATCCCGGCTTTGAGATCACCCCATACTACGACCCAATGATCGCAAAATTGATCGTTTGGGGCGAGACTCGCGCCCAGGCTATTTTGCGCATGCGCCGCGCCCTCGAAGAGTATCGCATCGTTGGTGTGCGCACGAACATCCCCTTCCACCAAACGCTGATGGACTCGCACCGCTTCATGGGCGGGCAATTCGATACACGCTTTGTAGAGGAACGCTTCTCAATGGAAGCCGCCTCGGAAGTGGACGATACCCAGGCCGAGATCGCCGCCATCCTTGCTACGCTGGTAGCCCACGAGGAAACCGAACGCTCCGCCCAGATCGTCCGCCGCAATGAGCGTGACACCAGCAATTGGAAGTGGGTCGGGCGTTGGGAACGAATGCACAGATAATGCTCGATTTTGGATTTACGATTGAGGCTATAGCATGAAATATGTGACAACCATCGAAGGAAAGCAGTTCGAAATCGAAATTGTGGATGATCGCCATGTGCGTGTTGGTGACCGCCTGCTGGAAGTGAATTTTGAATCCATCAGCGGACAGCCCGTCTTCTCACTGATCCTGGATGGAAAATCCTACGAGTCATTCGTATACCGGGGCGATGAAGATTGGCAGGTCCTCCTGCGCGGGCGGCAATTCCAGGTAAAGGTCGAGGATGAACGGGAAAAGCGCCTGAAAGCCGCGGCAGGCGGAGGCGCAGTAGAAGGAGGCGAATTCCACCTCAAGGCTCCCATGCCAGGGCTGGTCGTTGCCATCCCCATCAACGAAGGCCAGGAAGTTAAAAAGGGTCAGGTACTGGTCATCCTCGAATCGATGAAAATGCAAAATGAATTAAAGGCCCCGCGCGATGGTGTGGTCAATCACATCAAGGTCAAGCCGGGCGAAAGTGTTGAGCAGAAACAAGTCCTGCTCAACCTGCATTAAACATGAACGGACACGAAACTGAGATCAAACTTTGTGTACGCGACCTAAAGCGTGTGCAATTGCGCCTTCATGAATTGAAGGCGCAATTATTTCAAACGCGAGTCCATGAGATCAACCTGCGCTATGACAATCCAACCGGCGACCTGCGCAGGGAGTTTAAGGTATTACGCCTGCGCAAGGATACAGAGGCAAAATTCACCTTCAAGGGTCCCAGCGAGGAACGTGAAGATGGCATATTGAGCCGTCGCGAAGTCGAGTTCACCGTCAGTGATTTCGAGAGCGCAAAACAATTCCTTGAACTTCTCGGTTATGTCCCGGTTGTATTCTACGAAAAATTTCGCGAAACCTATGAATTGAATGGCGTTCACATCATGTTGGACGAACTCCCATACGGCACATTTGTCGAGATCGAAGGGGAGGATGTTTCCGCCTTGCAAAGTACTGCGACCGAACTTGGTTTGAATTGGAATGTGGCGGTGAATGCAGGCTATCATGCCCTTTTCGAAAGGGTCGCGGGAAAATTCAAACTGGAACTTTCCCAATTGAGTTTCAAGGCCCTGGAAAATGTTCACATCACGCCGGAAGACTTGAACATCGTTCCGGCAGATTAAGAGATTCCACACGTTGACAGGAGCAAGCCCGGGACTATACTAGGGTTGGAGGCAACATGAATCTCAAAGGTTTCGAGAATCTAGCCCGACATGTTCCTGACTTGTATTCCACCACAGGGAGGATAAAGATCGTCGCCTCCTTCTTCGGGATATTTGCTCTGACCTCCCTGTACTTCATCATCACCGACAACATCCCCACCTGGACTCTCGACAGCCAGATCGTGGTCATGTCGCTGGGATACCTGATTCTCAGCCGTTTCTTCACCCAAAAGGAAAAATTCATAAAAACCTACGGCAGCGATTCCTACCGCCAGGCCTTTGGGAGGTTCACCCTGCCGGGGCTGGCGATCATCTTCGCCTCCGTCGCCCACATCGCTTACATGAACGGACCAAAGCTGACTCAGCCGGCTATCACAACCATCTTCACCTGGTTGGGCTGGCTTTGCATCATCATCGGCGTGACCCTGTGGCTCCGGGCTGTCTCCACCTTCGGCGTGGACAATCTCACCATGCTGTACGTATACTTCCCCGAGGAAGGCAGCATGGTTAATTCGAGCATCTACGGCATCATCCGTCATCCCATTTACGGGGCGGCGTTACGTCTGAGCATCGGGTTGGCCCTGCTGAATAGGGGAATCTATCCGCTCACTTTTATCGTTCTGTTGCCGCTGATTGTTTTTGGCTGGGTGCGGTTGGTGGAAGAAAAAGAACTTCTGAAGCGCATCCCTGTCTATGCAGAATATCGCAAACGAGTTCCGGCATTTTTCCCTTCCCCCAACCGAATCATCGATTTCTTCAAATACTTGATCACCGGAAAATAACCCATGACCATGTTCGAAAAACGCCCCAGCCCCTTTTTGAAGTTCTTCTTCAAGATCCCTGTCTTCTTTCATAAAATTGGCTTCAGCGGCTGGGAGCGCCTCATCGGTGCCCAATGGATGCTGATCACCACCACAGGCAGGAAGACAGGGAAGCGCCGCGAAGCCATGGTGGATGTGATGGATTACGACAAAGTAGCCGACATCTATTACATCGAAGCCGCCTACGGTTCGCGTGCCGATTGGTATAGAAACATCAAGAGCAACCCGGTCTTCGAAGCGCAGGTCGGGCATCGAAAATTCAAAGCGCACGCCGAAGAGCTCGCAGAAAAAGACACCGGTGAAATGCTTGTTCAATTCTTTCGCCGCAAACCTGCCTACACCCGTTCTGTAATGACAATGGCGGGAATGAATTTCAAGGATGAAGAAGAACTACGAACCATCGGAAGTAAATTAACCCTTCTGGCGGTCAAACCAAAAAAGGAATAAAAATGACTAGTATCTTGATCCTGGGCGGGTATGGATATACCGGAAAATTTCTGGCAAAACACCTGCTCGCTCACACCGACGCAACCATCATCATTTCAGGGCGGAATTTAGAAAAAGCGCAAGCTTTTGTAAACGAGTTAAACGATCCGCGTGCAACAGCAAGACAGGCAGATGCGTCCGATCACAAAAGTCTCACACAGGCGCTTCAAGGCGTGACCTTGTGCCTGGTCGCCGCCCCAACCACCCACCAAACCGATAATGTCATCCGTGCCTGCATTGACTCGCGTGTGGATTATCTCGATGTGCAATTCGCCGCGAGCAAACTCAAAGCGCTCCATGCCGCTGAAAATGAGATCAAGAATGCCAGGCTGTGCTTCATCACCGAGGCTGGCTTCCACCCTGGTTTGCCTGCGGCTCTCATCCGCTACGCCGCTACAAAGCTGCAAGATATCGAATCAGCTTTCACAGCCGGTTTCATCAACATGCAAAACCTGCCCTACACTGAAGCCGTGGATGAACTCATGGAAGGCTTTCTTGAATATCAGGCACAGGTCTATAAAAACGGCGCGTGGACAAAACCATCCTCGTGGGATATGCGTGAATTCGATTTTGGCAAAGACATTGGCAAACGAAGCAGCTACTCAATGTTCTTCGATGAACTGCGCGATATTCCCAAAATGTTCCCAACCCTAAAGGAAGCCGGTTTTTATATCGCAGGAGCAAATTGGTTATCCGACCTTGTGGTTACCCCGTTGGTCTTCATTGGTTTGAAGATCGCGCCAAAGCGCGGCATCCGTCCACTTGGAAAGTTAATGTGGTGGGCAATGGGCAAGACGAAACCACCCTATCTCGTCGCGCTCAAGGCGGAGGTAAAAGGTTTCAGGAACGGGAAGCCAGCCCAGGTCGAAGTGCGAGTCGCGCATCCCGACGGATACGAACTCACCGCCATCCCCGTCGTTGCATATCTACGCCAATATCTCGACGGCACGGCGCGGCAAAATGGAGTCTACATGATGGGGCATATTGCAGAGCCGGTTCGATTATTCAGAGACATGGAAATGATGGGCGCAGAGGTTATTGAATCTCCCGATCATTTTTCCACCTGACCGGGTATACCTCGCCATCGATCCCCAATAAAACTTTCAAAATGGCTTTGACTGAATCCACTTCGCCGGAAGTGACGAAGTGCAGCTCACCGCTATTTTGATTGGTCATCCCCCTCGCCTCCAACAGACGTTTGACCTGTCTCGCCACTGCGGGAGCCGGATCTATCACCCGAACCTTTTCCCCAACTATTTTTTCGATCAATGGAATCACAAAAGGATAATGCGTACACCCCAAGACGACTGTATCGATATTCTTCTCAAGCATCGGATGCAGAGCATCTTCCAGGATCGTGCGCGTCTCTTCGCCGTTCAAATTTCCCATTTCGATCTGCTGCACAAGGCCGCTGCATGTATTCTGGAACAACTCCACACCGTTCGCAAAGCGTTCCACAACAGAAGCATACAATGCACCCTGAAAAGTAGCCGGAGTTGCCAGCACACCCACCTTGCGGGTCAACGTCTTTTCTGCTGCCGGTTTAACCGCCGGTTCCATGCCCACAAATTGCATCTCAGGAAAGGTCTGTCGTAGATAGGTTAATGCAGCGGCTGAGGCCGTGTTACAGGCAACGACAACGATCTTGGAATTCTGTGTAAGCAGGTAGCGCGTAATACCTTCCGAGAAATCCTGTATCTGCTTCAACGAGCGCGGACCGTAAGGCACATGCACTTGGTCGCCAAAATAGATAATATCTTCCCCAGGCATCAATGCTCGAATTTCGCGTAAAACGGAAAGCCCGCCCACCCCGGAATCAAAGACGCCAATTGGATAGGACGGATTTATCATTTCAAGAGTTTACGAATTTCAAGGCACGAAGAAGGGCGGCATCAAACCCTGGGTGATGGTCATGTGTTGCTCCCGGAACCATTTCCAACTCACAGGCAATTCCAGCCGCCTTCATCTTTTCGGAAAAGGCCTTGATGGCATCTTGTTCGATATCCGTGTCCTTTTCGCCAACGATGAAATAGGCCCTCAAACCACGTTCCTTTGCCGAGACCAGTGCCTTTTCAAATTCTTCGGGAGCATCTTCAAAAGGCAAGGCAGGGCCGTTCGCGATCAATCCGCGCACAGGCAGATATCCGGTCAATGCCATTTGGATCGCGATCAACCCGCCCATGGAATGCCCGGCCAGAATAACGCGATTCGAACCAAAGGCCAGTTCCCCATTTAAAGATTCATAAACTGCCTTTACCTGCGCAAAAGACGAATCCAGATCATCCCAAATAAATGCATCTTTGAAGATCGGCTGCGTGGATTGAGGGACGACCAGAGCAAATCCCTCATTCACAGCGCTCCTCCAAAATGGCAGCGTATTGACCGCAGTATTCTGATTCCCATGCAGGGCGATCAGAACCGGCATTTCCTTTGAAACATGTTCCGGGAGCAATTTCAAGATCACCGGCCCGCCTTCGGTTGAGTCTTGCTCTTCCAGTTTCCGCGACTCAGCAACGAGACGTTCGAATTGCTCATCTCCTTGCAGAGATTTGAATGAAGGTGTGATGCGCCACATCATTTCACCATACCAAAGTCCATCTTCATGAAAGGCATTGGCAACTTCAACAACGCGAGCGCGATCACCCACACGCGCGGCTGCGCACATGTTCCAATAATCGACCATCGGACGATTGGCCGGGAACTTTTTGCCTTCATGCTCAATGAGCTCTAACGCCTGTTGAAACTCGCCCTTCTGAAAGTGTTCTATCATCTTCTGATTCAATTCGCCATAGGTTGAGAATGTCATTGGAAGTCTCCTTTGATAAAGTCTTAAGTCACGTTTTTTCTTCGAACATAAAGCAGTTTTTCCACTTTCGCAATAACCAGCCCATCATCATCCAGCACGTCCACATGGAACGTTGGTTCGATCTTTCCCAGTGTATCTGCATCCTTTCGGATCTAGTCCACCCGTTCCGGCGGGATGTGGAATTGCGCCGTCACTCGGCCACGCCCCGGCTTCTTGAACTGGATGCTGGCGGCCTTGTCCCACACGATATAGTCTTTCCCCAATAAACGCATCAGGATGAGCATGAACCATGGATCGCACATTGCATACAGCGAACCGCCAAAATGTACGCCGACCAGATTTCGATTGAAGGCCGTAAGCTTCATTTTGACTTCGACCGTCCGTTCATCCACGGCGCGGGAACGAATACCCGCCCCAACCAACGGAGGGTAAAGATTGATGAGTCTTTCCATCAAACGTTGACGTAAATTCATGGTTTATTTTTTCGAGGCATCCACAAAGGATTTGAACAATCTCAACATCACCGGCTGGTTGGTCAACCATTCAGGATGCCACTGCACACCAATGCCGTAGGGATGGCCGGGTAATTCCACGGCTTCGATCACACCATCTGGAGCATGACCAACCACCTTCAAGTCGGAGGCGACATCTTTCAATCCCTGGTGATGGAGGCTGTTTACATGCAAAAGCGTCTCGCCGAAAATTTCCGCCATGCGGGAGGTTTCATCGATATTAACCGGGTGGGCAATGGTGGTGAATTCATCCTGGTCGTGATGGAGCGCACCGTTCACCTGGTCCGGGATGTGTGTGTAAAGCGTGCCGCCCAAGGCCACATTCATCACCTGCACGCCTCTACAGATTGCAAGAAAAGGCTTGCCATCCTCCACAGATTGCTTCAGGAGGGTAAGCTCGGTCACATCACGAAAATCGTCAACATCGGCAATTTTTGGGTGGTCTTCACCTTGAAAGTATTTAATGGAGATATCCCCGCCGCCGGAAAAAAGAACACCGGCCAACTGGGAATATAACTCGTTGAGATCATCCGCAGGGAGAATGGCGGGAATAAGAATGGGGATGCCGCCGCCCAGGGTCACCGCCTGAACGTAGGTATGCTGCACGGCTGAGACCATTCTGCCGTAATCGTTCTTGCCATTGAATGTAGTGATTCCTATTAGTGGTTTGGTCATTCGAAGCTCCAATTTTTTATCGCCCCAAGGATACCACAGCAAATACTCACGTTTTTTAACGAAAAAACGGCCCTGATGAAATTCATCAGGGCCGGAATGAAAAATCCTAGGAGAATTTTTCTTTGATGCGGGCGCTCTTGCCGGTGCGTTCGCGCATGTAATACAACTGGGCGCGGCGAACCTTGCCGTGGCGCTCGACCACGATCTTGTCAACACGCGGTGAATGAAGCAGGAAGGTGCGCTCCACGCCGATGCCGTTTGACGCCATGCGGCGGACAGTTACAGAGGCGTTGTTGCCGCTGTTTCGCAGGCGAATGACCAGGCCTTTGAACTCCTGGATGCGCTCGCGATCGCCTTCCTTGATCTTGACGTGAACGCTCACGGTATCGCCAGCGTTCAACTGCGGGATTTTTTCGTTGGTTTTAGCCTCAACGGCTTTCATCAGGTCTGCCATTTCCGTTCTTCCTTACTTTGTTATAGGTTTCCAATATACGCGAGGGCGGATTATAGCACGGATATTCTCAATTCACAAGCAAATTTCATAAATATTTTCGAATGGCCAGCACGGCATTATGGCCGCCAAACCCGAAGGCATTGCTCAAAGCCAATGAAATATTCGCTTCACGCGCCTTGTTGGGGACGTAATCCAGGTCGCATTCCGGGTCGGGGGTTTCATAATGGATGGTCGGCGGCAGGATTCCCTCGCGAATGGCATTCACACAAAAAACAACTTCCAATGCGCCAGTAGCGCCCATCATATGCCCGGTCATGGATTTTGTGGAGGATACAGGTATCTGATAAGCTCGTTCGCCAAACGCTGCCTTGATCGCACGCGTTTCAGCCTGATCGTTCAACGATGTGGCTGTTCCATGTGCGTTAATATAGCCAACTTCATCGTCATTGGCTTTTGCCGAAGAGAGGGCCATCCGGATAGCCGCAGCTCCACCCTCGCCTCGCTCATGCGGAGCTGTCACATGGAAGGCATCCGCCGTTGCGCCGTATCCGGCAAGTTCAGCGTAGATCGTCGCACCGCGCGCCTTCGCAGATGATTCGCGCTCCAGCACAAGTACCGCCGCGCCTTCCCCCATTACCAGCCCATCGCGATTCTTGTCGAACGGCTGAGGGGTCATCGAATAGTCACCGTTACGGCGGGACATGGCACCCACACGGTCAAACGCCGCCACCCCGGTGGATGTGATCGTGGTCTCCACAGCCCCGGCCAGCGCAGCATCGATCATCCCGGTCTGCAGCATCATCAACGCCGTACCAATTCCATCCGCGCCGGAAGCGCAGGCTGAAGCCACCGAAAAGCACGGGCCTTTGATTCCAAATTCAATGGCCGCCATCCCTGCTCCACCATTTGCCATCAACATGGGAATCAAAAATGGGCTCACCTTACGTGGGCCTTCCTTGTAATTCGTCAGCGTGGCTTCCTGCAAAGAGTGCAGCCCGCCAATGGCCGAGGAAATAATGACGCCAACACGCCCGGCATTTGCCTCGGTGATTTCAAGGCCAGAATCCGCCAATGCCTCCTTTGAAGCCGCAATGGCAAATTGCTCAAAACGATCGCGCCTGCGCGCCTCACGCGCATCCATATATTTTTCAGGTTGAAAATTTTTCACCTCCGCTGCAATATGCACCTGCAACGGCCCGGGGTCGAACAACGTGATCGGCCCAACACCCGACTTCCCCGCAATGACACTCTCCCAGGACTCCTTCACATTCAAACCCAGCGGGTTGACCGTCCCCATTCCCGTGATCACGATACGATCCTGCATTTCTCCTCCGACAAATAAAGATAGATATAAACGCTATTAAAAACACTGAACTATTAAATTCGTGACGGTTCGCATCTGACTCCGCCGGAAACTGCCCGGCCGACCCAAGCATCATCCACTCTGAAAACGACTCAGGTCACGCCACCCATAGGCAACCTCCAAAAGAGCTTTTCCGCCAATTTCAATGGTCGTTTCGCGCAGAAAGACACCGCCAAGATTTTCATAAAAGCCGCGTGCAGGGTTTTCCTTCAACACCCAAACCAGCATGGAATCGACTCCAAGACCAGCAAACCCGGTTACAACTTCACTCACCAACATTCGCCCGATACCGCGCTTTTGCGCTGACTTCAACATGTAGATCGCAAACAACTCACCACGATACTCTGTGTCCGTGGAAAATCCGTAATTCGCAAAGCCCAAAACCTGTCCGTTCAGCTCCGCTACGAATGCGTGGTGATACTGGTTCTGCGGGTCAGACAGGGAATTAACCCATTGCGCCGTTCTTCGTTCGATGGAAAGGTTCTGCAAAAAATCTTCGGGTACTATACCCTGATATGTCTCCTTCCATGCAACAATGTGGACGGTGGCAATTGCAGCGGCATCGATTTCATTGGCCGGGCGAATGGTGATCATGGTTGGTTCTCAGCAATTACGAAATGCGGCCCGCGCCCGCCATTCTCGCTGGAGCAGACCGTAGTGATATTCGCTTGTATATTCACTTCCAATCAACAAACTTTCCACAAAGTGTGCTTCTCGTCGAAAGCCGAGTTTCTCCAGCGTTTTCCACGAACCAGTGTTGTCTGTGTCACAGTCAGCCATAACACGGTGCAGGTCAATATCTTCAAAGAGATAATCCAGCAGGGCGGTCAATGCTTCAGTGGCGAGACCATTTTGCCAGTAGGCTGAGGCGACCGTAAACCCAATGACTGCCTGGCGCACATCATCGTCCTTGATACAAAAAGCGACATCACCGACCAATGTACCGGTCTCTTTCAATTCCAGTGCCAGTTGCAGCCATTGTCCCTGTTTCGGCGCGTGGATATCCTGCATTTCGGTAATAAAAGCCTCGCCTGTCTCGCGCGGATACGGCAAAGACCAGCCTTGATATTTCGCGACGAGCGGGTCGTTACGGCAGGCTAAAAATGCCTCCAGGTCAGAGGCAGTGAAGTTTCGAAGGAGGAGGCGTTGGCTGTGCAGGAACATAATCTCCTGTATTATCTATTCTCCCGGCTTTGGGATGTAATCGCCTTCGACCCATTCCTGTCCATCCGGCCCAACTTCTTTTTTCCAGACCGGGACGATTTCCTTGAGGCGATCAATGCCGTAGCGGGCAGCGTCGAAAACGCCGGTATTGCGGTGAGCGGCGGTGCAGGCAATGAGAACTGTTGGAGTCTTTGGGTAAAGCTTGCCGATGCGCTGGACGATGGCGATACCTTCCACAATGGGCCATTTCTCGCGGATCTCATCGGCGACCTGCTTCATCTTTGCTTCCGCCATGGGGATGTAAGACTCGTATTCGAGATATTCCGTCTCGTGAGCTTCGCCGCGTGAAGTGACGCCGCGCACCATACCGGTAAAGATCGCCGCCGCACCTGTGGACGTGAGTGTGATTTTGGCAAGCAGGTCGTTCAGGTCGATCTCGGATTCGGTGATGGAGTAGATGGTTGGAAAGTTGGAAGTTTGCATGGGTGAAGGTTGAAAAGTGAAAAGTGGTGAGCGGATTTATCCACCGCTGACAGGTGGAAATAATGCAATTTCAGCATTACTTGGGACAACGGCTTCATCAAACGCGTATTCGCGATTGATGGTGACAAGCACGGATTTCATGGACTCTTTCAAGTTGGGGTGATCTATGCCGAGTTTTTCCTTCAATTGCAGAATGGTCATGTCGGCAGGGATGTCCATTTCCATGGATTTAGTCCCGGCACGATCACGAATGGTGGCGAAGAATAGGAGTTTGATATGGTTCATGTTATATCCAGACATCATTGGGGGCTGTTAGTGCAGAATCTGTTACGCTGCCTGTGTTGACCAAACCCGCAGGTTCAATCAGCAGAATGTGACATTCCTGTTCGGCGAGGGGTTTGTGTTCCACGCCTTTGGGCACAACGAACATTTCGCCTTCACTGAGTGAGATTTTACCGTCGCGGAAGAGAATATCGAGGTGACCTTTGACAACAATGAATACTTCGTCGGTTTCGGGGTGGTCATGCCAGACAAATTCACCCTGAACTTTGGCAAGTTTGAGATGATAGTCATTCATCTGGGCAATGATCTTCGGTGACCAGCGCTCGGAGAATTTGGTAAGCTTTTCTTGTAAGTTGATTGAAGAGTAATTCATGGGTTACCTATAATAATTGTGTCATACTGAGCGATAGTGACACATGCGCCACAGTGTGGTGAGCATTTCTACGCCCATAGCCAGAGACCCTTCGGTTGCAAAGAACGCTCCCTCGGGTGACACAAACCGCCTATTCATTGACAATATCACCCGATTGACCGCCATGCTTCTCAATAAGACGGATATTCTGAATCCGCATGGTTTTCTCAGCAGCCTTTGCCATGTCATAAACAGTGAGTGCCGCAACAGAGACAGCTGTCAGCGCTTCCATTTCAACGCCGGTTTTGCCGGTGACCTTGGCAGTGGCAGTGATGACCACGCCGGGAAGTGAGTCGTCGAACTCAAGATCAACATCCACCTTCGAGAGGGGAAGAGGATGACATAGCGGAATCAGGTCAGAGGTCCGTTTGGAGGCGGTGATGCCCGCAATTTGCGCCACGGTCAACACATCGCCCTTCTTGATCTGCCCGGCACGGATCAATTCCAATGTCTCTTTTTTCATGTGGACTTCGCCGCGTGCAATGGCAGTGCGTGAGGTGTCGGGCTTGTCGCTCACATCCACCATTTTAGCGCGACCGCCTTCATCGAGATGGGTTAGTTTGGACATGGGAGCTATTATAACCACCTAGTGTATAATTCGCCCGCTATGGATGGAATTCTTGGAAATCAACTCGGCACCTATAAGGTTCTGACCTCCGTTTACGAAGGTCCGCTTGATTTGTTGTTGAGCCTGATCGAACGCGCCGAATTGGACATTACGACGGTCTCGCTGGGTTCGGTGACAGACCAGTATCTTGAGCATTTGCGGGCAGTGGAAAATCAACTACCCGAAGAGATATCGTCGTTTTTAGTGATCGCGGCAAAGCTGGTGCAGATCAAATCGGAAGCCCTGCTGCCGCGTCCGCCCGAACGTGAGGTTGGTGAGGAAGACCCCGGCATTTCGCTGGTGGAACAGTTGAAATTATACAAGCGCTACAAGGAAATCGCAGTGTGGATGGAAGAACGCCAGACCTTGAACCTGCGGACTTTCCTGCGCGTGGCACCGCCCCCGAAAGTGGAGCCGAAACTTGATCTCTCGAATCTGACTCTCGAAGGCTTGCTCAACGCGGCGGAATCGGCATTTGCAAAGGGCAAAGACAAGAAACCATTGGGGACGATTATCACGGCGCCCAGAGTGACCATCCGCGAGAAAATTGACTTTATCACCAAGACCTTGAAGAACATCCAGCGCATGTCATTCAGCGGACTGATCACCGACAAAGCCACACGCGTAGAAATCGTGGTGACCTTCCTCGCGTTGCTGGAGTTGGTCAAGCGGTATCGTGTGACTGCCAAACAAGATGTACTGTTCGGTGATATTGAATTTGAACGCAGTGAAGATTGGAAAGAAGACGAAGAGATCGATATTGAGTTCGAGTAGGGAATTTAAAGAAAGATAAGATTTACAATCGGCATAAATAGAAGTGCAAGATTTAAAGCCACCATTCAGTGAGAGATTTATGAAACAACTGCAAAATGGGACAGCATCGGTGCTTGAACAATTACCCAAGTACAGTGAGTGGATATACAACGCTCTCTGTTTCATCATAATTATATTAATAGTCTTTTTTCACAGTTATAAATTAGATAAGATTCCTTTGGGCTTGTTTTTTGATGAATCAACAATCGGTGTTCACGCAAGCAACCTTACTCTAACTGGTTTAGATGCATACAACGGGGAAATTCCTCTGTTCTTCAAATCAGATGCGGATTACGATAGCCCCATCCTCATATACACAACTGCTGCATTTTTCAAGCTATTTGGAGTATCTGAATTCACCCTGAGGCTTCCCAATGTGTTGTTTTTTTCAATTGCTTTGTTACTCACATTCTTACTAACACTTAAGATTTACGGGAATAACAAGCTCTTATTGATATATTTTCTAGTTGCATTTGGGTTTTTGCCACAATTTTTCACTCTGTCAAGACTTTCCTTTGAGGTTATTTCGCAACTCGCTGCCATTTCTGGCGCATTTCTCTGCATATGGTGGACATTTCACGAACAGTCACATTCAAAAATAAATAAATATGGAAAAGCTATTATCACTGGCTTTCTTATTGGCATTTCTACGTACACATACTCAACTGCAAATCTTTTATCAGTCCTTCTTATGGGGTCTCTTATAGCTTTTTATTTCAACTACAAAAACCTAAAAGTGCTTGCCATACTCACGGTTTCATACCTAGTTACACTTATTCCATATGGAATTTTCAGCATTAGCAATCCCGGTGCATTGACATCCCGCTTTCAAAATATATCCTTTATTTTTGAAAGTATCCCATTGATAGAAAAAATGCGGACTTTTCTGGAAAACTACC
>JAEURI010000108.1 GCA_016789225.1 Anaerolineales bacterium
CATTTCTGAATCAATCCGGCATATGACGGACGACCAGGCCATCCTGAATATGCTGACGCCTTACCTCACCAACCCGGCCCTGATCATGATCGGCATCGGCTACATTGCCCTGCTCGTGCCCCTGATCGAGGAATTGCTCAAACCGCTTGCCGTGTGGCTGCTTGGAAAGCGGATCGCATCACCCGCGCAGGGGTTTGCATTGGGCATGCTCAGCGGCGCAGCCTTCGCATTGATCGAAAGCCTGAATGCCAGTGCAGACGGCTCAACCGGTTGGGCCATCATCGTCAGTGCGCGGGCGGGTACCAGCATTCTGCATATGACCTCCTCTGGTCTAGTCGGCTGGGGCATCGCATCTGCCTTTAAAGAAAAGCGCATTGGGCGCCTCTTTGGTGCTTACATATCCGCGGTACTGATCCACGGGGTGTGGAACGCCTGCGCCGCCGGGGCGGGCATCTCAGCCATCGGCGAATCGATTGGCAGGCCCGACTGGGTATTTAACTACACCCCCGCTCTGATCTGCGGTCTGATGGTGATGGGACTCGGCATGATCGCCATCCTGCTCGCCTCCAACCGGAAACTCCAAAATAACACAGCCCCAACCCACATCGAAGAAGAGAAGGTAGAATCGAAGGCATGAATTATTCAACCACGGCACGCGAAGGCGACCTCGCCCAATTGGTGGGCCTTACGCACAAACATTTCATCTTCCTGCTCAAATCGGGCGGAGATTTTCAAAGCCACCGCGGAGTTGTCAAACACGATGACCTGATCGGCAAACCCTGGGGCGCACAGATCTTCAGCCACACCGGCGCGCCTTTCTTCTTATTACAACCATCGCTGGCAGACATTCTGCACGACCTGCCGCGCACCACCCAGATCCTTTATCCCAAGGACATCGGCTTTATCCTCGTTCAAATGGGAGTCTCGGAGGGGCAAACGGTCATGGAAGCTGGAACAGGTTCCGGGTCGATGACGATCGCGATGGCCTCGGCGATCGGGCCGAACGGGAGAGTCATCTCCTACGAACAAAAACCGGATACGCAAAATCTCGCCCGCAAGAATTTGGAACGCCTGGGCCTCGCCTCACGCGTCGACCTGAAACTGCGCGACATTCAGGAAGGCTTTGACGAAACCGAGGCCGATTCCTTCTTCCTCGATGTGCAAAATCCGTTCGATTACATCGCCCAGGTGCGGGCTGCGCTCAAACCCGGCGGATTCTTCGGCACGCTGTTACCCACCTTCAACCAGGTCGAAAAAGTGCTGTATGCCTTGAAGAAAAATCAATTCGCCTTCGTGGAAGTCTGCGAACTGATGCTGAGATACTACAAGACCAACCCGGCACGCCTGCGTCCCACCGACCGTATGGTGGCACATACCGGTTTTTTGGTTTTTGCCAGGAAGATCGAACCAAGCGACGACCCGCGACTGGCGGAACTCGCAAAGGAGATCATTGGGATCGAAGAGGAGCTTTAGATGTTTCGACGCGCCAGACGTTTCCTACGCGGTGATCCGCCAGTGTCGCCCATGCTTCAGCGGGCGCATCAAATGATGCAGGCAGGTGATTTTGCCAATGCGACATTGGCCTTTCACGACCTGGCAAAAAAAGCGGAAGAGGCCGCGCCGGAACGCGCTCCCATCCTTTATGCCGAGGCGGGGCGGGCCTGCATCCTGAGCGGTCAGAACAAGAAAGCCATCGCCCACTTCCGCAGCACATTGACCCTGTTGGGAACACAGGGCCGCTTTCAGCGCATGGAAAGAATGGGCGGGCGTATCATCCAAGAACTTCGCGAGCATGGTCTGACCGCAGAGGCAGACGAAGTGGCAACGGTGCTAAAACACAATAGGCCGCAAAGCGATGGGGATGAAATTGAGAAAGCTCTGAAAAAACGTCCCCTCCTGCCCACCCATTGCCCTTCCTGCGGCGCCGCGCTGCGACCAGACGAAGCTGAATGGCTGGACGAGGCTACCGCCGAATGCGATTATTGCGGAAGCCCCGTCCGCGCAGAAGCATAAACTTTATCGATATGAATACCCTGACCGAAGAATACATCCGGCAAAGATTACTGGAGTCGAACCATAACCAGGCCGACACGGACGGCTACGCCGAGATCGCGCTTCACCCTGAAATTCGATTGAAGTGCGCAGCCGTGTTACTGCCGCTGATGTATTTCCAAGATGAGTGGCATGTGCTTTACACCCGCCGCACCGACCGGGTCGAGTCGCACAAGGGACAGGTCTCCTTCCCTGGCGGTGCATGCGACGAAGGCGAAACCACCCCCGAACAAACCGCCCTGCGCGAAGCCGATGAAGAGATCGGCGTCAACCCGGCGGATGTAAAAGTTCTCGGGAGGTTAAGCCGCATGATCACCATCAGCAAGTACCGGGTGAGTCCGATCGTGGGCGTCATCCCATTCCCTTATGCCTACAAAGTGGCAGGCATCGAGGTGGCGCGCGTCTTCACCATCCCATTGATGTGGCTCGCAAACCGAAATAATTTCTGGGAGTTCACCCTCAACGACCCGGATCGTTCCGTCATTGCCTATCATCCCTATGATGGTGAATTGCTCTGGGGCGCAACCGCCAGGATGACCGTCAATTTCTTGAAGGTGTTGGGGCTTCTTTAATACGGCAATGTTGACGTTGTCCCGTCAAAATTTGCAGGGTGAACCTTACAGTACGGGCAATAAAAAATCCGCCATCTTTCGATGACGGATTTTTTTGTAACCCAGAATTACTTCTTGGCTTCTTCTTCCTTCTTGCCACGCTCCACGCTGAGTTCGGGGGCAGCGGCTTCCGCGCCTTCCGCGCTCACGGCTGGAGCAGCTTCTTCCTTGGTGAGAGTGACCACGGCGATGGTTTCATCTTCATCCGCCAGAATACGGATCTTGTCTGAAATGGCAAGGTCACGCACGCGGATGGAATCACCGATCTGAGCCAGGGCAGCCATATCCACAGAAATGCGCTCGGGCAGATCACCAGGGAAACATTCGATCTCCAGGCGTTCCAGGTTCTGGACGAGCACACCGTTGTAATCCTTCACCGCAGGCGACACGCCGGTGAGAATGACGCGCACGCGGGTGCGGATCTTCTCGTTCAGGTCGACCGCCAGAAAATCGATATGGGTCAGAACGCCCTTAATGTAATCACGCTGGCGTTCGCGCACGAGCGAGGCGTATTCCTTGCCTTCCACTTCAATAGTGACCAGGCTGGATGAGGTCAGCTTACTCAACGCGAGCCCGGCCGTGTGGGCATCCAACGTGATCGAAATGGGTTCCAGGTGGCGGCCGTAGATCACAGCGGGCAGTTTGCCCTCGCGGCGCATGGCTTTCACCTGCTTGCCGACCACATCACGCTTTTCAGCCTTTAATACAACTTTATCCATCTTACCAACTCCTTGGGCGCCTCTCACCACCGTTCGCGGCGGTTACCTTCGCCCCAAAATATGAATTTCTGCAAAGCGGAATTTCTCCGCTGAACATTCGTATTAGCGTTTGCCGAACAGGGCACGCCCCAAAAGCAGCATCAGCCCGGCAAACAACCCGCCGACCAGCCCAGCGATCAAGGCCGTGCGAGTATCCATCACAGTGGTGACATTCCCTTCCACCCTGGGGGAAAGCAGAATGATCGACTCGATGCGCTCGCCGCGGACTTCACGTCCCGCCACGAGGCCTGCATAGGAATTACCGAACTCGACGCTTCCCGCCAGGACGACGCCTGCTGCGCCATTCAGAGACATTTTCTGCGCCTGAACTGCCGCCACGGCCGTGTTCTGCGTCGTGACTTCATCCGCCTGGACGAACGCCAGAATGGAATCGTGCGCTTCGGCATTGCTTGCATGGACTTCCACCGCCGCGCTTGTGGATAACTCCACATCCTCGGCATTCACCAACTGCGCCGTGCTCTGGTGTAAACGCACCATCTCGGCCTGAACCGTCTCCACATCCACTTGGGAGAGATTGACCACCTGCGGCCGGTCTTGCGAAATTTCCTTTGGTTCGGTCATGCTTCTGTGGCAGAAAACGCGCCTCCTCGCGGAGGCGCAAATTTGACAGCGGCTTGGATTTTATTCCCTCGCCGGGGTTTCGTCAAGGAAAACGCTTCGTTTCTGGCGCATCTTCCCAGCGACCTCGGCGGAGGCATCGTCGCCCCGCGCTTCCAACTCGCTGATGATGCTCGCATAGGATTCATCATCGCGGCTTTGGCTGAGCTTGTAGGCGGCATCCATGCGGGTGACTTCAAGGGAAAAACCGGCCACGCCTTTGATCTCTTTCTCTACAAAATCGGCGGGCAGACCTTCCAGACTATAGCCAGTATCGACCTCGTGCTTCTTTACCAGGCCGCTGAGCAGGGCGTGCAACTCCGCGCC
>JAEURI010000113.1 GCA_016789225.1 Anaerolineales bacterium
CCGATCTACCCAAGGGCTATCAGATCTCGCAATACGAATTGCCAATTGCAGAAAAAGGCTCACTCGAAGTCAATGATGGCAGCGAGAATCAACTCAAGGTCCGTGTGAGGCGAGTTCACATCGAAGAAGATACGGCGAAACTCGCGCACGAAAAAAATTATGCGTTGGTCGATTTCAATCGCGCAGGTGTTCCCCTGCTTGAGATCGTCTCCGAGCCCGATATTCGCACGGTTGAAGCCGCACTTGATTACGCCACGAAAGTGCGCGCGATTTTGCGTTACCTCGGCGTGAACTCCGGCGATATGGAAAAAGGTGTGCTGCGTTTTGAGGCGAACATTTCTGTGCGCCCGGTTGGCAGTGATGAATTTAGAACGCGCACCGAAATAAAAAATCTAAATAGTTTTCGTGCACTCACTCGTGCTTCGCAATATGAGATCGAACGTCAGATCAAAATTTATGAAGAAAGCGGCACGGTCGTGCAGGAAACTCTCGGCTGGGATGATGTTCGGGGCGTGACGACCAGCCAACGGTCGAAGGAAGAGGCGCATGACTATCGCTACTTCCCCGAGCCCGACCTGCCTCCCCTTCAATTATCGGATGCGTGGATCAAGTCGATTCGGAGTCAACTGCCCGAACTGCCGGAAGCAAAAACCTCCCGCTTCATTTCGGACTTTGGCTTGACTCCGTCCGAGGCACGTTTCCTTACATCTGACAAAGCACTCGCCAACTACTTCGAGAGCGTAGTTGCGAAGTCGAAAAGCCCCGCGAAAACAATTCACTCGTGGATCGCGGGCGAGTTCATGCGTTACTTGAACGACTCAGGCTTGAGCATTGACGATGTAACCCTTACCCCCGAAACGCTCGCCAAACTGATCGACATGGTGACCGACAAGACTATCGGCACGAGCGCAGGCAAGACCGTGCTGACCGAACTCTTCAAGAACGGCGGCGACCCGGCGCAGATCGTCAAAGAAAAGAATCTCTTGCAAATGACCGATGTGAACGCCATTCAAGAGATCGTAACGAAGATATTGAACGATAACCCAAAAGAAGTGGACGAGTACAACGCAGGCAAAGAAACCTTGTTCCAGTGGTTCATGGGTCAGGTGGCAAGAGCCACGAAAGGCAAAGCAGACCCGAATGTAGCGAAGGAAATGATGGTAAAGGGGTTGGAAGAACGGAAGAAGTAAATCCTTGTTCGTGTCATGCTGAGAGGCAGCGAAGCATCTCTACGATTGTCCCAGAGACCCTCACCGCACTGCATCCACAACGCGGTGCATGTGTCGCTATCGCTCAGGGTGCCAGTCACTTTGAAAGTGACTGGCACCTTTTTGAATCACAAGCGGCGGTATAATCTGACAAACAAGGTGATTTATGGACAAGAACAAGGCGTTGCAAAAACTATTGGATGGGACAGCAACAAAGAAGGAAATAGAAGCATTGAAACAAGCCCTTGTGAATGGGGAAATTTCCATCGGTGGGGATGTGAATCGCTCGGTTGTGATCATCGGGAGCGGGAATAAAGTTGAACTGACAGCAGAAGCACTTGGCATACTTAAACCAGAAACCACAACCGAAGAACCCGTCGCAGGCGAGTCGCCCTATATGGGATTGCGTTATTTCGATACCACTGATGCGGACTTGTTCTACGGGCGCGAAACGTTGACCGCTGAACTGTTGAAGCGTGTAAAGAATGAAGCATTCCTTGCCATTGTTGGTGCCTCGGGCAGTGGAAAATCATCCGTGGCGCGGGCGGGACTTATCCCGGCGTGGAAGCAAGACAACGAACGCGGCATAGTTCATGTCATTACTCCAATGGCTCACCCCTTGGAGAGTCTCGCTGCAAGTTTAACGAGTAACTCCGAATCAGTCACTGCTACATCCACCTTGATGGACGATCTGGCAAAAGACACACGCAGTTTGCGGTTGTATGTAAAAAAGACATTTGGGGAAACAAAGATGCTGTTGCTGGTTGACCAATTTGAAGAGACCTTCACCCTCTGCAAAGACGTGGGCGAACGCAAGGCTTTCATCGATAACCTACTATCGTTGACTGACGATAACGGCACGGCGAGTGTGGTCATCACCTTGCGGGCAGACTTTTACCATCGCTGTTTCGAATACGAAGGCTTGCGTTTAACCCTAGAGAAGCATCAAGTCAATCTCGGTGCGATGACATCAGACGAATTACGGGAAGCGATTACCGCCCCTGCAAAGAACAACGGCTGGGATTTTCAACCTGGCTTGGTGGATTTGATCCTGCAAGACATTGGCTCAGAACCCGGCGCATTGCCCTTGCTCTCCCACGCCCTGCTGGAAACATGGAAGCGCAGGCAGGGACACACGCTGACTCTCAAAGGATATCACGAGGCGGGCGGGGTGAAGAAAGCCATCACTCAAACCGCCGAAAGCGTGTATGACAGGCTCCTACCCGCTGAACAGACCATTGCCCGCAACATCTTCTTACGACTGACCGAACTCGGTGAAGGGACGCAGGATACCCGCCGTCGCGTGAAGATGGATGAACTGGGGTTAAGCAAAGAACAGGACGATGTCTCAAAAGTCTTGAAAACCTTGTCAGACGCGCGCCTGGTCACCACTGAAGCAGACAGCGCCGAAGTGGCGCACGAAGCCTTGATACGAGAGTGGGGAACCCTGCGCAAATGGCTGGACGAAGACCGCGAGAGCCTGCGCCTGTATCGTCAATTGACCGAAAGCGCCCTGGAATGGGATCGCTCAAAAAAGCAAGATACCTTTCTCGTGCATCGCGGCGGGAGGTTGGACGATGCCCTGGCGCTGAAAAAGAATTCATTCATCAGGCTTTCCACGGGTGAGGAAAAATATTTAGACGCTTGTGTCGAATTAAGAAGTGAAGGTGAAAGAAGATCGCGAATTACCATCATCGCCTCCATAACCGCAGCCGTGGTCTTCTTATTCTTGGGCGCTTTTGGCTTATTGAAAAGCAACGAAGCCCAAAGGCAGGCAAACATTGCGCTTGCCCGCCAACTGGCCGCACAGGCACACCTTGCCAACCTGGATCGCTCTTCAAACCAAATGACTGCTACCCTGCTCGCTATTCAGTCCATGAAACTTTTCCCAAATGCAGATGCAGCTCGCTTCTTAATAAACAATAACTTTTCGGCGCGCCCGGTTAGCAGCATGACTGATGATAGCAAGATAGGCTCTGTAGCGTTCAGCGCGGATGGTAAATATGTCGTCTCGGGAAGTTGGGATAACACCGCCCGCATCTGGGAGGCCGCCACAGGCATTGAAGTTGCCCGCTTGACCCATGAAGATGATGTGGTCTCTGTAGCGTTCAGCCCAAGTGGCAAGTATGTCCTCACAGGGAGTTGGGATGGGACCGCCCGTGTCTGGGATGCTACAACAGGCATTGAAGTTGCCCGCATGGCCCATGACGATATTGTGTACTCTGTGGCGTTCAGCCCCGAGACCCCTTTGGGCACAGGCGGCAAGTATGTGGCCTCTGGAAGTGGGGATAACACCGTCCGCGTCTGGGAAGCCGCTACTGGCCTTGAAGTTGCCCGCATGACCCATGATGGTCCTGTCACAATCGTTGCATTTAGTCCGGATGGCAGGTATGTCGCCTCAGGAAGTGTGGATAGCACAGCCCGTGTTTGGGATGCCTCAACAGGCAAGGAAGTTGCCCGCATGACCCATAATGGTAATGTGGTTTCTGTGGCATTTACCCCAGATAGCAAGTATATCGTCTCAGCAAGTGGGGATTTCACTGCTCGTGTGTGGGAGGCTGCCACTGGGCAGGAAGTTGCCCGCATGACCCATGATAGTGCTGTGAACTCTGTAGCGTTCAGCCCGGATGGCAGATATGTCGTCTCAGGAGGCTGGGATAATACTGTCCGCGTCTGGAAAGCCCTTACGGGGGAGGAAATTGCCCGCATGACCCATGACGATTTTGTGTCCTCTGTGGCATTCAGCCCCGAAGGTAGATATGTCGTTACAGGAAGTGGGGATCACACCGCCCGTGTCTGGGGAGCCCTTACAGGCATTGAAGTTGCCCGTATGACCCATGATGGTGTTGTGAGCTCTGTAGCATTCAGCCCGAATATAGTTTCGGACACAGGTAGCGAGTATGTCGTCTCGGCGAGTGAGGATCACACCGCCCGCGTCTGGAAAACTGCCACCGGCAAGGAAACTGCCCGCATGACCCACGATAGTGATGTGATCTCTGTAGTGTTCAGCCCCAACGGCAAGTTTGTCGCCACAGGAAATGATGATATCACCGCCCGTGTCTGGGATGCGTCAACAGGGAGTGAGGTTGCCCGCATGACCCATGAGGGTGCTGTGAACTCTGTGGCATTTAGTCCCGATAGCAGATACATCGTCTCAGGAAGTGAGGATAATACCGCCCGCGTCTGGGAAGCTTCCACTGGGCAGGAAGTTTCCCGCATGACCCATGAGGGTGCTGTGACCTCTGTGGCGTTCAGCCCGGATGCTCCTTCGGGCACAGGTGGCAGGTATGTCGTCTCAGGAAGTGAGGATCACACCGCCCGAGTCTGGGATGCCGCCACCGGCAGAGAAATTGCCCGCATGACCCATGAGGGTGCTGTGACCTCTGTGGCCTTCAGCCCTGACGGCAGGTATATCGTCTCAGGAGGGTACGATAACACCGCCCGTGTTTGGGATGCCGCCACTGGGCAGGAAGTTGCCCGCATGACCTATGAGGGAACTGTGTACTCTGTGGAATTCAGCCCTGACGGCCGGTATGTCGTCTCGGGGAGTGAGGATAATACGGCTCGTGTCTGGGATGCCTCAACAGGGAGTGAGGTTTCCCGCATGACCCATGAGGGTGCTGTATACGTTGTGGCATTTAGCTCGGACGGCAAACATATCGTCTCAGGAAGTTATGATAATACTGCCCGTGTCTGGGATACCGCCACTGGGCAGGAAGTGGCCCGCATGATTCATGATAGTCTTGTGATCGCGGTAGCGTTCAGCCCAGACGGCAGGTATGTCATCTCGGGAGGGTATGATAACACCGCCCGTGTTTGGGATGCCGCCACTGGGCAGGAAGTTGCCCGCATGACCCATGATAGTCCAGTGACCTCTATGGCCTTCAGCCCGGATACCTCTTTAGTTACAGGTGGCAAGTATGTCGTCTCAGGTAGTGGGGATCACACGGCCCGCGTTTGGGAGTGGCAGGCAGAGGACTTAATTGCCAACGCCTGTGCCGCAATGCCTCGCAATCTCACCCGCGATGAATGGAAGAAGTATATCGTTGATGCCTTGCCATACCAGGCTGTCTGTGAAAAATTGACAATCGAGCAGGAAATAACTGTTACATCAACAGCTTCACCCTAACCACTAGCACTGAAGTCTCATTGGAAACATAGCTGTATAGTGGGAGAGATCCGCGTGGGTGGAATGCTGGCAACATCAACATCTCCAACGTAACCAATATCTACAGCACAGGAAAAGACGAGATCCCACCAAAACAGGAAGAACCGTCACGGTAACAACATTCTACGGCAGCGTGGACGACCTCGCCTGGCTGGCAAGACAGATCGCCATGTTTTCGTTTGAGTTCGTGATTCAGGAACCGAAGGAGCTGAAGGAGGAAGTTCGGAAGGTGGCGGAAAGGTTGAGGTGGCGGCGAGATAAAGGGCGAAGTGAATTTGTAGTTCATGTCATGCTGAGCGGAGCGAAGCATCTCTACGACTATCCCAGAGACCCTTCGCTATCGCTCAGGGTGACACACAACAGGCAAGGCAGATCGCCATGTTCTCGTTCGAGTTCGTGATTCAGGAACTGAAGGAGCTGAAGGAGGAAGTTCGGAAGGGGGCGGAAAGGTTGAGGGTGGCGGCGAGATGAGGCGAAGTGTCACTTTCAAAAATGCGCTTCCCCGAAGAACCACATGGTCTCTCACGCATTGGGAGAACGGATCGGCGCATTGCAAGGCTCAATCACATTTTGCGCTGGATGGATAAGTATTTGAAGTAGAAAAAAGTTTGTTTAAAGTGACAGTCACCTACAAGGTAACTGTCACTTTTTTTATTTAATACAATTTTTGTCGTAGGGGCGACCCTTCCTTTTTAAACTAGCACATGGCTAACCCTGACGGGTCGCCCCTACTATAAAATTTAAATTAGGAACGATCCTGTCCGCTTTAGGCTCTACAGTGAAGGTGTAAATCACACATCACAAGGAGCAACTATGGACACAAAAGATGGCAGGCATGATTTTGACTTTTTCATCGGCAGGTGGAAGGTCAAACATCGCAAATTGAAGGCGTTGATGCAGGGCTCAACCCAATGGGATGAGTTCGAAAGCACGGTAGAAGACCGCAAGATATTGGGCGGCATTGGCAATTTGGAGGAGATGACCTTTCAACGCGAAAGCGGGGCATTGTATGGGGTATCACTCAGCCTCTTCAACCCGAAGACCGAAGAGTGGAGTCAATATTGGATGGACAGTGCCAATGCGATGCTGACTTCGCCGATGGTTGGCAAGTTTAATAATGGTGTCGGGGAATTTTTCGCCGAAGATGATTTGGATGGCAAACCGGTTTTAGCCCGTGCTCTCTGGTCGAAGATCACGGCGACATCCTGCCAGTGGGAACAGGCGCTTTCGGATGATGGCGGCAAGACTTGGGAAACGAATTGGGTGATGGAGTTCGAGCGCGTATGAGCGGCAAGACTTACTCCCCCATCCTTGAGTTGAGGATGTACACCTTGCGCACAGGTCGGCGGGATGAGATGACCGGACTCTTCGACCGCGAATTAATCGAACCGCGCGAGGATGTTGGCATTCAGATCATCGGTCAATTCCGCGATGTGGACGACCCCAAGCGTTGGAC
>JAEURI010000135.1 GCA_016789225.1 Anaerolineales bacterium
TATCGGATCGCACCGAAGACCCGTTCATCATCTTTCTCGCCATGGACGCACGCGTGTTGGTGAAGGCGATTGAAAAACGCTATGGCGAGGTGTTGACCGAGGCGGGCGTCTCCGGCTATGAATTCCTCGACAAGATCGTGCAGATTCCCTTCCGCATTCCGCCCGCGGGGACGGAGGATATTAGGGGCTACGTCCGCTCGCTGTTGTATCAGTCACCAGATGCAATGGAGAAGGCTTTGAATGCGCAGATCGAAGTGGATGTGCCGGACATTGACACTGTTTTGCAAAACGCCGCAAGTGGAACGAATCAGATTCAGCGGGGGCAAAGCTCTGAGAAAACAGCGAACAGGCCGAGGGGCGGTGATGAGGCGGTCAAACAGGTGGAAGAAAAATTACCGGAGGAGGAACCGTTCCGGCGCGAGGAAGAGTCAGCGTTCGAGACCTTTTCCCCTTTCCTTTCCCGCAATCCTCGGCGCGTGAAGCGGATTGTGAATATCTATCGCCTGGCGCGGATTTTATTGATGCGCGAGGTTAAAGTGGAAGTGGCGATCAAGTGGGTGATGCTGACAGAGCAATGGCCGTTCCGTATTGCGTGGGTGATGCAGAAGATCGAGGACGACATTCAATTGGGGCGCGAGGTTTCGATGAACGCGCCGCTGATGGATGTGTATGAGCAGGTGCGCGGTTTTGTGACGGACGAGAAGAGTCACAAGCTGGCGCTGTTGGATGAAGACCCGGAGGTGTTCGAGGCCTTCATCCAACAGGAGCCATTGATTACGGTGGCGGATATCGATAAGCTGTGGGGTGTGACCTTCAATTTGAATCCCGCCATGCAGAACGAGGTCTTGAAGAGCGCGGTGCAGGTGAGTGGGAAAGCCGAAGCTTGATGTTACGAATTCTTCTCGAAGGTCCCATCCAGGTTCAAATAATAGGTGTCCACTTCGAGGTCGGGGAATAGCCTGCGAATCTTCTCCTCGGCTTTGTCGAGGTCTTCCTCGTGGCGTTCCTCGGTACCGCCGGGACCGTACATACCGCAGTCTTCGTGGTTGATGAGGATGACTTTCGAGATGCCATGCAGGCGTGCGGAAATATCCACCTGGCGGATGACATCATAAACGTCGTACACGCCGCCCGCCATCACGGCGCGGTCATAACTGTTTTTGCCAAGGTTGGCTTCGAGCCATTGATTGATGTAGGACTGCAGGCGGTAATCCATGCAGTGAACGACGATGGCTTCGCATTTGTGGGACATGAAGTGTTCTCCTCTTTATGAACTTGCCTTACGCAAAGCGTCCCGAAGGCTTTTGAAAATCGAACTCATCTGCAAATCAATCCTTCGGGACGGTGAATCATCATTTATAGTATTGTTCTGCAAAAACTACGCCAACCGCGAAGATTTTGCCGCACCCCGTACAGCACACTTGCCTGCCGTGGCACAAACTGAAGTGTGCGGTACGCCGCGCTATGAAATAGGTTCGAACATTCCATTCAGGTGCAGATAGAAAGTTTCCACTTTTAAGTGCGGGAAGAGCGCCTTTATTTTCGTTTGTGCATCCATCAGGTCATGCTTGTGACGTTTATACGTGCCTTCGCGTCCGTAGGCGCGACAGTCTTCGTGGTTGATCAGGCAGACGGTTTCGATGCTGTGAATCTGTACGGCGAGCTGCACATATTTCAGCACCATTTCGTAATCATGCACACTGCCTGCCAGCGAGACGATGTCGAAGTTGTCGTAGCCGAAGCGGACGGTGATCCACGGTTGGATGAATTTTTGCAGGCGGTAGTCCATGCAGTGGACGACGAGCGCGTCGCAGTGAATGATCGGTTTTTTGGATGGCATGAGAACCTCTAAATTTCATGGATAGACCTGACAGGTTTTTAAAGCCTGTCAGGTCTTTTTTATTTACAAAACTTCTCCCACCCCTCTTTTCAAAAACTTTCCGTCGCCGCGTTTGCCTTTCCATGCGTCGCCATCCACAATTAATTTTCCGCGTAGAAAAACCTTTTCGGGGTAGCCGCTCAACTCCCAGCCTTCGTATAAGTTGTAATCGGTGCGTTGATGCGAATAAGCCGTCCCGTATTTGATCCGTCGTTCCGGGTCCCAAATGACAATATCTGCATCTGCACCGGGGATGAGCGCTCCCTTGCGCGGATACAGGCCGAAGATCTTGGCCGGGTTGGTGGAGGTATAAGCCACGAACTGATTGGGCGTGATGTAGCCCGCGTTGACTCCATACGTCCATAAAATTGGCATTCGATCTTGAATACCTGGCAAGCCGTTGGGAATCTTGGTGAAGTCGTCCCGCCCCAATTCCTTGCCGGGGATGGCGATCTCGCCTCCTTCATAGACGATGGGCCTGCTCCCGTCATAATAAAACGGACAATGGTCCGTGCCTATCGTCTGCAAAATGCCTTGCGAAAGCCCCTCCCACAGTCGGGCATTATCTATCTCTGTGCGCATGGGTGGGGAGCAGATCCACTTGGCGCCGTCGGGCTGGCCGAGATGGTCGAGGGTGAAGAAGAGATATTGTGGGCAGGTTTCGCCCATCACTTTCACGCCGCGTTCGCGCGCATACTGGAGCATGTCCACTTCGCCGCCTGCATTCATGTGGACGATGTAGACAGGGGCATCGGCTTGTTCTGCCATTGCTGCCATTCGCAGGGAAGATTCGACTGCGCCCCAGGCTGGCCGAGTGAGTGCGTGCCAGATCGGGGAGGTGCGTCCTTCGGCCAATGTTTGCGCGGTCAGTGTTTCGATCACGTCGCCGTTCTCGCAGTGTGCCATGACGAGCATTCCATTGTCGCGGGCGATTTGCAAGGCTTTGAAGATGCTGCCATCGTCGAGCCGTAACCGTCCGTTGTAGGCGGTGAAGACTTTGAGGGTTTGGATGCCCATTTCCATGAGAGACGGGATTTCTTTGGCGATGGTCTCGTCGAAGCGGGTCAGGTTCATGTGGAAGGAATAGTCGATGGCGGATTTCTCGGCTTTCTTCATCCATAGATCGACAGAATGGGAAAAGCCATCGTTTTCCAACACAACGAAATCCATCGCGGTGGTCGTGCCGCCAAAGGCCGCGGCTTTATGACCGGTGTAATGGTCGTCGGAGGAGACGGTGTCGAACATGGGCAGGTCGAGATGAACATGCGGGTCGACTCCGCCGGGCAGGATCAGCTTGCCTGTGGCATCGACCTGATAGTCAGGAGCCACTTCAAGATTAAGTCCGATGCGGGAGATTTTTTCATCCTCGATCAAGATATCGGCGAGAAAGGTGTCGGATGCAGTGACCAGGGTTCCGTTCTTTATCAGGGTTTTCATGTCGCCTCATTTCAGCTTTATTTTATACCAAATCGAATCTGATATAATCTTTGCCGATGAATTCAAAACGTTTTTTTGTTTTGTTTGTGTTGTTGAGTTTGCTTCTGTTGGGAATTTGGCTGCCTGCGGGAGCAGCGCCAAGTGCGCAGCAATATGTCACACCCACCCCGGGCGTGGATGGACGCATTCTTTATATCGTGCAGCCGGGGGATAATTGTTTTCGGGTGGCGGCTTTGCATGCCATCAGTGTTGATCAGCTGCGTCAGTTGAATTCAAAGTTGGATGAAAATTGTACGTTGATCGAAGGACAGGAATTGTTGATCGGCATCGTTGTGGTGGCAACACCCACTGTGCCTGCCGCTGCCGCACCTGGGACTCCCACCGTTACACCCACACCGATCACCGGGACGACGGAAGTGTGTGTGTTGTTGTTCAACGATGAAAATGGGAATGCGATCCGCGAAGAAACCGAGCCTGCCATTGCAGGCGGTGCGGTGAGCGTAACAGAGAATAACGGAAAATATTCGGCGTCATTGGAGACCGTCATCCCGGCTGACCCGGAGGTTTACCAGGGAATTTGTTTTACGGATATCCCCGAAGGGACGTATAACATTTCCGTCGGTGTGCCGACGAACTACAATCCCACTACTGAATTGAACTATACGCTCGATGTGAATGCCGGTGATATTGCCTTCGTTCCGTTTGGCGCACAGTCGAAGGATATTGTAGTGGATACGGCTGCTGAAACCGAGACGAATGGCGGTGGTGATGGCACTTCCACTATTCTCGGCGCGTTTGGCATATTGCTTTTGCTGGGCGGGGCCGGGCTTGGGTTCTATGCCTGGCGCACGAGCAAGCCGGAGAGTAAATTATCCGGTGGCGGAATTTTGAGGAAATGACCCGTGCCAGCAAGCTTAAGCTTGCGGTACTTCTTTTAATTTGAATGTCTTTCGATGAATGGGGGAATGACCCAGCCGCTCGATCTGCTTGCGATGCACAAGCGTGCCGTAGCCTTTGTGACGACCAAATTTATATTCGGGATATTGCGTGTCGAGTTCGCGCATGAGTTCATCGCGTGCGGTCTTGGCGAGGATGGAGGCGCAGGCGATGCTCAGCGAGCGCTGGTCGCCTTTGACGATGGCAGTTTGGGGAATGTCCAACTCGGGGAGTTCGAGACGGAAATCGGTCAACAGGTAATCTGGAAATTGGGAGAGCGACTCAAGTGCGCGGCTCGCGGCCAGACGGGTGGCTGGCACGATTCCCAGTGAGTCTATTTCTTCGGCGGGGGCCAGGCCGATTCCCCAGGCGAGGGCGGTCTGCTTGATCTGCGGGACGAGTTGCGAACGCTTGCGGGGAGTCAACTGCTTGGAGTCGTGTACCCCGCTCAGGGTTTGGAGAAGAGGCGAATCATCTCGCGGCAGGATCACGGCCCCCACGCAAACGGGTCCCGCCAGGGCTCCGCGTCCGGCTTCGTCCATCCCTGCTATGAATTGATAAACCTTCCAGAGTTCCCCTTCGTAGGCCAGGTCAGGCTTTGGGGTCATACAGGCCGCGCCATGCATTGAGGTGAATGCGGAAGATGTCACCGATCATGCGCAGGGCATCGCTTACCGCGTTCACTTTGCTGTCGGGGTCGAAGTACCATTGAATGGGAACCTCCCGAATGCGTAACTTTTTTCGGCGGGCGAGGAACAGTAACTCGATGTCGAATGACCAGCCGGTGAGCGTTTGATGGCGGAAGATGGATTCAGTGGCCTCAGCGCGGAAACACTTAAAGCCGCATTGCGTGTCGTTCAACCCCGGCAGGATGAACAGGCGAATGATCAGGTTGATGGCCCGCCCGCCCAGGTGTCGATAGGGCGGCTCGTTGTAGCGAATGGCCCCCGGGGCTTCACGGGAGCCAATGGCAATATCGAAATCCTTCATGATCGGGGAGACGAATTTAGGCAGTTCTTCAATGGGCATCGAGAGGTCGGCATCGCAAATGAAACGATACTCGCCCTGCGCCGCAAGCATGCCGCGTTGGACAGCGTTGCCTTTTCCGCGGCGCTCTTCGTGAATGACGGTGAGGTTGGAATGGTCCTTCTGAAATTCTGCGGCCAGTTCAAGGGTGCGGTCTGTGCTTCCATTTTCGATCACAAGCACTTCGCTTTTGTACCCCTGCTTCTCAAGAAATGAAAAAATCTGCTCCAGAGTTCGCGGCAGTCTGTTCTCTTCGTTATGGGCGGGGATGATGATGGACAGAAACGGTGTATTCAAAGCAAGTTATGATGGATTCAAAAGGAATAATGCCGCCGCTCCTGCCACGATCACACAACATTCAAGCAAAGTCATGATCACCAATAGAATGATTTGATTGCGTGATAACCCTCTGGAGGGTTTTGCAGCTTGGACGGGTTTTTGCGGTCTGGCTTGGGCTTCTGGCGCGGGGCCGTGGGCTTCATTGGGAGGGGCGGTCTCTTCGTTGAATTCGAACCCAAGTGCATTTGGGTCGAATCCTTCGGCCTGTTCTTCAGCTGCATTGAAGATAGCCTGCGCGCGAGACACGGGTTTTTCGGCGGGGGCAGCTTCGGCAGCGAGTTGCTCGGGAGACTTTGGGGAAAGGATGCGTTCGGCAAGCGCCATGATCGAGTCAGTGCGTAATACCGGGCGCGCTTGATTGACCGCCGTGGCGAATTGCTTGACGGCATCACTTCGCAGGACGCGCACAAGCGGACGAACGGAGTCGATCTGTGCTCCTGGGTCACTGGCGATCAACACCGACTCCAATTGCACCGATGTATGAATGCCCTGGATCTGCATGTACTTCTGGAAGGCGCGTGTCAGCTTGATGATCAGGTCGATCAGGTTCCGGTTTGCCGGGGTGGAGACTCCGTTGTTGCTGATGGTGTTCCACTCGGCGCCTTTTGCCTCGAAATGCCCTTTGATCGGTGTAGCCAGAATGACAGAGATCGTCCCTGGCCCGATCAAGATCATGGGAATCACGATCTCGCTGCCTGGAAGGGTAAAGTTACGGATGAGAACGCAGCCTTTATCCAGCATCCGGTCCAGCTGGCCAATGACCTTTTTTTGAGCCTCCAGTTCGGAATACCAGTTCAGCCCATATTGCAGTGTGCCCTGAATACGGGAAATGATGTTGATATTGCCTTGCTCATCCTGGAGCTGGGTTTTGTCTATCACTCTCATGGGAAATCACCTGATCCTGCAACATCCAAAGGCATGCAGGTCTATTTGCGCCATCCTTCAAAATGCGTGATTAAAAGAAAGGAACATTTTCCAGTTCGTCGCGGGTCGCATTTTCTCTTGTTGTAACGTACTCGCGGTCATCTGCCTTGACGATCATGACTGACTTGGCCAGGTTGAATGTGCTTGCCAGCAGATCCTGCCGTGTGCCGGTGACAAAGTTCTTTCCGCTCTGCAAATATTCCAAAAGGGTCTTGCGGTCGAATAGGACCCGGTCGGAGAACGTGAAACCGCGCCTTTCATAGGCGCGTACCAGAACGATCTGACCGTTCTTGTACCGCACGGATTCGATGACACCATCAATCTTTTTTGCCATGTTTTATCCTCTATAGTGATTTTAACACAAGCTATTAAACTACAAAGACACGCGTCACGAAAATGTAACCTCCGTGCCTCCGTGTCTCTGGTTGAAATTTCACCTATTTTGGCGGCAACAGGCTTCGTCCACCCCTCAATGGGGAAACCTGCACCTAATTGTCGGGGCGACAGGATTCGAACCTGCGACCTCTTGCTCCCAAAGCAAGCGCGCTAGCCGGACTGCGCCACGCCCCGATATGATTAAGCCTGCCGAGTATAATGCGAAGAATGAAAACCCGTCAAGCAATTTTCATTGTACCCTTGTTTTCGCTTCTTTTTATATCCTCTGCCTGTTCGGCCTTTAATGAAATTCCCCCCACTGCGACCTTAACCTCCCCTCCGCCCACGGCCACACTTACCCCTACCCCAAGTCCCATCCCGCCCACAGCGACGCCCACCGCCCTGGGATGCCTGACCCAGCCCGGGCGGGTGGAAGCGGGCGTTGTCTCCGTCACAAACCCGCCACAGGAATATCTCATCTACCTGCCGCCTTGTTATTCCGAACGGACCGATCAGCGTTATCCGGTTCTCTATCTTTTGCATGGCCAAACCTACACGGACGATCAGTGGGTGAGGCTGGGTGTTCCACAATTTGCGGATCAGATGTTCTTCTCGGGTGAGAGCATCCCTTTCATCATTGTCTTCCCCGATGACCGTTTTTGGAATCTGGATGCCGGCCCCGGCTTTGGAGACCGCCTGATCGGCGCCCTCATTCCCTATGTGGATGCGACCTACCGCACCCTGCCAGACCGGGCCCATCGTGCTCTGGGCGGTCTCTCCCGCGGGGGCGGGTGGGTCATTCAACTGGGATTCGAACGCCCCGAACTGTTCGGCTCGCTGGGTTTACATTCGCCTGCCATCTTCAAAGAAAGTGCGCCTGTTATAGAGAAGGTCATTAATGAGATTCCCGAGGAGGCGCGCCCTCGTCTATGGCTGGATGCGGGAGACAACGACAGGGAATTGGAAAGCATCATGGTCTTTGAGGAAATGCTCACCCATAACGATTACCTGCATGAGTTTCACTCCTTTGCCGGTGACCACTCGGAGTTGTATTGGGGCATCCATGTCCCTGATTATCTGCGCTGGTATGCCGAAGCATGGAACGAAAAACCAGCCGAGGAATAAGATATAATCTCGAAACCAGAGTCAGAAAGCACGCTTTCTGACTCGTTTATCGAACTCAGGAGTATAAATGAACATCTTTGTCACAGGTGGGGCTGGCTATATCGGGTCCGCCACAGCGGAAGCACTTATCGAGGCGGGACACACTGTCACCGTGTACGACTCTCTCATTACCGGTCATCGTGAGGCCGTTCCGGCTGGAGCGGAATTCATTCATGCCTCGCTGGATGACAGCCATGCCCTGGCGGAAGCCCTGACCGTAAAAAAATACGATGCCCTCATGCATTTCGCCGCTTTCATCGAGGCAGGCGAGAGTATGAAAGATCCCGGACGATTCTTTCGCAACAATTTTGGCAACTCCCTGCAATTGATGGAAACCGCGGTTCGGGTCGGTGTTCGAAAATTTGTCTTCTCTTCCACGGCGGCGGTGTATCAATCCAGCGAAGAGCCTTTGACAGAAGAGTCTCCCATCGGGCCGACCAACGTCTACGGGCACACCAAACTGATGACCGAACAGGCGCTCGAATGGTACCGCTCGATCTTTGGGATGCATTATGCGGTGCTGCGTTACTTCAACGCCTGCGGCGCATTACCCGGGCGCGGCGAAGCGCACCAGCCGGAGTCACATCTCATCCCGCGCGTTTTGCAAATTGCATTGGGGCAGGCCGAGTCTGCGACCATCTATGGTACAGACTATCCCACGCCGGATGGAACCTGCATCCGCGACTACATCCACCTTGCCGACCTGGTTTCGGCACATATCCTCGCCTTGGGAGCGTTGGACCAACGCGACAAAATGATCTACAACATCGGCAGCGGCAACGGCTTCTCCGTCCGCGAAGTGATCGAGACGGCACGCAAGGTGACAGGACATGCCATCCCATCGGTTGAGATGCCGCGCCGGGAAGGTGACTCTGCACGTCTGGTCGCTTCTCCGTCGAAGATCAAAAAGGAATTGGGCTGGGAGCCCAAAAATACCAATATGCAAGACATCCTCTCCAGCGCGTGGGAATGGCACAAGTCTCACCCGCATGGGTACGAGAAGTAGATCAGTCATCCATGGCCTTTACCTTTCATCGAATCCCTGTCGGTATTTGCAATTGCTTTCTCCTGCGCGGTGAGCGGACGATCCTCATCGATAGCGGTGCGATGGGCGGCTTCCCTGCTTTCAAAAAAAAGCTGAGGGCTTTGAACATCGACCCGAGAGAGATCGAATTGATCCTGCTTACGCATGGTCACTGGGATCACATCACCTGCCTGGAAGACATTCAAAAATTAACCGGGGCGAAAATTGCCATTCACGAAAAAGACCGCTTCATGGTTGAGACAGGCGAGCCGCCCTTCCCGGATGGGGTCACAGCTTATGGAAACGGGATGGCATGGGCGGCCAGGCAGGTTTTACATCCGCATCTCGCCAAGCTAAGGGTTGATACGGTTATTCCCGATGCTGGGATGTCGCTGAGGGCGTTTGGCATCCCCGGCGAGGTGGTATACACCCCCGGCCACTCGATGGGGCATAGCAGTATCCTGCTCGATTCCGGCGATGCCATCGTGGGCGATATGGCGATGAACGACTGGTACCTGCGTTCGACGCCCGGCCTGCCCATCCTCGCGGACGATATTAACATGGTGGTGGAGAGCTGGAAGAAAATCCTGTCGATGGGAATTAAGCGAATTTATCCCGCGCACGGCATGGACTTTGATGTTGAGATCATGCGCCACGAGGTCGCGAATTTCAGATTGAACTGATCCATCTGAATCAAAAATGCCAGGCTGATATATTCGCCTGGCATTTTTGATTTTTTATCCAGTATCACAACCCGGCGTCGATGCGGTCAATGGCGGCCTTTGCTTCGGCCAGACCGGTGTTGGTCAACTCACGGTAGATTTTGATGGCTTCGATCTTGTTGCCTCTTCTTAACAGGTCGATAATCCTTGGGTCAATCGCATTGGGGGTATCGCTGTATTCGATTCCCAGCCTTTTATATAGAAAATCCAGGCGGGCTTCCAGGTCGACGATACGGGCGCGTAGGGTAATCAGTTCTTGTTCGGCAGACATGGTAAATCTCCTTTGTGTGAATACTACGCGAGTTCAGAATCCATGGCACTCACCTGTTCATCCTATTGCCCGCAGGTGAAGCGTGCCAGGGCTTCATCAAAAAGCGCACGCGTGGTGTCGGCTTGCGGGGTATAGACCTTCCAGGCAAAGACGCGGTCACCGCAGGTCCATGCACCGGCTCCACCGGCGGGCAGGGCCGCTGTGGCAATACTTGTAATATTGTCGTAAACCACGTTCATGTTGCGAGTAAGGAAGACATCCAAATTTCCAGACGGGGTATCGAGGGCATCATCGAGCAGGGTGTCGAATAGGAATTTCGGGTCGGCAGTTCCGGGGGCGATCTGCCACATCACTTGGATGAAGAGATTGCCGTTGAAGGCTGCGATCAATCCCTGGCTGTAAGTGCTGGGAGAGGCCGGGTTTTGCTGCGCGCTTACGTCAAAGAAAGCCACATCTGTGGGATGGCCGATACAGAACTGGTATTCACAAAACAGGCCGACGAGGCTGAACGGCGTGGGGGATGGGAATGGGGTTGGCGGAGGGGCCTGTGTTTCAGCGGGCATGGCTGCCAATGTCGCTGCCACGGCTTGCTGAATGAGGGTGTTGGTGCTTGGCGTCACCGTTTTCGGGGCGCACCCCGCCGCGAGAAATAGGAGCAGGCAAAGGGTGGTGAGAAGCGTTTGTTGTTTCATTCTAAAGATTATACACAGAGTAGGCATGCTGTAAATGAAAAGCCCCGTTCATTTTGAACGGGGCTGATTTTTTAGTGTCCACTTCCTGAAGAAGGCGTGCCGTTGATGATATCGGGGTTGGGATCGCCTTCCACCACGAGGTATCCGGCGAGGCCGCGTTGGAGTCTGGAGAGGGCATGATCCACGAGGATGAAGTTGCCCGGCACTTCGAGGTCGAACTCGACCATGGTTGCACCTCCAGGCGGGACGAGGGTGGTCTGCACGTCAGTGAGCGGAGCGGCCGTGAGCGAGGCTTGATCGTACACACGGTCGAAGATTTCGCCGATGACGTGGAAGGAGGATGTGAAGTTCGGTCCGCCGACGCCGAAGAAGATGCGCACGCTTTCGCCTACGTTGGCTTTGAGCGGCTTCTGATTCACAAGTGCATTCACTGCGCCGTTGAAGACAAAGTATTCGGGGTCTTCGTTGAGCAGCTTGGTCGTGTCTGAGGCCTGATGTCCATGTTCGCCGAATGCGCCAGCTGTATAAAGTTCGCCTTGCATCACATAGAACTCGCGGTCCACTTCGGGAAGCCCGCCTTCCGGTTCGACGAGGATCAAGCCGTACATGCCGTTCGAGATATGGTCGGCCACCATCGGGGTCGCGCAGTGATAGACATACAGACCGGGATTGAGCGCTTTGGCAGTGAAGACGGTTTCTTCGCCAGGCTTGGTCTGGGTCATAACTGCGCCTCCGCCCGGACCGGTAACTGCGTGGAAGTCTACGGAGTGATTCATTACGCTGGAGCCGCTGTTCTTCATATGAACTTCGATGGTATCGCCGACGCGCACGCGGAAGAACGGACCCGGTACCTGACCGTTGAATGTCCAATAGGTGTAGGTGGTTCCGTCGGCGAGTTGACCGATGACTTCCATCGCTTCGAGGTCGAGACGCACGATCATGGGGTCGCGCGCGCCGATGGGAGCGGGGATGTCGGTTGGGTCGCGGATGATGTCTGCGCCGGAGTTATCGTCCTGGATGGGAGCGGTCACTGCATCTGTTGTAGTGGTCGTCTCGGTGTATGCACCATCGGGTAATCCATGCAGGTAACTGACGATAGCGTTGATCTCATCGGTTGTCAGCGTATCTTTCAGGGCGGCAGGCATCACGTCTGGGGCGCATGCGCCGGTGGGGCATGCCGGGGCGATGAACAGATTCGGTTCGAAGATCGATTCGTGGATGTATTCCTCGGCGCTGGTTGCTTTTCCGGCATACGAGTCGCTGTTGATATGTTCTTCAGCCACAGTGTTGATCTCTGCCAGGCTGGGCGCGACCACGCCCACCGCATTTGGGATTCCCGGAATGGCATGGCACGAGCCGCAGGCTCCTTTTTGGAAGGCGGCGATCACGGCAGGGTCGCCGTTGCTTGTTGTCGTAGTGACAGGCATCGGGGCGCCGGTTTCAGTCACGACCAGTTTGCCGCGCATGCCGAGATCGGCATGGTTGCCGACACTGTCGAAGTATTCCATTTCACCGTGGATGTTTGGTACGGTAAAAGTGACCGAAGACTCTTCGCCTTTTTCTGAAACGACTTCCGTGCTGGCCTGCACTTCAGGGAAGGTGACGGTGTGTTGTCCTTGGCCACCATTGATGAGGATAACGGTGATGGTCTCACCGGGTTTTGCGCTGAGCGTGGGGTTTTCCTGTCCGTTGATCTCATCGCTGACGCCGAGGTAGATCAGGTTACCGTTTCGCAGGTCGGTGGTCAATACATATTCTTTGTCCACATTTTGAAAATTTGCACCTGCGCAGGCCGCAAGGATGATGCCCAACAGGATGAGGATAACGGGGAACTTTAAGTATGCTTTCATTCTGAACTCCTTGTTAAACTGTGTTGAACGACCAATGTTTTAGCCGCTTCCAAAAACTTTTGTTCGTCGAGCTGGTAGGTGCTGACGACGTCTCTCATCGTGCAAAAACGTGCCAGACCGCAGCCTGCACATCCCGTGTGCCAGTCTAAAAAGAAACGAACTGCCCTGGGGGTAGACTTCAAAAAATCTTCCACACTGGTTTCGGAAAGGTTAAAAACATCGTTCATAGTGGACACAGAATATCGTATTTCCCCCAACCCGTCTTTGCGCCAGCGCAAATAAGTGAAGACGAGTATATTGCGCTTCTACGCTAACCCATCGGCAATTCTTACCAGATCATGCGGCTTCAAGATCCGGATTCGTTCTCTGCCCGTCTTGAGGATGCCCTTCCGCTCCCAATCACTTAGGAGACGACTGACCGTATAGAGCGTGGTGCCGGTCATCTCTGCCACATCTTGCCGCGAGAAGGATAGTTCGATCCCCGCCTCTTTTTCGGACTTTATGCCTGCTTGCCCTGCCAAGCGGACCAGTGCGTTAGCCACTCTCTGCTCAACTCGCTCCGTGGCGAGTTCGCGGTAGCGTGCCTGCATTTCTTGAATATAGCTGGTCATCAGGTTCATCAGGTCGAAAGAAAGGTACGGGCGAGTTTCCAGCATGGAGCGCAGAAACAGGCTTGGGGTCGCAAGAGCCGTGCTGTCTTCCAAGGTTTGGGCAGAAGCGGGGTAGGGGGCTCCATCCGAGCGGACGGCTCCTAGTGCGCCGAACATCTGCCACGGGTAGATCGTCCGCAGGTTGACTTGTTGCCCATTCGGATTTGACTGCATCAACTTGACCTGTCCGCTGGTGAGAACATACAAGTACTCTGCTTCATCGCCTTGCATAAAGAAAAAACTTCCTTCTTCCAGGGAGCGGGTGATGCTGTTCTTCAGGATAAGGTGCAGGTCATCGTCTGTGCAATGTTGAAACACGACAACTTGCTTTAGGTCTTTAGGCGATATGTTCATCCAAGTCATTTTACACCCCAATCCGATTACATTTATCTACTTGACAGGGATGCAGGAGATGCCTTATATTTCAGGTATCCCTACCCCCCTGGGGGGGGTAAGAGAAAAACGGTAAACCGTATCTGGAAAATAGAGGTAACTATGGATAACGCGAGCACACTTAGAAGATTGAAGACTGTTGAAGGACACCTGCGTGGAGTCATCCGCATGGTGGAGGAAGATGCCTATTGTATCGACGTCATCCGCCAGATACAGGCAGTGGAAGCGGCGTTGAACAAAGTCAGTGCCCAGATTCTGGAAGGACATCTGAATTCCTGCGTCACGACCGCCATTCAGGGTAATGACAAGAAGGAACGTGAGCGGGTGTTGAAAGAAATCACCGAAGTGTTTGAAATGTCAACGAAGGTTTGATTAACTTTATTTTTGGAGGCAGTTTCGCATGTTGTTGAAAAAAGTTTTACCGGTTTTGATATTTGCAGTGCTCTTTTCCGCTTGTGCAGGCGGATCGGCACCAACCAAAGTCACCGTTACGATGACGGAATTTGGCTTTGAGCCTAATGCCATCAATGTGACCGCAGG
>JAEURI010000171.1 GCA_016789225.1 Anaerolineales bacterium
AGCAGCCTGTTACGGCTGAGAATGTGGTTGTTCTCTTTGTGCCATATATTTTCACCAACCAAAACCAGGCGGAAGATGAAGTCTATAACCCGCAATTGATCGATTACGGCAATGCTTATGTTTTCCGCGATGGCATCGCCATCCCTGCCCGCTGGAATCGCACATCGCTCGACCAGCCCATCCTGCTTACGAATTTGGATGGCAGCCCCATTTATCTGCGCCCCGGGCAGACCTTCTATCAAGTGATGGGTGTTACATCCAATTACACTCAGAATGGAACCGAATGGCGTTTCGAGTTTGCCACGCCGTGAGGAGTGCGATGCACGCTTTTCAGGCATCAAATTGCATCTGCTCATCTATGTTAATCTGCGCGAATTGAGAATTGATTAGCGGAAATTCGTACAGATTAGTGGATAAAACCCTTTATGCATTAAAATGAACCCACTCCGGAGTTCACATGACCTTTGACCCCGTTTTCCTCGCCAACCTCACTCTCGTACTGACAGCCTTCGCAGGCGCATTTCTCGTTGCCTTGTGGGTCAGCCTTGTGGTGTGGACGTATCGTGACATCCGCTCGCGGGCGCGTGACCCATTGGTGCAGACTCTCTCTGCTTTGCTTGTGGCGGTATTGAATCTGCCGGGTGTGCTGGTCTATCTCATCCTACGCCCGCCGCGCACTTTGGAAGAGGAATATCAACGCACCCTTGAAGAAGAAGCCTTGCTTCAAGCGCTCGAAGACCTTCCGCTCTGCCCTGGTTGTGAGCGCCGTGTCAAAGAAGATTGGCAGATCTGCCCGAACTGTCACACCAAGCTCAAGAAGACCTGCCATAACTGTTCCAAGCTCATGGAACTTCCGTGGAATATCTGCCCCTATTGCGGAACCCCCGCTCCCGGTGTGCGCCTCGAAGCCACTAGTTTAGATGATGCGCTAAAAGGTATCAGGGTCACTGATGAGCAGGGAAATAACGCCAACTAAAATCTCCAGACCCTAAAGGTCTCAAAGACCTTTAGGGTCTTCTCATAGGAAAAACCATGAAAATCGAATCCATCACTTTCCATCACATCTCCATGCCGCTCATCGCCCCGTTTGAAACTTCCTTTGGGCGCGAGACCGTTCGTGAATGTATCATCATCGAAGTTCGCTCGGATGGGCTGACCGGCTGGGGCGAATGTGTCGCCTCGTATAACCCCGGTTACAACTACGAGACCACTGGCACGGCGATGCATATTCTCAAGGAATTTATCTCCCCCCTTGTTCTCGGCAAAGACATCCAAAACGCGCTTGATTTTCAAAAGCGCGTCGAAGGCATTCGCGGGCATCACCTTGCCAAGGCAGGTGTGGAAATGGCGCTTTGGGATCTGATCGGCAAGCGTGAAGGCAAATCGCTCAAACAATTGTTTGGCGGTATCCGTGACAAAGTGGAAGTGGGCGTATCGGTCGGCATTCAAGAGACGCCGCAAAAACTCGTCGAAACCGTCACTGACTTTGTGAACACAGGCTATGCCCGAGTCAAGATCAAGATCAAGCCTGGCAAGGCTGTGGCTGAGTCACAAGCCATTCGCAAAGCCTTCCCGGATATCCGCTTGCAAGTGGACGCCAATTCCGCGTTCACTCTCGATGATATGGACAGCCTTCTTCCGCTCGATGACTTGAATCTGCTACTCATTGAACAGCCGCTCTTTGAAGATGACATCTGGGATCATCACAAATTTCAGGCGAAGTTCAAGACGCCGGTTTGTCTCGATGAAAGCATCGTCTCGCCGCGTCATGCGCGGTACGCCATCGAAATGAAGGCCTGCAAGATCGTCAACATCAAGGCGGGCAGGTTGGGCGGGTTAAGTCAGGGCATTATGGTGCATGACCTTGCCCAGCAAAACAATATGCCCGTTTGGTGCGGCGGCATGTTAGAGACGGGCATTGGTCGCGCCTCAAATCTCGCCCTCTCATCCATGCCAAACTTTATTCTGCCGGGCGACGTCTCTGCCTCGGACCGCTATTACAAACGCGATATTACCCACGAACGTTTCGTCCTCAACGCAGACTCGACCATTGATGTGCCGAACAAACCTGGCTTGGGCGTCACCGTGGATGAAGACGCGCTTACATCCTATACACTGGCAAAAGTGGTAGTTTGATACCTGTGGTATAAACTAGCGTTCATGTTTTTCTAAGCAAAGTCTTTTATAAGTACGAGGCCCAACGCTTCGTACTTTTCATTTGTCATGTTTGTAAGGCGGGTTTGAAACCCGCCATGAAAATTAATTCTTAGAAATGTCAGGCTTAAAGCCTGACCTACAATTGAATCTACTTGATGCATAAAAAATCATACCTTCTTGTCATTGTCATCCTGATCTCTGCCTGCGCCCCTGCTACACAAACCGCGCCAGTAACATTCACGCCTGATTTCTCAACCGCCACCCCAGTTGTTGAATCGACCCTCACACCCCAGCCCATGCCCGACGCGTTATGGCTTAGCCCTGCCGTACCCAATGATCTGCGCGACCTCGCAAAGACCTTCGGCTTGCCCATTGTCACTGTGGCTGAGTCTGCCTCCACAAAATTGGATGTCTCTG
>JAEURI010000182.1 GCA_016789225.1 Anaerolineales bacterium
TGGTTAAGGATGGCAAGATCCGCTATTACGGCTGGAGCACAGACTCTGTCGAAGGTGCGCGTGAATTTGCGAAGGGGAAGCACTGCGTCTCCATTCAGCATGACTTGAATGTCATCCTTGATACAACAGACATGCTGGCAACTTGTGAAGAATTAAATCTCGCCAGCGTGAACCGTAGTCCCTTGGCACGCGGGGCACTGAGTGGAAAGTATTCACAAGGCGCGACCTTCCCGCAAAACGACGTCCGCAATGATTCGTGGTCAAAAGACCATTTCTTTGCGCCGACTCTGGATCAGTTGGAAAAGATCCGCGCGATTCTCACCAGCAACGGTCTCACCCTGGTACAAGGCGCATTGGCGTGGATCTGGGCGCGCAGTGAAAAGACCGTTCCCATCCCCGGCTTCAAGACCGTGGCTCAAGTGGAGGAAAATGCCAAAGCGATGCAATTCGGTCCATTGACGAAGGAACAGGTAAAAGAGATCGATTTGTTGTTGGGAAGATAATTCCCATTGGGACGATGGACGATAGACCATTGACCACGGTTTATCGTCCATCGTCTTATTTAAAGATAGAATCGGGGGAATACAATCAAATCTCCAGCCAAAGTGAGGAACGCAATGACAGAAGAAACTCCGTCCCTGTATTACACCGACTATCTCGAACTCGATAAAATTCTCGGCAGTCAGCATCCCAAGAGCAACGAACAAACTGATGAAATGCTCTTCATCATCATCCACCAAGCCTATGAGCTGTGGTTCAAGATGGTGATCCATGAGCTGGACCACGTCCGCCGAATTTTTGACACGGACAACGTGCTGGACAACGCCGGTGAAATGAGCATTGCTGTCCATAAGTTGAAGCGGGTAGTGAAGATTTTCGAAGTAGTCAACCGCCAGGTGGATATCCTCGAATCGATGACGCCGATGGACTTCCTCGAATTTCGCAATTTACTTTTGCCCTCATCGGGTTTTCAAAGCCTGCAATTCCGCATCATCGAAGCCAAGCTTGGCTTGAAGATGGACCAACGCTACAAAGCAAACTATTACAAGAACATGCGTCCGGGTGGCTTCAATCAACGGGATTATGATGCAATCACCAGCGTAGAGTCCGAGGCGACGCTCAAGAGTCTGGTCATCCAATGGGCTGAGCGGACTCCGTTTTTCGACGAGTCCCTTTGGCGGGAATATCAGTCACAATTCCCTGCTGAAGATGGTATCCAAAAATTCTGGAGCGATTATAAACAAATTTACAAGAACAGCCTCAACGGACCTGTGGAAATGCGCCAACTAGAAGAGTTGGATAAGGTATTTTACAAAGAAGGCTTGGGTGAATTTTCTGTGGGCGCGATGCGCGCGGTGTTGTTCATCATGATGTATCGCAACCTGCCGATCTTCCAACAGCCGTTCGATCTGCTCACCACATTGATCGACATTGACGAGATGCTCTCGCAGTTCCGTTACAAACACATGCTCATGGCAAGGCGCATGATCGGCGTCCGCATGGGCACGGGCGGCACGAGTGGAGCGGGTTATCTTGAAGGCGCACTGCGTCAACATTACATCTTCAAAGAGTTGACCGAGGTTTCGACATTCCTCGTCGAGCGCAGTCATCTGCCTGAACTGCCCAAGGCAGTCAAAGAGAAGACTAGCTTCAACGCTTAAGAGACACGCTCTTTTCGGGGCTAAGCCCCGAAAAGAGCGTTTACAAAATATGCTTAAACTTATTTCCCTCGGCAGGCTTGTTCTTAAGGCAAAATCACCCGCGAAACCTTCATTTCGCGGGTGAATCAGGTTATTGCAAAAAATTATTCTGTGTATTGTGGAAGTTTCTCAACGGTTTGCAAATACGCGTAGATCGCTTGCAATTCATAATCGTAGAATTTGCCATAATCCTTCCACGGCATAAGAGCGGGGTCGAGTTCGTGCCCGCCAGGGGTAACACCCGTGCGGAAGGTGTTGACGAACTGCTCCTCTGTCCAGAAGGCGACTTCACCACCGGGGGTCAGGTTCGGGGAAATTTTTATAATGGTCGGGTCGGGGAAGGGTCCGCCGTTCAACTCTGGTCCGTGACACAATCGGCAATCGTGAGTATCCACCATATATTTGCCGTACTCCACGGTTGGACCTGCTTCCACATGGGGGACATCGGTATTATGACTTACGACTTCAACGGGGAAGGCTGGAAGCACACCCAATACCAGCATCACTTTTGCCAACGGTGTGAATTGTGCGCCTTCAGTCTCGTGATCCACAGGCGGCAGGGATCGGATATAGGCAATGATCGCGCCGAGTTCCTCATCGCTTAAATTTGCGGTGGAAACAACTGCGGGCATGAAGATAGGCTTGCCTTTAGAATCGATACCATGCCGAATGGCGTTGACATAATCCTCATCGGTGTAGGTTTCTCCCACACCGCCCTTGCCGCTGGTCAGGTTTGCGGAGTCGATGGTTCCCAATGCGCTGGCGTTAAACCATTTTTCGATGCCGCTTAGGTCTTCACCATGGCAGCCCGCACATAACGAATCAACTCGGTGCTTGCCCAGTTCGAGACTGGCATCATCGGCAGGCAGAACGATATTCGATAACGGAAATGAATAGGTCTTGTTCAGGCGGGAGTTCCCGATCAGGAACATTACCAAGCCAGCAACAAGCACCAACCCTAACAATGACCCCACTACAATACCAATCCATTTCAATACTTTCTTCATACGTTACATTCTCCTTTGACAATAAAATAACGTTAAGTAGCTCTATACCATCTTACTGAATTTCAAAAGAAATGCAATAACTATTTCCTTTCAGATTTTTAGGATCACCAACCAAAACCCCGACCACAGGTCACTCACAGAACAAATTATTACATTCACATGACCGGGCGGAAGCGCGAATCTAACGAATGAGATCCTCGTTGACGAAAACATGTGCCTTTGGTGCAGGCTACCTCGAAGGCGTGCTAAAACAGCATTACATCTTCAAGGAAAAACGAGCTTCAAGGTGTGAGATAAAAGCGATCTGCACAGATTATACAGGTCGCTTCGTCTTTTACGATTGTTTGATTCTACTGACCAGGTACCTGTTCCAACGCCGGAAGCGATTGCAGATAAAGGAAAATAGCTTTCAATTCATCATCGGTAAGGTGATTGATATCCTCAAAGGGCATTAGGTTGGTATTCAAGCCGCGCCCTGAGGGGTTGACCCGTGTACGAATGGTATTCAGGAATTCCTTCTCTG
>JAEURI010000246.1 GCA_016789225.1 Anaerolineales bacterium
TTTGGAAAGCAATGCACGCCAGAAAATCCGCTTGGCGCGACGATGGTTTCGTCTGAGGGTGCGTGTGCGGCGTATTATCGGTATGGTCGTGTCGAATTGACACAGAGTGTGACATCATGAGCGAAGAAACAATCAACATCGAAGGTGCGGTATGTGCGCCGCCTTTAACTCACAACGAGCAGATCGTGATGGGGCATGGCGCGGGTGGACGGATGAGTCATCAATTGATCCAGAAGGCGTTCGTATCTGCGTTTCAAAACACAGCATTGAATGCAGGCAATGATGCGGCATTGGTGGAACCGGGACTGCGACAAAAACTATCCATCAGCACGGATGCGCACGTCGTTTCGCCTCTTTTCTTCCCCGGCGGCGACATCGGCAAGTTAGCCGTGTGCGGCACCGTCAACGATGTGGCAATGCTCGGTGCCAAGCCGTTGTACCTCACGGCAGGCTTCATCCTCGAAGAAGGCTTGCCCATGGATACGCTCAAACGCGTGGTTGAGTCCATGCGATTAGCAGCGGAAGAAGCCGGTGTGCAGATCGTGGCGGGTGATACGAAGGTTGTGCAAAAAGGCAAAGCGGATGGAATGTACATCACCACGGCGGGAGTCGGCGTGGTGCGCGAGGATGTGAACGTCAGCGGGGCGAATGCGAAGCCGGGTGATGTGGTCATTCTTTCCGGCACGATCGGCGATCACGGCATTGCTGTCCTTGGGGCACGCGGAGAACTTGGATTCCAGTCCAGTTTACAGAGTGATGTCGCGCCGTTAAATCATCTGATTGCGGCGATATTAGATGCAAGTCCAAATGTCCATGTGTTGCGTGACCCAACCCGCGGTGGTTTGGCAACGACCTTGAACGAAATTGCAGTTCAGTCAAATGCTGGGATTCTTTTGAAGGAAGAGACCATCCCTGTCCACCCGGAGGTCAATGCGGCGTGCGAGATGCTTGGTTTCGATCCGCTTTACGTGGCGAACGAAGGGAAGCTAGTAGCAATCGTCCCGAAGGAAGAGGCGGAAAAGGTTCTTGCAGTGATGAAATCCACAAAATATGGCGAAGGCGCGGTGGTCATCGGGGAAGTCATCGCAGAGCCGAAGTCGCGTGTGCTCCTCAAGACCGTTTTAGGCAGCACCCGCGTGGTGGACATGCTGGCTGGTGAGATGCTGCCAAGAATCTGCTAGTTCAAAGTCTGTTTATGTAAAACTGAATTTCCCTATTGACTCCTGTTTGAATTTTCTGTATGATATTTTAACGATTGAATAAAAAACTGAACAATAGTACAAAAAATTCACAGGAGAGACCATGTCCCATATCAAGTTGAGTTGGCGCAACATCATCATCGCCGCGACCCTGCCCGCCGTGATGGAAGTTATCTGGCAGTTGTATAACACCTACGTCCCTGTCTATTTGCAGGCAGGCAACCCTGCCTTCACCGAAGCGGGAGCTACCACCGTCGGTTTCGGTCTCGGACCCGCCCTGACGGGTTTCATTCTCGTCTTCGATAATATCGCGGGCTTGTTCATCAGTCCCATCGTCGGAGCTTTGAGCGACAGTATGCGCTCAAAATGGGGGCGTCGTATGCCCTTCATACTTTTTGGTGTGCCACTTGCAGTCGCCGCATTCATCTTTATCCCGCTCATCCCCATGGGCATCGCCCCTGAACTCAACGGGCAGACGGGGCAACTCACGGGTTTGCTCGTCCCCTTCATCATTTCACTTTTCCTCGTATTGCTCGCTTTCGCGGTTGTCCGCCCCGTCGCGGATGTGCTGATGTTCGATGTGACACCGTCGCCCCAACGTGCCACTGCCAATGGGATCGCAGGGGCGATTGCGGGTTTGCTCGTTGTGATCACAGCCCTGGCTGGTGCCGCGCTTTATGACCTGTATGGGCCTCTTCCTTTCTGGATCGCAGCTGGTCTTGCGCTTCTGATCTTTATCCTCACTTGGGCATTTGTCAAAGAACCTGAAGAACTTGCCAGCGCCAAGGAACTTGCTGGTGAGCCGTTCAATATAAAAGGCATCATCACCTTCCTGCGCGGACTCCCCAAAGAACACGCATCCAGCTTAAAGTATCTGCTCCTGAGCAATTTGCTGGCGTATGTAGCGCTCGCTCAAATGCAAGCTTTCCTCAGTTCCTACGGCGTATTCTCCCTCGGCATGGAAGAATCTTCGGCTGCCATGCTGGTTGCCATCCCTGCGTTGGCGTTCATGGTGATGGCAGTGCCTTCTGGCTTGATCTCCAACAAGGTCGGACGCAAGAACACTCAGATCATCGGCTTGGTCGGCTACGCCATCGGCGCCCTCGTCATTTACCTCTTCCCCGACGCGACCATGCTCAACGTTGGTCTGCTCATCTGCGGTCTGACCTGGCCCCTCGCCAATGTCGTCCAAGTCGCTATGATCGTGGACAGCGCCCCCGTCGAAACGTTGATGGGAACCTACACGGGCTTGCGCCAGATCGCTGTGACCCTCGGCTTCATCATCGGACCCATCCTCGGCGGGACTCTCGTCGAAGCGATGGGCAACGACTACCGCTGGGTCTGGCTCATCATGTTCGTCTTTCTCGTCCTTGCTACAGTTGCAATTCTGCCCGTGACGAAGGGTGAAGCGAAGAAAGAAATTTAGGAATTAGGTATATTAGGGATTAGGAATTACGTAATTCCTAATCCCTAATTTGTAATCCCTTTATGACTATCGTTTTGCAAGTCCTTCTTGCCGTTCTCGTCCTCCTCGCACTCTACGTAGTGTATGCCAACTACGCCTACAACCGCGTCCTGCCCCAATCCCGCCCCTGCGTGGACTGTACGTCTCCCGTTCATGTCAACGGCTATGACTTGTACTACCGCGAACTCGGCACGGATAAAGGCTTACCGCCCGTCATCCTCGTCCACGGCGGACCTGGTCACTCAAGCCTGAGTTTCAAGAACGGATTCGACTTCCTCGCTGAAGAGACACGAGTCATCTTCTACGACCAGCGCGGATCAGGCAACTCGCAGATCAAGCCCAATCCCGAAGATTACACCATCGAGCAATTGATGGAAGAACTCGAAGCCCTGCGCCATGACCTGGTCAAAGCGGACAAGGTCATCCTCATCGGTCATTCCTTCGGCAGCGCCTTGGTTCAGCGTTACGCGCTCAAATACCCTGAACACGTCGAGAAGATGGTTATCGCTGGCGGCATTCGAATCAACAATGGCATGAGCAACCGCTTTGTGTGGAAATATTTTGGCGGCGCGTTGTACTCCACTTCACTTGGCTTGCCACCCGCAGACCCGAAAGCCGCAGATGAATGGTTTACCAAATCGTCCGAGAAAGACAATCCCAACCGCCTGTTCGATAAAAAGAACACTGCCATTCTTGAAGACACAGGCACAGTCTCTTTCGCCCCGTGGCGTGAAATTTCTTTCTCGCTCACAGGCTACGATTACAAAACCGAACTCAGCCAGTTGCAAGTGCCTACCCTTTTCATCTACGGCACAGCGGACTCACCCTACACAGGCAAACCCGTCGCCGATGAACTCTGCGCCACGCTCCCCAACTGCCGATCCGTTGAATTCACCCAAAGCGGACACTGGGCATTCCTCGAAGAACCAGAAAAGTTTCAGCAAGTCATACGTGACTTCCTAATTCCTAATCCCTAATTCATCATTCTGCATTCTTCATTCCAAAATGACCTTGCCCGACACCCCCCCCCCCCCCCCCCCCCCAAAAAAAAACAACCCCCACCACACCCGTTTAAAACCCCAACCCCCAAGGGAG
>JAEURI010000119.1 GCA_016789225.1 Anaerolineales bacterium
GGTGTCTCAGCAATGACTTATGCCTGGCTGTTCGGTCCTACCAAGAAACCTGATCCCGCGCTTTCCGTCAACGGTGTATTGGCTGGTTTGGTTGCCATCACCGCTCCCTGTGCCTTTGTGGACGTTTGGGCTGCTGTTGTAATCGGCACGATCGCAGGTGTGCTGGTCTGCTTTGCAACTGCCTGGCTTGACAAATGGAAGATTGATGACCCTGTCGGTGCAGTTCCGGTTCACCTTTTCAACGGCGCCTGGGGCGTTCTGGCAGTCGGCATCTTCGCCAATGGCAACCCCGCAACCGCCGCATGGAACGGTGTTGAATCTGCAGTGACCGGCTTGCTCTACGGCGGCACGACCCAGATCCTCGCTCAACTTGCCGAAGTCGTCAGCATCTTTGTATTCGTGTTCGGCTTATCGTATGCCTTCTTCAAACTTCTGGCTGCTCTCAAGGTGCTGCGCGTCTCGCGTGAAGTGGAGTTGCAAGGGCTTGATATGCCGGAAATGGGTACCCTTGGCTATCCTGCAGACTGGGAGCCTTCCGCTGAAGCATTGGAAGATGCTGGCAAAGTTGCCATGCCCAAGAGCGCATTGGGTTCCCCGGCAGATTAATTCTTAATTCGCTTTTCTTCCTCTCCTTGGATATCCCCTTATGGGGAAAAGAGAGTGGACGGGTCAGCCATAGGCCCGTCCACTTTCGGTTTAAGTGTACCCATTTGGGTAATAGACCATGCCTCCCCAGACCTCCTATAATCTCGCAGTCAATAGAAACCAAATCACAGTAAGGAGAAATCATTCATGGCTAAATCAGTCAAAGAAGTTTTGGAAATGGCAAAAGGCGCCCAGGTTGTAGATTTGCGCTTCATCGATCTCCCCGGCACCTGGCAGCACTTCACCATGCCGGTCCAGCGATTGACGGAGGATTTTTTCAAGGAAGGCATCCCCTTTGATGGTTCATCCATCCGCGGCTTCCAGGAAATTCACGAATCGGACATGCTGCTCAAGGCTGACCCCGAGACCGCTTTCGTTGACCCCACCTCCGAGACTCCCACTTTAGTGATCTCCTGTAATGTGTTCGACCCATTTACCGAGGAACCTTATTCCCGCGATCCGCGCTATGTGGCGCAAAAGGCTGAGGCGTATTTAAAAAACACGGGTCTCGCCGACACAGCCTACTTCGCGCCTGAGGCGGAGTTCTTCGTCTTCGATGGCATCCGCTATACCTCCACTCCGCACGAAGCCTCCTACTCCATTGAATCAGAAGAAGGCTGGTGGAGCAGCAATCGCGAAGGCGGCAAGGGCGGCCAGATCCAGCCCAAGCGCGGTTACTTCCCGACCTCCCCAACGGATACTCTCCAGGAACTGCGCAACAAATTTATGCTCGCCATGCAAGCCGCCGGTGTCGACATGGACTTACATCACCACGAAGTCGCCACTGCCGGTCAGAGCGAAATGAGCATGCACTTCACCACGCTCACCCGCATGGCTGATGACCTCCTGCTTTACAAGTACATCATCAAGAACGTGGCACGCAAATACGGCAAGACCGTCACCTTTATGCCCAAGCCCATCTTCGGCGACAACGGCTCCGGGATGCACGTTCACTCCTCGTTGTGGAAGGGCAAGACCAACGTCTTCTTCGATGAGAAGGGGTACGCGGGTCTTTCCCAGACAGCCAAATATTACATCGGCGGCTTGCTCAAGCATGCTCCTGCATTGCTCGCACTGACCTCCCCGACCACCAACTCATACCGCCGCCTCGTGCCCGGTTACGAAGCACCCGTCAACATCGCTTACTCACAACGCAACCGCTCTGCCATCTGTCGCATTCCGGCGAACAAAAGCTCCAAAGCCAAGCGTGTTGAATTCCGCGCGCCCGATGCAACCAGCAACCCCTACCTCGCCTTCTCTGCCATCCTCATGGCCGGTCTCGACGGCGTCTTGAACAAGATCGACCCCGGTGATCCTCAGGATCGCGATCTGTACGAACTGCCCGCTGAAGAGAAGAAGCTCATCAAGCAGGTTCCCTCCAGCCTCGGCGAAGTGCTCGATGCGCTCGAAGCCGATCACGACTTCCTGCTGCAGGGCGGCGTCTTCACTCCGGACCTGCTCGAAGAGTACATCAAGTACAAGCGCGTCAACGAAGTGGATGCCATTCGCCTGCGCCCGACCCCGCACGAGTACGTTCTCTATTTTGACGCCTAACCCGCGCCGCTGACTTCGCTTCCCTCCCCGCCGACAGTTGGCTGCATGAACCTTGGACTTGCACCCCGCTGACGGCCTTCCGCACCGCGGCATTCGTTTCACAGCACAAATGCCGCGGTGCTTTTTTCAACCATGACAACTCTTTTTATTTCATCCTTCGTCCTTGCAATCTCCTTCTGCGCTCCTCCCGGTGTGATCACGGCTGAGACCATCCGCCGCGGTGCTGCGCGTGGGTTTATCCCGGCCTTGTTCGTCCAGTTCGGCTCCCTGGTTGGAGATACCACCTGGGCGGTCATCGCATTGACCGGGCTGGCTTTCGTCATTCAAAACAATACCGCCAGGGTCATCCTCAGCCTGATCGGGATCATTCTTCTGATCAAACTTGCCCTGGACTCACTCAAGGATGCGCGCGATGGAAAAGAGCCCGGCTCGGGCGCAAACCACACTGCCGCCCGTGGAGACTTCGCCAGTGGAGCCTTCCTCTCACTCGGTAACCCGATGAACATCGTCTTTTGGACCGGCCTTGGCACGACCGTTTTCGCTTCCATCACCGGCGCACCCCAACCGATTCACTTCGCCACCTTCTTCACCGGTTTCCTCGGCGGGGCGATCTTCTGGTGTTTCGTTATGGCGGGTCTGGTGGCCTGGGGACGTCAATGGATGACCAGTTCCTTTTTCCGTTTCTTGAACGCCGCCTGCGGAATGATCCTGTTCTATTTTGCAATTCAACTGGGTCTGCAAACGGTTCAAAATCTTATTTGATCTTCATACCATGAAAGGGTAGTCCATCACATACTTTCTTTATCGTGAACAGGCCGCCCTTGCACTATCGCCATGAAGTACAATCATTAGGACCTTATCACTTGAATTCACGCTCCATGGCACATCCCTCCTTTCCTTCCCCCGACGATTCGAATCCGCGCTTGCTGGAAACCCTTGCCAGCCTGAATCAGATCGGCACAGCCATCAATCAGATCGGCTCGAATGAAGATTCCGCCTCCAGCCTGCAACTGATCGTGGAGAGCGCCATTCGCGTTGTGCCGGGGTTCTCAGCTTCCATTTACATCTACAACCTGGTCGAAGAAAAACTGGAATTTGATTCACGCGTAGTCGCCTACGCAGAAGGCTACGAGTCTTTCCGCAACCTCAGCTATAAGGAAGACGTGCCGCGTTCCAATGGCTTTGGCATGCGCTCCATTCAGCGCAGACGCCGCGCCTTTTCGTACGAAGAAACGGATATGAGCATCCATCCCTTTCAAATGCGGATGGGTGTCAAAGGCGTGGCCTGTTTTCCACTGATCGTGGCGGAAGAAGTGCTTGGCGTTCTCTACATCTATTTGTACGACGACCGCAAACTCTCCCAATTCGAAGAATTGATCCTGCATAATTTTGTCAATCAGGCCGCGATGGCGATCTATCATGCACGCCATGTGGCAGGCATTAAACAGAATCTTGCCCAAAAGGAAAATGAACTTAGCCGCTTGCGCCGCGCCGGGATGCTCATTTCCTCGCGTCTCAAGCTGGAAGAGACACTCGAGTCCATTCTTGAACTTGCGCTTGAATTGACCAACGCCCAATACGGCATCTTCCGCCTTGTCGACCAGGGCGGCGAAAATCTGGTCACGCGCGCGGTCAGTGCGGTACATCTCGAAAAACCGCTGGTGGAAAAACTGCCGATTGACGGCAAAAGTGTGATGGCCTATGTGGCGCGCACTCGTCATCCATTGCTGATCCGTGACCTGCGTGAAAACCAGTGGTCGGGAATTTATTATCCGCTTGACTCGGTCCTGGAAATGCGTTCGGAGTTGTGTGTGCCGCTCATCAACGCCAGCGGACGTCTCGAAGGCGTACTCAATTTGGAGAGCCCGCAAGTGGGCGGCTTCACCGAAGAAGACAGTCATATGCTGCAATCGCTGGCGACCTATGCCGTCACAGCCATTCAGGAAGTGCGCCTGCTCGATGCCCTGCAGGATGCCGCCCAGCTTCTTATTTCACAGCCAAGTTTCATCGTGCTCGACCATCTTTGCGCGATGGCAAACAACCTGCTCAACACCTCGTCGAGCGCGATCTGGCTGGCGAACGAAAAAGGGGAAATGGAGTTGATCTCCTCGAACGGCGCAAAGATCACGGGCCAGATCCCCGACCCAAAGAAGGACAATGCTCTGCTTATCCCGCTGATGCGCGGTGAAGAAGCCACAACCTTGGGAATGTTTGGGGTTTTTCACCCAGCCACGAGCGGAGTCCGAAGCGATACTTCCGAATGGGACAAGAAAGTGCTGGCATGTCTCGCCAACTATGCCGTGCTTGCCGTTCAGAATGAGTCCAGGCAGCAGGCGTTACGTTCTTCACAGGAACAGCACCTCATTGCAGAGACCTTTGCAGCTGTCGGTGACATCTCTGCAAACCTGCTGCATAACACGAATAATAAGGTTGGCGTGATCCCTGTGCGTGTGCAGAGCATTCAGGATAAATACGAAAAACTGCTTCAAGAGGACCCTTATCTCGCAAAAAGCCTGAGCGAGATCGAACGTAGCGCCACAGCAGCAATGCAGATCGTGCAGGAGAATCTTTCACACCTGCGCCCCATTCGGTTGGAGCGGATTCAGGTTGCCGCGCGAGTGATGGATGCCGTACGCGCCGTGGGGGCGCCGCCTGAAATTCAAATTGAAGTGGATGGATTGGAACAACTGCCAATGGTCAACGCCAGCGGGCAAAGTCTTTCGTTCGTGTTTCGCAACCTCATCGAAAATGCCATCGACGCGATGCAGGGCAAAGGCATCATTACCATTCGCGGAAAGCAAAATGCAAAATGGGTGGAGATCGATGTAAGCGATACCGGGCGCGGTATTCCATCTGAACTGCATGAGCAGATCTTTGAGCTTGAACATTCCAGCCGCACACACCCCGGCAAGATGGGCTTTGGCTTGTGGTGGGTCAAAACCCTGATGACGCGCCTCGGCGGAACGGTTACCGTTGAAAGCGATGGCGCACATGGTGCAACCTTCCATTTACGCTTGCCCATTGCGGAGTCTGAATCATGAACCTGCGCGCCCTCATTGTTGATGACGATGGTTCGTGGCAGGCCATCATGAGCGAGATCCTCACCGACAACGAATTCGATGTGGATACTGCCAGTACTGTGGAGGAAGCCGTTGCCGCACTCAAGGCAAATTCACACCGCCTTGCCGTGGTCGATCTTTCGCTCTCCGCCAGCGATCATCACAACCAGGATGGGCTGCGCGTGCTCGATGCCATCCGTCATCTCGACCCCGCCTGCCGTGCCATTTTGCTGACCGGTTTTGCCACCGTGGAGATCGCCGTCAAGGCTCTTACGGAATATAACGCCTTCACCTTCCTGCGCAAGGAAAGTTTCAAACGCAGTGAATTCAAGGATGTCATTAAACGGATTCTGGTCACGGCTCCGGCGGCAAACGACGAAACCTCCGCCTCCAAACCCGACCTGAAGCCTGCTCCCGTTTCCCCAGGCGGACTCCTCCCCAAAGCCCTCATCGTGGACGATGATGCCGGTTGGCGTAGCATCCTCGAAGACCTGATTGGTGAATCCGAATTTCAACCCATTGCTTCTGCCAGCTTTGGCGAAGCGCTTGGTCTGTTACGCAAAGATAAATTCTCGCTCGCAGTTGTGGACCTATCCCTGCGCGGCGGGCAAAGTTTGGATGGCCTGCAATTATTGAAGATCACTCAGGGGCATCACATTCCCACCATCGTCGTCAGCGGACTCTCCGAACCGGACGAAATTCAGCGCATTTACAGCGAACATTCGATCTCAGCCTATATTGAAAAACAAGCTTTCGACCGCGCCGCCTTCAAACGCATCCTGGTGGATACCAAACAATCCAGCCAGGCTTCGGGTGAGCTAAGCGGCCTGACCGACCGCGAACGTGAAGTATTGGACCTGCTCGCTCAGGGCCTGACCAATAAAGAGATCGCAGAGAAACTGGTCATCACCACCAACACGGTCAAGCGGCACTTAAAAGCCATCTTCGAGAAATTGGACGTTCATACGCGGGCAGCGGCCACAGCAATTGCAACCCGAGGGAAATAACCCAGCATCACCACACCCGATTCCCGCCCGGACGTAAACGTTCGGGCTACGCATACAAAGCCGACTGAAGTCGGCTAGTCCGCCTTGGCGGGCTTAGTAATAATAGCACGGGGATTAATCCCCGTGCGGGTCATGCAAATAAACAAATTCATTCCGCAAATTTATTTCAAAGCTGGCAAAATCTTCCCCGTCACCTCTCCAAAGCCAACCCGATACCCATCTCCCTGACAATAGCCTTTCATCGTCAATACATCCCCATCCTGTAAAAACTTGCGTTCCTCACCGCTTGATAGCTGGATCGGTTTCTCGCCGCGCCAGGTCAATTCAAGCAAGGAGCCATAGCTATCTTCCGTCGGGCCGCTGATGGTGCCGGTTCCGCACAGGTCACCTGGGCGCATGTTGCAGCCGGTGATGGTATGGTGCGCCAGCATCTGTTCGATGCTCCAATACAAATGCTTCATATTCGAGCGGCTGATAACCTGCGGCGAATCCATGCGGGCGGATTGCAGACTCACTTCCAGCGTGATATCCAGTCCACTTGCAGAATCAGATCGCAGGTAAGAAAGAGGCGCGGGGTCTTGGTTTGGTCCAGCCACGCGGAAGGGCTCGAGCGCATCCATCGTCACTACCCAGGGCGAGATCGATGTGGCGAAATTTTTCGCAAGAAAGGGCCCCAGCGGCTGATACTCCCAGGCCTGAATATCGCGCGCGCTCCAGTCGTTGAGCAGCACCATGCCAAAGATGTGTTCGTGCGCATTCGCAATCGGGATCGGATCTCCCAACTCATTACCGCTGCCGATGAAAAATCCCATTTCCAATTCAAAGTCCAATGAGCGCGAGGCGACGAACTCCGGCGGCGGTCCCTTCGGCGCCGCTTGCCCGCGCGGACGGATGACATCCGTGCCAGATAAAACCACCGAACTCGCCCGTCCGTGATAGCCCACAGGCAGATGCAGCCAGTTTGGCATGAGCGCATTTTCCCTGCCGCGAAACATGATGCCCACGTTCGTGGCATGTTCGCGCGAGGCATAAAAATCGGTGTAATCGCCAATGTTGACAGGAAGATGCATCTGAACTTCGCTGACGGGGATCAACGCTTCTTTCTTAAGCGAAGCCTGCTCCTCCCCAAGCAGCCTGGTCAATTGCTGACGGATATCCCGCCACGTCTCACGCCCCGCGGACATAAATCGATTGAGAGATGAGTCGGCAAAAAAGGCGTATTGTTTTCCAAAAAGACTTTCGTTATCAAGCAATGCCAAGTCAATAACAAAGTCTCCAAGCCGCGTCCCCACCCGCGGATCGGGATTCGCCTGTGTGGAAAAAATTCCGTATGGAAGGTTTTGAATAGGGAAATCGGAATCGGGGTGGACTTGAATCAAGTTCATAAGATCACCTTAGATAAAATAGTCGCGCTATGAGCGCGACTTACAACATTCCCAAACTGCGCAAATCCTCGCGCGGCTCGTCGAAACTGCAACTGCCAAAGGATGTGACGAATGGACGCGCCTCCTGAATCTCTGAAGCGCTTACACTCACATCCTTCCAGGCAAAACCATGCTCACCAAATACAAAACTGGACGGGTCTTCCTCTGCAAGAATGGCTTTGACCTGGCTGGCAGATAATTGTTCGGTGAACGCCAACACACCTGCACCAAAGACATTGAGAAAGCCATGCATCTTTGTGTTCACACTTTGGTTGAAATGCCTTACAGGATGATGCAACCCCGCTGTGCATTTCAACGGGATGCCTGCCTCGCGGGTTTCAACGATCACCCAGGCCACCTGCTCGATGGACGGGAAGGCATCTGCCGTCACACCGCCAGTGCGGAGCTTGAAACCGACGTGCTTATCCTTCACCTTGCGCAAAGCGCGGATCAACTTCTCGGCCCGCGTCTGCCAGCCATCGCCGAACGGCGCTTCGAAAAAGACCGTAATGCCGTTTTTGTTGAGCGCATCCGCAGCGCGGTTTACAAGGTCATTTGCGGTGAATTTATCCGCCAGGGCCGCAGCAGGCAAAGCGACTTCGAACATATCCACAATTCCAGTGGGATGCGATTCGCAGAATAAATTGATATCGGAAATATCCAGGTTTACATGGGAGAGAAATTCATCTGCGTCCTTGCCGCCGCGACCCAAGGCGGAAAAAGACAGGTTCTTTGTGAAGACTGGCAGTTCGCTCAATCGCTTCGCCGGAATGATGAAGCGCGAAAGCATCCATGCTTCGGGGCTGGATTGATAATCAATAAAATTTTGGAACGCCTCTTCGAGCGGTAAACTTGCAGGCGGATACAAACCTGCATAATCCAGAATACTGTTCATAAAAATACGAAACGACTCATGGGGTACGGTCATATCAACATATTATAGTCGAGTAAAATTGGCACCACCATGCCGCACCTGCTCATCCTTAACAAAGAAGTCAAAACCTATCGCGCCATTTTAGAGTCTGCGCATCTCCCCGATCTCGTCATTGAGAGTGAACCGTCCCCAGCATGCGAGATCATCTTCGGGGAGCCATCGTCGATACGGACGATCCTGGAGAAACTACCCAACCTGCGATGGGTACAATCCATGTGGGCGGGCGTGGAGCCGTTGATCGACCCGTCGCTTCGCAGAGATTATGTCCTTACCAATGCACGCGGTGTCTTTGGCGGGTTGATGGCTGAATTCATAGTTGGGTATCTATTGACGCATGAAAGAAAGATATTCCAACGTATGGAAGCGCAAAAGAATAAGGTCTGGGATAAATCCCTCACAGGCACCTTGCGTGGAAAGACCATCGGCCTGTTAGGCGTTGGCTCCATCGGCACGGAAGTGGCGCAAACAGCGAATTTTTTTGGGATGACCGTCCGTGGCTATACAAAGGCAAGTGAAGCATGCCCGCATGTGGATGAATATTTCCATGGAAATAAGCTGATTGATTTCACAAGCGGCTTGGATTATCTCGTCAGCATCCTGCCGAATACAACAGAGACCCGAAAGATCGTCGATGCAAACGTCTTGAACGCGTTGCCGCCTCATGCCCTGTTCATCAATGTAGGGCGCGGCTCTGCGGTGGATGAATCTGCGTTGTTGAATGCCTTGAATCAAAACAGGATCGCCGGAGCGATTTTGGATGTTTTTGAACAGGAACCATTACCGAAACATCATCCCTTTTGGGACACGCCAAACCTGACCATGACCTTCCATACCTCCGCGCCGAGTTTGCCGGAGGATCTCGCAGAGGTTTTTATCGAGAATTACCGGCTTTATGTGGAAGGAAAGCCGTTGAAATATCAGGTTGATTTCGAAAAGGGCTATTAGTTGGAGTTGATATGACAGTTACACTGAGCGATATCAAGGAAGCAGCACAACGGATTAAACCGTATGCGCATCGTACTCCCGTATTGACGAATGAGAGTCTAAATCAGCAGGTCGGCGCGCGGGTGTTTATGAAATGCGAAAATTTTCAGAAAGTGGGCGCGTTCAAATTTCGTGGGGCGAGCAATGCCGTCTGGTCGTTGACAGATGAAGAAGCCGCACGCGGGGTGGTCACCCACTCATCCGGGAATCATGCGCAGGCATTGGCGTTGGCGGCGAAGATGCGTGGCATCCCTGCGTATATCGTCATGCCCAGCAATGCGCCGCAGGTGAAAAAGAATGCAGTGGCGGGCTATGGCGGCCAGATCACATTTTGCGAGCCGACGCTTGAGGCGAGGGAAAGCACCATGGAGAGAATCAGGCTCGATACGCGTGCGACCGTTGTCCATCCCTATGACAATGAGCGCGTGATCGCAGGTCAGGGCACGGCGGCGTTGGAGTTAGTAAAAGATATCCCCAGCCTGGATGTGATCATTGCCCCCGTGGGCGGCGGCGGATTGTTGAGCGGCACATCGATTGCGGCGACAGAGACGAAGAAAGGCATCCGCGTGATCGCTGCCGAGCCGGAAAAGGCAGATGATGCTTTTCGTTCGTTGCAGGCTGGCGAGATCATTCCATCCATCAACCCGAAGACGGTAGCCGATGGCCTGTTGACTTCACTGGGCACACTCACTTTTCCCATCATTCAAAAACGTGTCGAACAAATCGTTACAGTAAGCGAGGCAGGCATTATCGAAGCCATGAAATTCGTTTGGGAGCGCGCCAAGATCATCATCGAACCGTCGGCTGCGACCGTGATCGCAGTGTTGTGGGAAAAGAAAATCGACTTAAGCGGGCTCGAAGTTGGCGTTATCCTCAGCGGTGGGAATGTAGACCTGGAGAAATTACCCTGGCAAAAATGAAACTTTAAAAAACAGACTTCACCCATGTGCATCCATATACAAAAGCGCCCTGCTTTGCGCAGGGCGCTTTCATCGATGATTCAATTATCTTCCGCCGCCTGTGATGTAATGTTCCAATTGAGAGATCATGAACTTTTGCACATCAATGACCTCCTTCAACACATCGCGGATGGAGATCAGGCCGAGCAGATCCTTGCCATCATAAACAGGCAGATGGCGGATGTTCTTATCGATCATCAACGCCATACATTCTTCCAACTGCTGGCTCGCCTCTACATAAATGACCTTTGCCGTCATGATCTCGCTGATCTTTGTCGTCTTTGAAGACCGGCCTTCCAAATCCAATTTTCGAACACAGTCTCGTTCAGAAATAATGCCTTCCACCTTACCGCCTTCGACCACCATTAACGCTCCAGTGTTGTACTTTGCCATAACAGAAAGCGCTTCGTATACGGTCACCTCCGGGGCGATGGAAAAAACCTCACTACCCTTTTTACGGATCATATCGCGCACTGTGGACATAGACTTCTCCTTGGCGTGGTTTATGTTTACCACAGTATAGACAAGAAACGGAGGAATGACAAGAATTTTTATAAATTTCATCCTGTTTCTGTGATTTTTTCCGCAAACGACTTAAGCGCCTCCCACCCAGCCGGGGCCTGATTCTCGACCTGAAGCGTTCATCCCCTTAGCCAAAACCGTATTTTTTATCTTGACTCTCGAAAAGGTATAATGACTTCAACAGTCATGCGAAGCGCAACCCTTTTCTCGCGTTCGTCCCAGTACTTTCTTGCTGTAGGGCTCATTGCCCTGGTGACAGTGATCCTCTTTACCCTGCGCGAAGCACTGGATACGACCCTGATCGCCCTTTTATACTTGATTCCGCTTGGGATGATCACCGCTTATTGGGGGCTTGGCCCAGGCATCACAAGCGCTCTAATCACCTTTCTCACTTTCAACTATTTTTTTATCCAGCCGTATTACAACCTTGCCGTCCATCGCCCAACGGATGTGGTGATCCTTGTCATATTTTTGATCGTGGCAATTGTCATCAGCCAGTTAGTCGGGCGCATGCAAGCCAGCCTGGCTGCCGCCACCGCACGGGAACGCGAAGCCACTCAACTCTACGAACTCAGCACCGCCCTGGCAGGGCTTCATGATGGTCACACCATCGCGGTCATTCTTGCAAAGCAGGTGCAGGACGTATCACAGGGTGAAGCCGTGGAATTGAACATAACGGGCACAGAGCCATTCGTCTTTCGGTTGCCCGAATCCAGCCAGCCAGACCGCCCGCCTGAATGGATTCTTCCCATTCAAGTGGCGCGGGGTCTCCTCGGGGAGATTCGACTTTGGAGGGCCGCCCCCGTCCTAACGTCGAATGAGAAGCGTCTGCTCCAGACCTTTGCCAGCCAGGGCGCATTGGCACTTGAGCGGGCTCGGCTCGCCCAGGCAGAGTCCCGTGCGCGGGTGCTTGAAGAAAGCGACAGGTTGAAGTCTGCGATCTTATCCTCTGTTTCGCATGAGCTGCGAACGCCGCTCTCCACCATCAAGGCCGCCGCTTCGAGTTTGAGAAGCAATGAAGTCAGCTGGGATACCGCAGCCCGCTCTGAACTGGTGGCTCAAATCGATGATGAAGCCGATCATCTAAATATGCTGGTCGGCAACCTGCTCGATATGTCGCGCATCGAATCCGGGGTGCTGAAACCGAAGCGTGAATGGAACATCCTGGCAGAGATCGTCGGGAGTGTCCTGGCGCGTATGAAACATCTCGCCGGGGAACATCACATCGAAGTGGATATCCCTGAAAGCCTGCCGCTCGTGCCCGTGGATTATGTGCAGATGGAGCAGGTTTTCACAAATCTTGTAAGCAATAGTGTAAAGTATGCGCCGGAGAAAACCGTCATCCGCGTGAGCGCATTTGTGGAAGGCGATTCGATCCATGCCACGGTCAGCAATCAGGGTCCGCAGGTGCCGCAGGAACACCTCGAACGGATCTTCGATAAATTCTTCCGCATCACCGAAGCGGACCGGGTCACCGGTACCGGGCTTGGACTCTCCATCTGCAAGGGCATCATCGAAGCACATGGCGGGCGGCTTTGGGCCGAGAATGTACCTGATGGGCTTGCTTTCAATTTCACCTTCCCATTGATCTGGGAGGGTGTTTCCCCACCGAAACTGCCAATCGACCCGGAGGCCGAATGACCAATGCACCGCATATTCTCGTCATCGACGATGAACTGCAGATCCAACGCGCAATACGAACCATCCTGACCGAGAAAGGTTTCAAAGTATCCACAGCCAGTGACGGCCAACAGGGACTCACGCTGGCCGCTGCAAATGAACCGGATGTCGTGATCCTCGACCTGGGGCTGCCAGATATGGACGGTGTGGAAGTCTGCACCCGGCTGCGCGAATGGACTCAATGCCCCATCATCATTCTCTCTGTCCGCGATAGCGAACGCGACAAGGTCGCCGCCCTCGATAAAGGCGCCGACGATTATCTGACAAAGCCTTTTGGCATCGAGGAATTGCTGGCACGCGTGCGCGTAGCGATTCGCCACTCCGCAAGCAGGCAAGGCACGCCAAGCAAGGTCGTTCATGCCGGGCCGCTGACCATCGACCTTGCCTGGCACAGCGTCAAACGCGGCGAAGAGGAGATCAAATTGACCGCCACTGAATATAAATTGCTCGCCTATCTGGCCGCCAATCACGGTCGTGTGCTAACCCATCAAAGCATCCTCTCGAACGTTTGGGACCCTGCCGATGCCGACCATACCGAATATCTGCGCGTTTACATGCGCCAGCTTCGTAAAAAACTGGAGGCCGACCCCGAACGCCCGCAATTTATTCTGACCGAGCCGGGAATTGGCTATCGCTTCATTGTGGATGAATAAACAGGCAATTTGACATCCGCGTCAGATTACATTAATCACCTTACAACGTCCCTGCAAAGGGGCGTTTTTATTTTTTCTTTATGCGATTGCCAAATTTTTTTGTCACCGTTTTATATGGGGTGGATAGGATTAAGACAATGAATATGAGGTGATATGAAAAAACTTGATGTACTTCCACCTGCCTTTATCGTCTCTCCCGCTTCTTCTTCGGACCTTCAGCCTGCCTCCCGTTTAATTGTCCTGGTGCCTGAATTCGAAGCGGATGTCGCCATAGTGGCGCGAAAAATCCGCGACGTGGCAAAGGCTCTCGAAAGCCGGGTCCAGCTTCTCGGTCTAAGCAGGCATGCGCTGCATGAACCGGCCATCCGCAGGCAGCTGGTAACCCTTTCCGCAATGATCGAAGACCCCGCAATTTTTGTCGAATCAAATGTGGAATTTGGCAGTAACTGGCTGAATGCAATTCTTCCCCACTGGCATCCCGGAGATGTGATCGTGTGCTTTGCAGGGCAACCCTCCGGGCCGAATGGCAGGCCGTTGAAGCAGGTCCTTGAATCGAACCTGAGCGCAACGGTCTATGTGCTTTCCGGGATTGAGATGCAAAAGGAACATCGGAGCTCGCGCTGGGTATCGAATACCATGGCATGGGCCGGGTCGATCGGGCTCATCCTCGGATTCTTTTTGCTGCAAGTAAAACTTATTCAATATAGCCAAAGCTGGGGCCAGACCCTGTTATTGTATGGTTCGCTCGCGGTTGAAGCCGGTTCGATCTGGCTATGGAACAACCTGTTCAGCTAGTTTATCGGAAAATAATCAAAGAAACTAAAGATCATGATCAATCCTAAAGATAATCAACAAACAGCTTTTATAGAAAGAGCCGCAGATTACACCCCGCCGCGCACCCTGCGTTCCTGGCTGATCGGCCGCCCATTATCCACAGCAGATGCCTCGCACCAGACCATCGGAAAGGTCGTTGGTCTCGCGGTCTTCGCTTCTGACGCACTTTCCTCCACCGCCTATGCCACACAGGAGATCCTCGTTATCCTCGCCGCAGCTGGGACGATGGCCTTCGGCATTGTGTTTCCCATCTCCATTGCGATCATCGTTCTGCTGGGGATCGTGACCATCTCGTATGAACAGACCATCCATGCCTACCCGGATGGCGGCGGTGCATACATTGTGGCGCGTGATAACCTGGGCGAGTTCCCGGCCCTTATTGCCGGAGCATCCCTCCTCACAGATTATATTCTTACGGTATCAGTCTCCATCGCCTCTGGAGTTGCACAGATCACATCTGCTTTCCCATTTTTATATGATTATCGCGTTATCCTCTCTGTAATCTTCATCATGTTCGTGATGATCATGAATTTGCGCGGTGTAAAAGAATCTGGAACAGCCTTTGCCATTCCCACTTACTTCTTTGTGGTTATGATGTTCATTGCTGTCGGGTCGGGTCTGTTCCGTTTGTTCATTTCAAACACACTGGGGGTTGTAGTCGACCCGCCGGAAATGGAAACCCTTCACGGCATTTCAAGCATTACTCCTTTTCTGATCTTGCACGCCTTTGCAAGCGGCACCACCGCGTTGACAGGTGTTGAGGCGATCTCGAACGGCATTACTGCCTTTAAGGAACCGCGCAGCAAGAATGCGGGCATTACCCTAGTATGGATGTCTCTCATCCTCGGCTCGCTTTTTCTCGGCATTTCCTATCTCGCCAAAGAGATTGCAGTCATCCCGTCAGAAAGTGAAACGGTTATTTCCCAGCTGGCACGCACCGTCTTCGACGGGCGCGGCAGCTTGTACCTCATGCTGATCGGCGCCACCACAGTCATCCTCATCATGGCAGCGAACACCGCATTTGCAGATTTTCCAAGGTTAGGCGCCCTGGTCGCCAAGGACGGGTTCCTTCCGCGTCAACTTAACTACCGTGGAAGCCGCCTTGTTTATTCGCGGGGCATCGTTGCGCTGGCCGCAATCGCCTCCATCATATTGATCATCTTCCAAGCAAGTGTTACAAGGCTGATCCCTCTGTATGCGATCGGTGTATTCCTGTCATTCACCCTTTCGCAGGGAGGCATGGCACTGCGCTGGCACAAGATCGGCAAACTCAAACCCGGCGAGGAAAAAGTGGAACGCGGCTCAACCCTGCAGTTCGTCAAGGATTGGCCGGTCAAAATGGTTATCAATGGCTTTGGCGCTCTTTGTACCGCCGTTGTCATGATGGTCTTTGCCATAACGAAATTCCATGATGGCGCGTGGGTGGTGCTGATCCTCATTCCCACATTGGTTGCAGCCTTCTGGTTGATCCATCGTCATTACAATAATCTCGCCAAGAAACTCTCGCTTGATAACTTTGGCGCCATTCCGCCGCACACCATTCGGCACCGTGTTATCATGCCGGTCAGCGGCGTACACCAGGGAACCCTGGCCGCCCTTCGATATGCACGCATGTTGTCAGATGACATTACCGCAGTGCATGTTTCCATCGAACCAGCCGACTCTGAAAAAGTGCGCCAAAAATGGGAAACATGGGGAGAAGGCGTCCGCATGGTGATGTTGACTTCACCCTACCGCCTCTTCCTTGAACCCTTGCTGGCCTACATCTCCGAGATCGCTCAACGGCGACAGCCGGGCGAGACCATCACCATCGTTGTGCCTGAATTTGTCTCGAACAACCGGCTGACCTCCACCCTGCATACCAACACTGCCGACCTCCTTCGAAGTCAATTAAAACGTCAGCATGGCATTGTTATTATCAACGTGCCTTATCACGTTCATGAAGAAGGACAAGTGGACTAACAACAGGTAAAATCATTAACCTCAATGCCCCACGAATTTATATTTGTGGGGCATTTTGCTTTTATACATCGGAATATCTTTATTTATGAATCAAAAGACCGCCTTCGGGTTAGGCGGTCTGTAAAACGATCTAGTCGGGGTGGAGAGATTTGAACTCTCGACCTCACGGACCCGAACCGTGCGCTCTACCGGTCTGAGCCACACCCCGATTAGCGGGCAGATTATACCATTCCGATTTATTTTGGCAAGGTGAATTACGGATTCAGCGTCACTTCGATGCTATAGACATAAACCAGCCTGCCAAGTTCAGCATCTTCAACGCTCAGAAGCGGATTCTCCTGGCGAAAGACAAGGCGGGCAACCGACGATTCACTGACCGTATACGGCAGAGTGGTCTCAAAGGGTTGGGTATCGATGCCATTCATGTTCAATACGCGAGTGGAGATCGGCTTTCCATTAATGTCAAGAAGCTCGACAATGACAGGCTGGTCGTTATACGGCCAGATACGCCCATTGAGGCTTACCTGACCGGCGTAAAAATCAGCCTTCTCTTTAAGCCCATCGATGGCGATGCGTTCATAGATGAAATTCCCTGCCGGTTTGACTTGAGCCGTGCCCACTGAATATAGAAGCACCGGCATGGTATTTAACGCCTGGATGCGCCCATGATCGTCCTTTGTGCTGATGCGAATGTAGCCTGACTCGGAAACGGCGCGGATCTCGAAGGTGAATTCAAAACGCTGAAAGATGCCCAACGGATTACGCGTCAACTTTTGGAGCAGGCGTTGAAGAACGCGTCCATCTTCGCCGAGCAGGTCCACTTGAATTCGTTCGCTTTCACCTGCGGCAACGATGGCCTGCACATTGAAAGGCGATATTACACTGGACATTGGTCCCGGCGAAAGAAAGCGGATCTGGGCAAAGTCAGTAAAGCCTGCGGCCAGGGTGGGCGTTGGGCTGGGAACCTCAGGAGTGGCAACCGGCGGCAAGGGAGTTTCAGTGGGCAATCCCGTCGGAGTGAGGGCAGCAGCTGTGGCAAAAGCGGCTTGCCCCGTAAGAGCTACCACGGTTGGAAGATAATCGGGAGGGAGAGGCGTCGGCGTGGGAACTGCCGACGAGGAGCAGGCAGCTAAAAGTCCAAGAAGGGAGGCGAGGGCGAGGAGGCGTAGTCTCATAAAGAAAATGGAAGAGACGCCCACTTTACAGGGGCGTCTCTTGAGTCCAATCAAATTACAGCCCGTAGACGTCGCTATACTTCTTCGTCAGATAGCGAACGTAGGGCGCGGAGTCGATCTTCGAACCGGTGACCTTTTGTACCAGATCCTGCGGGTCATATTTATGCCCGAAGATATGGATCTTCCTGCCCAGCCATTCCCGCAGTTCAGAGAATTGGCCCTTGCGGATCTGGTCTTCAATGTCCTTGATATCCTTGTTGATCACTTCCCATAACTGCGCAGAAACAATATTGCCGAGCGCGTACGTGGAGAAGTAACCGATGGAGCCGTATGACCAGTGAATATCCTGCAAGACGCCGACTGCATCGTTGGGCGGTGTGATGCCGAGGTAGTCGCGCATCTTGGCGTTCCAGATCTCA
>JAEURI010000144.1 GCA_016789225.1 Anaerolineales bacterium
TACGTACCGCCTGCGGTGGGAGTTGGCACCAGTTTCAATGATGTGCCTGCTGACTACTGGGCGGCGGCGTGGATCAAGCAATTTGCAGCAGAAGGCATCACCGGCGGGTGTGGAGGCGGGAACTACTGTCCGGAAGGCTCGCTGACCCGTGACCAGATGGCGGTCTTTTTGCAGAGGACATTCAATCTGTTGCTGCCGTAAGCGATAAATGAATTAGAAATACTAAACAGAACGGCAGGTTCTTCTCCTGCTGTTCTGTTTTATTTATGAAATTGAAAAACTTCGATTTCATAGTATGATTCACGCATGAGGCAGCGAATGCGCATCCGAAATATTCTTGTGGCTTTGGCCTTCCTTTTACAGGCCTGCTCGATGAACGATCTTCTTCCATCGACGCGCACACCACAACCCACCTCCACGCCCTTTATCACGTTTACGCCCATCGATACCCCCACACAATCCCGAACTCCCAGGCCGACCCCTTCGGCCACCATCGTAAAGATTCCCACCCAGGACCCCAACCAGCCCACATTCACTCCCTTTGCCCTTCCGCCCATTATCATCGACGGCCAAACGGCCACGCCAGTCTTCACGCCTACACCATCGCGACCCGGCCCCGGGTTCTTTTCTGTCACCATTGCTCCCGTCCGCATTTATTGGGGCGGCTGTACACCGAACAAATCCACCATCATCGCCGTCGTGGAAGACCCAGACGAAGTCTTCAGCGTGATCATCTTTGTGCGTGTAAAGAATCTGCATGAAGAGGACTATACTCCGTGGGCCAAAGGCAATGTCATGTTCGACCTGGAGGACGGCTCCTTTACGCATACCCTGATCGGCAGCCAGATACACGGTCACAATCATTACAAAGACTCAGTTGTGCAATTTCAATTGGTGGCCACCAACATCGAAGGCGAAGTGGTCGGGCGCACCAAGATCTATGAAGATGCCATTGTCATGTCGCCTTGCATGTGCCTTGAGCCCCTTAAAGGATGCATACCAACCCTTAGACCATGAAAAAAATATTCGCCTTCTCCATTTCCATCCTGTTGACTCTGGCCTGCTCGGTGGGATCCCTCACCCCGTCACCAGCGGAGACTTCCACTCTGGAAGTTCCCCCTACCGAGACGTTCACGCCTCCTCCCACACCGACGCCTGTTCCACCCAGCTCAACCTTTACTCCCACCCCAACCTTGGTCGGACTAAAATCGCCAACGCCCACGCTTGAATCTTCGCCCACCTCAACAGCCGCCAGTGTCACACCTTTGGCACAGATCACTCCAAACACGCTCACGCCCACAGTTCAAATGGAAGGGTTTCTCTTCGTCAATGCCTCCTTGACCGAGATATACAAAGCAGGCGAATGCGAGCCGCAAATAGTGCGCATCACTGCCCAGGTGGCGGATATTACCAATACAGCCTTTGTTTCATTGTTCGTGCGCTTCAAGAGCATGACCGCCGAACGCGCCAGCAAGTGGACCCGCATTTACATGGAGACCATCGGCGCAGGTACCTACCTGCACGATCTGACCACCGCCGAAATGAAGGAAGATGCCTACTTCCAAACCTCGTGGATCGAATATCAGATCGTGGCGTCGACTCAAGCAGGCAAGGAAATCGGCCGCACCGACATCTTCAAGGAAAAGATAAAGATGTTAGCCTGTGTGCCGACTGTCACGCCTACATCCGCCAGCGTAAAACCATAAACTAAATGAAATACCTCGATGGTCGAGTAGCTGTGAGTGACAACGAACAGCGTATCGAGACCGTCGTTTTTTATATCCATCATGGACTTCCCTACCGACTTCATTCGTTTCCTCACTTCGGCCACCCGTGTCGTGGTTCTCACCGGCGCAGGAGTCTCGCAGGAGAGCGGCTTGCGCACCTTCCGCGACGCTCAAACCGGCTTATGGGCGCAATACAAGCCCGAAGACCTGGCCTCGCCAGAAGCCTTTGCCCGTGACCCCAAGCTCGTCTGGGATTGGTATGCCTGGCGCAGGGAAGCCATCAAAGGCGTGCGTCCCAACCCTGGTCATTATGCATTGGTCGAAATGGAAAAGAAGATTCCCGAGTTCACCCTCATCACCCAAAACGTGGACGGTTTGCATCGCTTTGCCGGGAGCAGGAACATCCACGAGCTGCA
>JAEURI010000167.1 GCA_016789225.1 Anaerolineales bacterium
CCGCACTTCGTCCAAACCGTCCAAGAGCAACAGCAATTTATTGCCATTCACCCAATCGGGCGCGGTCTTGCGCGGGACGCTGTAGAGGTTGTTCAACTCTTGCGCCAGCCAATCGGCGAGGGAGAGTTTCTCTGTCCATGAGGCGAGGTTGAACACTATCGGGATGGGTTCGGTCACATCCCCTCTGGCGCGCTCAATCAACTGGCGGGCGAGTTCCAGCAGCATGGTCGTCTTGCCAGAGCCAGGTGTGCCGAGAATCAGCAGGGAACGTCCCATGCCGATGGAGTCGAATATCTTCAGCATGGATGTCCCTGTGGGAAGGGTTTCGTCGGTTGATTCCTTTTTGATCGCCCACGGATATTTGGTCACCGCTTCGGGGTCTTCCCTGATGCCCAAGTCCAATAATGCCGCGCCGTGCAGGGATGCGTCCAACACGCCTTTGATCCACGCGCTTTCGACGTGTCCCAGCAGGATGCGGCGGTTGCGCTGTTCGAGGGTCTCCGCGTCACTTTTGAAGATGTTGGTGATTCTTTGAATAAAAGTTTGCTTGGTGACTACGTTGTTGTCCCCGATAATGACAGTGCTGTCCCTCACATCTCCGCTAATGGAGATGTTTGTCTTTTCAGAAGAGGGGGACTTCTTTTCTGGGGGCATGAGGTTTACATCATATTTATGTGGCTGGGCATATACGATTGTAGAAGGTTTCGTTTTGTGTTGTGTTCCAGAAATTTATGTTCATTTTGGATTATGCCCTTTAAGTTCCTCCCCGCTCGCCCTCGTATGGGGTATGGGGACAGGGGAGGTTAGGATGGGTTTCTCATTGCTTTACACCAACCCGGAACTCTCCAATGCCTTGTCCGACCATTCCTTTGCCAATGTAGAAAGAACCACCCGTTGGGATGTATCCCGAAAAGCATTCTTCCATGATTTTTGCCAAAGTGTGATCAATCTTTGCATTTGCACTAACTCTGCGGCAGTTTCGACCTCCGCATCCGCGGCAGTCCATTCGATGTAATGCTTGGCTTCGTCCAGTAGATTTTCCACAATGATCGGCGATTCTGAATTGCGCGCACTGGACGAAATCCGCGCGAGGGTGGCGGCGAGTCCGCCGAGCCGTCTTTCGAGCGGGTCACGCAGGAAACGTTGTCTCTTCTTTTCTTTGTCGGTCATTGTACACCTCCAAGGATGGAGCGGGTCACATCCTCTACCTGTTTGCGAAGGCCTTCGTCTTGCAAAATAACACTCCGGTTTCCCAAACGTGGGCGGATATTGATAAGCGATTCGAATTCGATGCGTTGTTCCGAGGGATACCAGTTTGCACCCCAAAGGTCATCCTGTTCGCTTCCGCCTTCCAGCAAAGCGGCTTCACAATCTGCATGCATCTCGCCGCCGCCAGATACTATTCGCTGACGGATGTCCACCACAAGCTTGATCATGGTATCGTACTCTTGGAGCATATCTTTGATTTGACTTGGTGATGCCTTTTCGTGAAGGATATGTATCATTTGGGTTCCTTGGTTTTCCTGTCAGTAATGAACTCATTTTATTCCACTTCCTGCGTTTTTTCTAAATCAAAAAAGCCTCCCAAGTGTCAACTCGGGAGGCTCTCGCATTACTTATTACTCGTTACTTCTTCTTTTTCCCCTTCATGGACTTTGTCACCGTCTTCTTCGCTGCCTTCTTCACAACCTTTTTCGCAGGCGCTTTCTTAACAGCAACTTTCTTCGTCACCTTCTTCGCCGCAGCCTTCTTGACAGACGCTGCCTTTGCAGGAGCCGTCGCAACCTTTACCGAAGTACGAATCTGCTCATGCATGTAGAGCGGAAGGTAGTAGTGACCGCCAGCATTCTTGCCGCTGGAGCCGGAGCCTTTCCAGCCGCCGAAGGGTTGGAAGCCAGGCCATGCGCCGGTGGTCGCGCCTTGCGGGCGGTTGGCGTAGGTCACACCGGCTTCGATGTTGTCGAAGAACCATTCGGTCTCTGCCTGTGAACCGTAGAAGCCCGCGGTCAGGCCGTAGTTGACATCGTTGGCAATCGCCATGGCCTGGTCGAGGCTGCTCACCTTGCCGATGGTGGTGATGGGCAGGAACATCTCATGTTTCCATAAGCGATGCTCGAAGGGCAGGTCGACCACAAAGGTGCTTTCGCAGAAGTAACCCTTGTCGAACATGCCACCGGTCTTCACATGGCCGCCGGTCAGGAACTTGCCGCCGCCCTGGCTGATCTCTTCGGTGAAATCTTTGAAGTCCTGGTACGAACTTTTGTTGACCACGGGTCCGTTATAGGTGGCGCGTTCGGTCGGGTCGCCGATGACCAGTTTATCGGCCATGTCCTTGAGGCGGGCGACCAATTCGTCGTAGACAGGTTCCTCTACCAGCACGCGTGAGGCGGCGGAGCATTTCTGTCCCTGCAAGCCAAAGGCCGAGCGGATGATGCCGACCGTGGCGTATTCCAGATCCGCATTGCGCGAGACAATGGCCGGATTCTTGCCGCCGAGTTCAAGGATCATCGGGCGCACATAATTGCGCTTGGAATAATCCTGGAACATTTTCATGCCCACGTCGAAGGAGCCGGTGAAGGTCACGCCGTCCACATCCTGGCTGTCTACCAGGGCCTGGCCGAGAGTCGAGCCGGGGCCGGTGACGAAGTTCACCACGCCATCGGGGATGCCCGCATCACGGAAGCAATCCACCAGCAGGCGCACGATCCAGGCCGTGTCGGTGGCGGGTTTGATGACGAGGGTGTTGCCGGTCACCAGGGCCGCGCCCGAGGGTCCGCCCGTCAGCGCGTGCGGGAAGTTGAATGGAGAAACCACCAGCCATACGCCGTAGGGACGCAACACCGACACGTTGCGGGCGTCGAAGCCCACCAGCGGGTCTCTGCCCATTTCGACGATATAGCCGTCGTTCTTTTCCATTTGATAGCACGAATAATAAATAAGGTCGGCGGTTTCCTGCACATCGCCCAAAGACTCCATGCGGTTCTTGCCGACCTCGAGGGCCATGGCTGCGCCCAGTTCGAAGATGCGTTCCTCGATCAACGATGCCGCCTTGCGCAGCAGTTCCACGCGCTTCTGCCACGGAGTGTGGCTCCACATCGGGAAGGCCTTGCGCGCCGCAGCGATGGCTGCCTGGGCATGGCTGGCGTTGCCTTTCTGCATTTTGGCAAGCACCCAATCGGTGTTGACGGGGGAGTGGTCGTCGAACTTGTCGTCCGCCAGCACTTCCTTGCCGTCGATCAGCATGCCGTATTCCCTGCCCATGTCGCTTTTGAGCCGCTCCACAGCGCGGTCGAAGCCAAGGTGCAGTTCTTCGGGCGGGTTGAACATGGTTGCATAGGTAAGTTTGAAATTTGCCATAGGGATTCTCCTTATAGTCTGATGGTTTATAGTTTCGTAGTTTCAGGCTGGGTCACCGCGAGGGCGAACCGAACTACTACTAACCAACCAACTACCGAACTATCCGACTATTTCGAGTATAGCGTAGGATTTGACCTCCGTCAAAGTAAACAGACGGTTTTATGATATGACGTACCTCACATTGAAAATCACTGAAAAAATTACCTTCCAGGCCGTTTCCCGCCGTCGGGAGCTATGGCGGGACCATTCCATGGTACTGAAATGACTTAGAAATGGATGTGAAACCGGTAAGATGACCAGGAGAGCAGGTATCATTTAATAAAATCATAGGAGAACCTAGATGAAACCCCGCTTCCTTTTCTGGACCATGAGCCTGGTGATTGCTCTTCTGGCAGTTGCCTGCGCTCCAGCCGCTCCAACCGAGGGGCTTGTCGAACCCGCCGCCCCGGTGGATCAACCCACTGCCACAGAGGCAGTTATCCCCACGGCAGAGGCGAACGTGGACGCGCCCACCGAAGTCCCCGCCGTTCAACCCATCGTCACCCCCCGCGGAGATGCCCTCGAAGCCACAGACCCGTCCACGGTCAGCCTGGCATCCGGTCAATTGCAGCTTGTCGAATTTTTCCGCTTCACCTGAAGTACCTGCCGTGCAATGGCGCCCATGGTTCATGGGCTCGAAGCGGAGTATTTTGGCAGAGTCAAGTTCAGCTATCTTGATGCCGACGACCCAAACACCCAGGCTTTCCAGCGCACCCTCGGCTTTGTATACCAGCCCGAATTCTATCTGCTGGATGCCGACGGCAATGTGCTCAAAAAATTGATCGGGTTCACCTCGGAAGAGGATTTCAGAGCCCTGTTCAACGAATATCTTCAATAGCTTATGTAGGGCGGGTTTCTAACCCGCCATCCATTTACAACGGTACAAGATCGAAAACAACCTGCCGATATTGGCAGGTTGTTTTATTTTTAAGGGACGCAATATAATCTGATCATGAACCTTATTCTTTCGATTCTTGCATTTGTTTCCGGGCTGGGCATTGTCGTCTTGACGATCTTCTCGGCCATCTCCACCTTCGTCCTGCCGCGCAGCGCGCGCAGCAAGTTGGATCGATTGGTCTTCAGCGTATTGCGGCGACTCTTCGAGTTCATCATGAAATTTGCGGGGAGCTACGAACGGCGCGACAGGATCATGGCCTATTATGCGCCCATCGCGCTGATGTCGCTCGTGCCGACCTGGTATGTGTTGATCAGCATTGGGTATGCGCTCATGTACTGGTCGCTTGGGGTCGGCGATCTGCTCTCCGATTTTCGGCTGAGCGGGTCTTCGTTATTGACTTTGGGCTTTGCCAGCGCAGATGGTCTGCTGGTCTCGGTGCTGATGTTTTCCGAAGCCATGTTGGGACTCATCATGGTGGCGCTGCTGATCGCCTACCTGCCAACGATGTACGCCGCCTTTTCGCGCCGCGAACAGCAGGTGAATATGCTCGAGGTACGCGCAGGCAACCCGCCCAATCCCTACGACATGCTCACCCGCTTTAATCGCATTCACGGCCTCGATAAACTTGCAGAATTGTGGAAGACCTGGGAGGTCTGGTTTGCGGATGTTGAGGAAAGCCATACCACCCTCCCGGCTTTGGTTTTCTTCCGTTCCCCGCGCGCCGAGAATTCCTGGGTCACTGCGGCGGGCGCGGTGTTGGATTCGGCGGCTATCACCCTTTCCTCCATTGATATTCCCCTGGAGATGTCGGCGGCCTTGTGCATCCGCGCGGGGTTTCTTTCGTTTCACCGTATCACCGATTATTTCAATATTTCTCATCCCCACGACCCGACCTTTCCCGAAACGCCCATTAGTGTATCCCATGAGGAATACGATGAATTGATCCGCAAACTGGAGGCGGCCGGTCTGCCCATCAAGCAAGACCGCGAACAGGCCTGGATTGATTTCGCCGGTTGGCGCGTTAACTACGACCGCACCTTGTTGGTCTTGTGCAGTCTGGTTATGGCTCCGCAAACGCCCTGGTCCAGTGACCGCGCGCCAAAGTTCAAAATGCCGCCGCTGTTCTCAAAGAAGAAAAAATAGGGGTATCTGCAAACAGTATTTCATCGCTCGCGCCGCCGTCCCCGGCGCAAGGAGCAATCCATTTTTCTCGTATTTGTACGCTGGTGAAAAAGGAATTTAATTGGGGACGCGGCGAACGCTGAGCACGCGGATTTTTTTATCTCCTTTTCCGCGTTTTCTGCATTCGTCCGCGTCCCGTTTAAAAACAAACTCACCCACAAAACCTTGGTTTCGGGGTGAGCTATGTTTTATGACAAACGTTATTTACACAGAATTTCCGTCGTATTTCTTCGCATCTGCGATGGCCTTGTTGACGTTCACGAAAGGAAGAATGATCAAACCCATGACGAAGAAGAAGATCAACGACAGGATTGCGATGCGCAGGTTGCCGAACAATTGATTCGCGAGTCCAAAGACCAGCGGACCGATCCAGGAGGTGCCGCGCTCGCTGATCTCATAGAAGGAGAAGAATTCCGCCTCCTTGCCTTTGGGAATCATTTGCGCGAACAAGCTGCGGCTGATGGCCTGCGAGCCGCCCATCACCAAAGCGATGAAAATGCCGAGAATAAAGAACTGTAATGTTGCGGTTTCGCCTTTCAATCCGCCATAAGCATAAATGACCACACCGGCCCAGATCACTAGGCTGACCACCACCGATTGTTTCGCACCGATCCAGCCAGCCAACTTGCCCCAGAACAACGCGCCAAAGAAGGCCACGAATTGGATCATCAGAATCACGGAGATCAATGTCTGTTGTTCAAGTTCCAGCCCGCCCTGAATCAGAGGCGCGGCGGCAAAAGTTGAGGCGACGGCGATGACCGTCTGAATTCCATCGTTGTATAAAAAGTAGGCCAGCAAAAATTTCAACGTTTCGGGGAAGTGTTTGACTTCGCTGAATGTTTTTCGAAGCTGTTTGAAGCCGATGGTCGCATAGGTTTCACCGGAGGGCAGGGCACGGGCTGCGTGGCGTGGGCGTAACCTGTTCCATGTGATAAAGGCGAAGCCAAGCCACCAGATACCCGCCGAAGCAAGGTTGATCCGTACGGCCAGGTCGCCTGGCACGCCCAGGTCTTCGCTGAAAATAAAGAAGGCTAAATTCAGCGCAAGCAAAATCCCGCCGCCCAAATAGCCCATTGCCCAGCCATACGAGGAGACCCGGTCGCGTTCCTCTTCACTGGCGATATCCGGCAGGTAGGCGTTATAGAAAACGATGGCAGCCCCAAAGGCAAGGTTGGCAACGATGAAGAGAACCCCGCCCAGCCACCACAAATTGCCTGTCAGCAGGAACATCAAAATGGTTGCAGAGGCGCCGATGGTCGCGAATATCTGCATCATGCGTTTTCGCAAATGCGAGTAATCTGCAATGGCTCCAAGGATCGGCAGGAACAAGACCTGCATGAAAACAGAAAATGAAATGCAGTAGGGTAAAAACGAGTCAGGCGCTACTGGAATTCCCAAAAAGGAAACGGTTGCTGTTCCTGCTGCCTCTGCCGCGGTACGAGCCAGGCTCGCCACATACGGCCCCAAAAATACTGTTCCTACTGTGGTGCTAAAAGCGGAATTTGCCCAATCGTACATTGCCCAACCGAAGATCTCCCGCCTATCGTTGACCATCGCTTCTGTTGCCATGACTCCTCCAGAGTTCGATAAGTTGATAGCAAGAACACAAGGCAGTATAAGAAGTTTCGACAGCCTTGTAAAGCACCAATCGGTAAACGTGACGTTAACAGCGCACGCCTCCTGCTTGACCCTCCACCTGCTACGCGCTAAAATGCCTTTCCTACGCCTTCGCCTTTTTGGAGTCAGGCAGCTTGCTGCCTGGGTATCCATAGGCAAAATATTCCTTCGGTGCACTTAGCCTCTGGACTCGATACTATAAACAACTACACAGGACCCTCATGTTTGAAAACCTGACCGGACGACTCAACCAAATTTTTGACAACCTGCGCAAACGCGGCAAACTCAGCGAAGCCGATGTGGATGCCGCCATGCGTGAAGTGCGCCTTGCCCTGCTCGAAGCCGATGTGCATTTCAGCGTGGTGAAATCCTTCATCGCCAAAGTCCGCGAGCGGGCTATCGGCGCGGAAGTATCCAAGGCGCTGAATCCCGGTCAGCAGGTCATCAAGATCGTCAACGAAGAATTGATCGGCACATTGGGTGAACCTGCGCCATTAAACCTCACTGGTCCCAAACCGCGTGTGGTCATGATGGTCGGCCTACAGGGCGCTGGCAAGACCACTGCTGCGGGCAAACTCGCGCGCCTGATGAAATCCAAAGGCGAGCGCATCCTGATGGTGGCAGGCGACCCGTATCGTCCGG
>JAEURI010000175.1 GCA_016789225.1 Anaerolineales bacterium
CATCGCTTGCGACCTACCTGCGAGACCTGCACGAAAACGGCGCGCGGCTCTCCCTTGAACAGATCACCCATCTGCTCAAATCCCTCTCGTCTGGGGTCGATTACGCCCATGCTCAGGGCATCATCCATCGCGACATCAAACCGGCCAACATCATCCTCCATAACAAAAGCGGCGAATACTCACCCACAGCGCCCCTGCCCAAAGACACCGAACCGATCATCACAGACTTTGGCCTGGTACGCATCACCAATTCCACCACAAAAACCATCTCCGGCGTGGTCAGTGGAACGCCCGCCTACATGTCTCCCGAACAGGCCCAGGGCATGGCGGTCGACCACCGCTCCGATATTTACTCTCTCAGCATTGTTCTGTACGAAATGCTGGCCGGTCGTCCTCCCTTCGAAGGCGACTCTACGTTGGGCATCATCCTCAAACACATCAGTGAACCGCCGCCACCCATCGAAAATATCGCTCCAGAGATCCAGTCTGTCATCGACAAGGCCCTGTCAAAGAATCCGGCCAATCGATATCAAAGTGCGCGCGAATTGTTCGAGGGGTTTTATCGCGCCATCGGCAAGAATGCGGAATCTGCCACCGTCCATTCGCTTCACATTCGGACGCCTGTACCTGCCACGGTTTCCAGTCAACCGGTGCCACGCCGAAACAATTTCCTTTGGATCGGTATCGGTGTGTTCGTCTGTCTTTGTCTTGGATTCATCACCACCAGCGTCCTGGGCGTTTCCGTCTATACCCTTTTCCCACGCTTGCAGGCGGCAACACCAACCGAAGACCATTCTCATGAGGCAACCCCTTCGATCACAGAAATATCCCCGGTTGAAGGCTCCGCTGAAACCAGCAACTATGTGGGAACTCTGCGCTTCCAAGGCAATTTGGACCAGATTTCCATCAGCGCCACCCTGCCGGAACCACAGGCAGGCACTCAATACGAAGCATGGCTGATCGAAAATAGCGGCGAGAGTCATATCAGCCTCGGCATCCTTGCGGATAATGGAACCGGTCAATTTACTCTGACCTACTTCGACCCGGAAAATCGAAACCTGCTGGAAGCCTACAACAGCATGGAGATCACATCCGAAGCAAACCCAGATGCCAGCCCCAATTCCTCTGGAACAGTCCTATATTCATCCAGGGTTCCTCAAGGGGCGCTGACCCACATCCGACATTTGATCGTCAAGTTCGAAGAAGGTGTCGGTCTGACTACCGGTCTGGTTAATACTTCCGCCCTTGTCCAGGAATCCGCCAGCGCAATGGAGGATGCCTACGAGAACGGCAACTCTAAAACCGTGCGCACCAGCGCAGAAGCCATCGTAAACCTTATCGTTGGCAGCCAAAGCAAGCAGTATGACGACTGGGACAACAACGGCAACATCAACGATCCCGGCAATGGGTTTGGTCTCCTCCTCAACGGAAATAGCCCCGGGTATATCGGAGGAACCATCTCTCACACAGAATATTCAACTGACTCATCCGATGCAACGACAGAGATAAAACTTCACGGCGGGCACGTTATCGTCTGTGCAAAAAACATCGAGGAATGGGCCATTGAACTTCAAGAGATCGCCATACGAATTGCGCAGGCAGACTCAGGCGAGAACGCGGAAGCGGATATCCGCCTTGCCGTCGCCCTTGCCAACCAGATCCATGACGGGCTGGACATAGACGGGAACGAAAGCATTGACCCGATCCCCGGCGAAGGCGGGGCGTTGACTGCATTTGCACACGCAGAGTACATGTCCGATATGTTGATCATGCAAGGGGAAGACCAGCTTCCACCGCCCGCTGAATAAAAATTGTTTTAAGACATCACAAAACGCCGCTAGAATATTCGGCATTATTGATTGTTTATCGAATAACGGCTTCTAATTCCTGTCGTATTCCCTCTCCAAAACTGCGCGGACTAAAACCAAAGTCTCTTTGGGCTTCTTCATAGGAGAAAGCCTTGTTCTCATTTAATCTCAGCACCTGTTCAGCTTTGATGGGCAAACGGATTCGCATCCGCTCGATAAATTGTAACAAGCGGACGATGGGTCTGTAAGGCATATGAATTTTCCAAACGCGCTTGTTAATGGCTGTCGCCACCGTGTCGATGACCTGGTTATAGGTCAGCGGGTCTTTGCCTGCGATGTTGTAACTCCTGCCGATGGTCACGTCTGTTTTTAGCGCGAGAAGTACAGCTTGGGCAACGTCGTCCACAAAGATGGGCTGCTGCAAAGACTCACCATCCCCAAAGATGGGTATGATGGGCGTAATTCGCAACCAGCGGATCAACCGCCACATATTGCGGTCACGCGGATTGCCGTAGATCATGGTCGGTCGCAGGATGGTGTAGTCCAATCTGCTGGCTTGGATGGCGTTCTCTGCGGCAAGACGGACGGATTTACTCCCCGCGTTCAATTGGGTGAAAATGGCGGTGGTGCTGATGAAGACCACGCGCCTCACTCCCGCCGCCTTGGCAGACGCAATGATCCCCTCAGCATGACCAAAGCCGAGGGAGGCGATGTTGATGAGGGCATCCACGCCGTGCAGAGCGGAGGTCAAGGCTTCGGCGTTGGATAAGTCACCGGTCACCCACTCCACTGTCAGCGCGGAGAGAGGCGAACGGTCGCTGGTGGGTCGAGTCAAGGCTCGGACTTGGAATCCGTTTTGGAGAAGCAAAGGGACAAGGCGTGAACCGGTAAATCCTGTTCCACCTGTAACTAAAACCTTCATGCCTTCACCAGCTTCTCTAACAGACTTAACGTTTCATGCAGCTTATCGCGGCGATCCAAATTCTTGACGAGATATTCGCGGGCATTCGCCCCCATCTCTTTGACCTGTGCAGGATTTTGCGACAGTTCGAGAATCTTTTGCGCAAGCATGGCGTCATCTGCCGGGTGAACGTAAACCCCACCACGCGACTCCTCAATCAATTCGCGCGTGATACCGTCGATGACAATAATACTGGCACGTCCGGCCGCCATGTAATCGAAGACCTTATTTGGGTAGGTGGTGCGGAAGGCGGGAATGTCCTGCAAGATGGCGAGGCAGGCATCTGCCGATGCAACGATGAGCGGCATATCCTTTTTAGGACGCGTACCCGCAAAGATGACATTGCGCAAATCCATACGCTTCGCCTCAGACTCCAATCGGGCCCGTTCTTTGCCGTCCCCAAACAATACAAAGCTGATTCTTTCTTCTTCCTTCAATCGTTCTGCCGCACGAAGCAGAGTATCAATATCATTCGCCTGCCCCAACGCTCCCGCATACAAGACCACAAATTTATCTTCAAGCTTAAGTTCTCTGCGAACCGACGATCCGTCAATAGACGGATTGAACATGTCCACGTCGGTGCCATAGGCAATGTAGGTCACTTTGTTTTCAGGCACGCCTTTGGCAAGCATATATTCGCGGTAGGCAGGCGAATTTACCAAAATGTGATTCGCGCGTTTGTACAAAAAGTTTTCGAGCCAGCGTGAGAGAGCAATGATGAGCGGGTTCTTCAATACACCCATACTGATACCGAACTCGGGCCACAGATCGCGCACTTCGAGCAGGAAGGGTTTCCCGCGCAGCGCAGCAACGACCAAGGCTGAAACCGCCTGAAAGATCGGAGGCGTAGTGCCAAGCACCAGGTCCACGTCTTTGACGCGCATCGCGGTCCAAATCGAAGAGAACATAAAACTGAAGAAGGCGATCACGCGCCAGAAATAACTACGATGAATAGCGGGGTACATATACGAACGCAACACGCGGATGCCTTCAAACATTTGCTCGGCGTAAAGTCCACGCCGCTCCACGGTACGCTGACCGGTCTGATAGTTCATGTCGCTGGCGACGATGACCAGCTCATGTCCGCGCTCTTTGAGGTACTTCCCCATTTCGAAGTGACGCGTATGTCCCGGCTCTTCGGGAGAAACAAAGACTTGATTGATGAGTAGGATTTTCATGCGAAGGGAAATTATAGCATCTGGATAATAGACTCTGGATGCTGGTTGCAGCATCGCTTGATTGGAACCATTCTCAACCATTAATTTACAAACTTTCAAAATTGCCAATCCGGCTATGCGCAAAGCGAGAACTCTGAGAGTCTTTGAGAGTTTGCCTGTGTAGAATTACAGTCAACGAAAGGAATTAAAAGAATGGAAATCCCTCGACACTGGCGTCTCAAAAAACAACGATATGGTCTCGTCGGTGAGGTCTGCCCTCACTGCGATCACAAGATATTTCCCCCACGCGATGTCTGCCCGAATTGCGGCGACGAAGCCAAGGATTTATTTACCTTCAGCGGCAAAGGTGAAGTGTATTCCTACACCACCATTTATGAAGCTCCAGCCGGTTATGAGGCTAACGCTCCCTACACCGTGGCGCTCGTGAAACTTGAAGAAGGTCCCATGCTCACCGCACAATTGACCGATGTGGATAATTCCGAAGTTCAGATCGGCATGCCCGTGGAAATGGTGACACGAAAGATGCGCAATGACGGTGATGAGCGCGGGCTTATTGTGTATGGGTATAAGTTCCGACCCACATTGAACCACATTTAATACATACCACACCCTGCCCCCATATATAGAGACAGGGTCTCATGAACAGAATAAAACTCTCCATATAGCTGAATAATCGTATACGGGAATGGAATTTCTCTCATACACGATCATGCCGCACTTACCATCAATGAATGCAAAAAACGCCTTGATAATCCACTCGCTTTTGAGGGATTGTCAAGGCGTTATCCTTTTTATAGGCTGCTCATTACAGCCGAGCTATAATTTCACCACCATTCGGAAAATCCAGTAGTTGTTGACTCACTTCCTGATCCATGATCTTGGCTCGAAACTCCACCTGAATACCTCGCTTACCATCGATTATCGCTTCGGCGACAAGTTCATCCACCAGTTGCTTTTTCATCAAAAAGACTCGATGTTGTTCTTCGGGAGTCTTGGGGATGGCGTTGTTCAATTCTATGATCCCTGCCTGAAGGTCCGCCACATACTCCTTGATTTTTTCTTCCCAATCCAACGTGGCATAGGTGTCTAGCTCTTGTTCCAGGGCTGTCAGCCTGCGCTTCAATCGCTCTTCTACTATATACAGTTCACGCATCCGCGCATCAAATACAGCATCCGCCCTCATTTTTATGCGGGCTTCCGTGATCACTTGCTGGCGCTTGGCGGACTCTTTTTCCAGTTCTTCAAGAATCTGTCCCCGATCTTTTTGTAGATGTTCGTACTTTTGCTGGAGTTGTGGGACCAGGTCTTGGGCTTGCGCATGCAGGAATTCCGGGTTCATAGCGAATTCATACAATTTCTTCCAGACCTGAGTTTCTGCTCGTTTAGCACTCACGGATTTCGGGCATTCCGGGGGTCTGAGTTCTTTATGGGGTTGTGGGCAGAAATAGGTACTGATCGGGGTTTTGCGCTCCACCCACTCCCCCTTGCGGCTGTTGCGATGGGTGGCAGTGCGTGCCCGCCAGGTCAAGTTGCAGGCACATTTCAGGCGACCGGATAGCAGGTAATCATTTTGCCTGCGGTGTTTTGGGTAGGTTTTGTTTTCTTCTCTCATCTTCATAAACAATTCATAGGTGGATATATCGAGGATGGGTGTAACAGGGATTTGGAAAGTCTGCCCTGAACGGGAATAGGTTTTGAATCCATAGGCATATTCTCTGGCAGACTGCAGTATAGCCTGAATGCTGGACCGGGACCATTGGATGTGTCGGGGAATGCTACTCCCTTTTTGTGGAGCAACTGCAGCGATCAGGTGCTTTCGTATTTGATTGAGGGGAGTTTTTTGAATATACCAATTAAAGATGTTCCGAACCCACTTCGCTTCTTCTTCGACAAGGTGGATTGGTTCACCTGCGCGAATATAGCCATAACGATCCTGACCCGGGTTTGCTTTTCCTGCCCTGAGCCGCGCTTTGACTCCCATTTCCCTCCGTTCTTTCATCCCTTCCAATTCCATTTGAGCTACCCAGGCGCGGATGGGAGCGATCTTGGAATCGAAGGTTTCTTTTGCAAGCAGGATTTCAATCTTGTAGTCCTGTACGGTTTCCAAGACTGTCAACATGGCTCGTATTCCGCGATACAGTCTGTCCTCGCGCCAGGCGAGAATGACATCGAATTTATCTCTGGCGGCGTCTTTGAGCATGGCTTGCAAGCCAGGGCGATCTGAGCGGCTACCCGATGGTTCAACCAGCCTGTTCCCCGCTCGATACTTCTCCACATCGCGATAGATCTGTAATACAAGTAATCCTTTTTCGCGAGCAAGATGCCGACAATCTACTTCTTGTTCAAGTGGGCTGGATTTTTCGCCCTGCGTTTCGGATGATGTCCGGATGTAGATCACTGCTCTGCGAGCCATTCAGATACTCTTGATACTAAGAAATATTGAGCCTACTAGTTCAATAATACCGAAAAGCTTGAATGGGTGGTAATTTGATGTAGCTAAGAAAGCCCTGATTGCTGCCACAATGAATACCTGCATACATGGATCATATGGTGATCGCCGGCAATCTTTTTAACTTGACCATTTCTTGATACTTTCTCTCTTCCTTAATCCCAATTTGACACAAAACTGAATAAACTGCTTCCATTGGAGGCACACATGAACGACCTTTTATTTCTTGGCTTAACCGTTCTGTTCTTTTTGCTTTCCATTGGGCTGCTCGACGCGCTCGATGGACTGCGGGAGGACAGGTCATGAATCCGCTTTATTGGCTCACTGGCATTGTGGCGTTGGGACTTTTGCTTTACCTCGTCCTCGCACTGGTCAAACCGGAGTGGTTCGGATGAACACCTGGCTGCAATTGATTTTTTACTTTGGGATTTTGCTTCTCGTGACGAAGCCGCTTGGCGCGTACATGGCGAAAGTCTATCAAGGCGAACGCCTCTTTCTGG
>JAEURI010000178.1 GCA_016789225.1 Anaerolineales bacterium
AATTGGGGAATAATTTAATTATCGAATTTAACGATTGATTTATCGAAAGGAAGTTGCTTATATGAACCTTACTGAAATCATCACGATTGCCGAAGGGACGGTGATCACCACAGAACTCGATACGAATGTCAATATTCATGGCGGCTACTGTGCAGACTTGATGAGCGATGTGCTGGCATACAGCCGTCCGCGGGCGGTACTGCTGACCGGGTTGACCAACCCGCAGGTCGTGCGAACCGCGCAAATGGCCGAGTTCCGCGCCATCATCTTCATTCGCGGAAAGAAACCACAACAGGAGACGATCGAGATCGCGATCCAGGAAAATATTCCGCTCATCTCCAGCCCGCTTGGTATGTTCGAATTGAGCGGCAGGCTGCACGATGCCGGGTTGAAAAGTTACGAAGGCAATGTCCCCGCAAATTAGGCAGCCCACCGAGCAGGAAAAATTCGGGCGGCATCGTCCGCTCACCGACCGCGATGCACATGAGATCAACCGCATCGAGGAACTTTCCTATGACCTGAAAATTCGGGAAGTGATGACGGCCAATGTCATCACCACCGGGCCGGATATTCCCCTGTCCAGCGTGCTGGAGCTTTTACGGACAAATCGGATCTCCGGTGTGCCGGTGGTGGAAGGCGAAATCCTGGTCGGCATCATCAGCCTCGAAGATGTAGTCCGCGCGCTGCAAAAAGATGAGCTTGCTGAGTCTGTAAAAAAATATATGACCACAAACCTGGTCACTGTAAAATCATTCGACAGCGTGGTGGAGGCTATCAAGACCTTTTCAGAAAAAAGATTGGGACGCCTGCCGGTGGTGGATGAGGATCAAAAACTCATCGGCATCATCACCAAGGGGGATATCACCCGCGGCATCCTGCTTGCCGTCCAGCACGACTACAAGGAAGAGGAAGTCCGTCGTTACCGTGCAAGTCATCTCTTTGAAGATATCGTCTCAGACCGAACCACGCTCGTCCTGCGTTATACCATCAAGGCCAATGACTTCACGCACGGCGGCAACGCCTCCGGCAAGATCAAACGCGCATTGCTGCGCCTGGGTGCCGACGCACAACTGGCACGGCGCTGCGGAATCGCCGCTTACGAAGCGGAGATGAATCTCATCATCCACACAAATAACGGGGGCATTCTCAAACTGGAAGTCGAACCACATAAGATCACCCTCTCCACCTCAGATGACGGCCCCGGCATCCCAGATGTCGAAAAAGTTCAAGAACCAGGCTATTCCACCGCCACCGACAACGTCCGCGAGATGGGCTTTGGCGCAGGCATGGGGCTGGTCAACATCAAACGCTGTGTGGACAAAATGGAACTCGAGTCTACGGTTGGCAAAGGCACAAAGTTAACCATGCGCATCGCGGTCCCGTCCGAAACGCTGAATGGCAAAAGGGAATAAACTCATGAATCTGCAAAACGTCATCGATCAACTTCAACTCAAAGTTCTAACCCAGGCACGTGATTTCACGAACATCCATGTCAGGGGCGGCTACAGCTCCGACCTGCTTTCATGCGTTATGGCCGGCGCAAAAAACAGCAACCTATGGGTTACATTGCAAGCCCATATGAACATCGTCGCCGTCGCATCCATGTTGGACGTCGCAGCAATCGTCATTACTGAAAACGCCCAACCCGACCAGGCCGCCATTGCAAAAGCAGATGAACAGGGCGTCATCCTGCTTTCTACGCAAAAACCCAGCTATGAAATTTGCGGCATGCTCTGGGAGATGAATATTCGTTAGCGATGAAAACCTTCAGGGCCGACCTGCACGTTCACACTGTCCTCTCGCCCTGCGCCGAAGTGGAAATGATTCCGCCGCTCATTGTTGAACGTGCCCTTGATCTCGACATCGACCTTATCGCCATTACAGACCACAATGCCAGTGCAAATGTTCCGGCGGTGCAAAAGGCAGCAGATGGAACTGGATTAACCGTCCTGTCTGGCATGGAAGTGCAGACTCATGAGGATGTGCATCTGCTCTGCCTTTTCGCCTCTTTATCGGACCTCGAAACCTGGCAGCACGAAGTTGACCTTGCCCTACCCGACAAATCGAATCAGGCTGAATCTTTTGGCGAGCAATTCGTTGTCGATGAACTCGGGGAATACATCCGTACCGAACCGCGATTGCTCCTCACTGCTACAGATTTTTCCATCGAAGAAGTCTTGCAGCGTGTAAATGGACTCGGCGGACTGGTCATTCCTGCGCATGTCAACCGCAGCACTTATGGCCTGTTCCCCACCCTCGGCTTCCTCGCAGATTGGTGGAACTTCCCCGCGCTTGAAATCTCGCGCCATATCACACCAGAAGCCCTGAACGAAAAATTTCCCTCATCAAAAAATCACCCTCTCATCCAGAGCGGAGATGTTCACCGCCTGGACGAATTTCTTGGCACAACATTTTTTGACATCGAAGCACCAACGCTCGCAGAAATTCGCAAGGCTTTTTTTGGGGAAAATCAGCGAAAGGTTCACATTCAAGTCAATAAAATTGACTGACAACATACACGCATGTCACATGACATCCTTCATTGACTGATTTGGGATAACCCATTAAACTATATTTGTGAAATTTATCACAATACCTTAGAAGGCTAATTATGACACGATTGCTAAAAGAAATCCCCCAGAACGACCCCCTGAACACTGAAAAACTAAAGTCTCTGATCGACCAGGCGATCTACGAAAACAAGGAACGGCCCGGTGCGGTCATGCTGGTATTGAACGAAGTTCAGTCAAAGATCGGGCACGTCTCCCCTTGCATGCAAGCCTATATCGCCAATAATTTGAAAGTGCCGCTCGGGCAGGTTCATGGCGTAGTGACGTTCTATTCCTTCTTCAAAACCAAGCCGCGCGGCAAGCACACCATCAAGTTCTGTTTGGGAACGGCTTGTTATGTAGCAGGCGCTCCGCAACTGGTAGAGAAAGCCAAGCAGATGTTGAACACGGAACTCGGCGATACCACACCCGACGGGCAGATCACACTCGAAGAATGCCGCTGTGTGGGCGCTTGCAGTCAGGCTCCTGTTGTCGTTGTCAATGAAGATGTACAGGGACGGCTACGCCCGAACAAGTTCCCGCAAGTGCTTAAGAAGGTTCAGAGTTAATCATGCGCGAGATCGCCCTGCATCTGATGGATATTGCTGAGAACAGCGTTGCGGCGGAAAGCCGAAATATCCATATGGATGTATTGGAAGACCTGCAAGCCGACTTGCTCAAGGTCAGTGTCGTGGATGATGGCAGGGGCATGAGCGAGGAAACCGCAAAACGTGTGCTTGACCCGTTCTACACTACACGTACCACGCGCAAGGTTGGGCTGGGCATTCCGCTTTTGAAGTTGGCAGCGGAACAGTCACAGGGTGGGTTAACCCTGGAATCAGAATCAGGCAAAGGCACGCGAGTCGAGGCGATGTTCCAGCATAGTCATATTGACCGCATGCCGCTTGGCGATGTCGGAACCACATTCCTGACCCTGTTGGTTTCGTATCCGCATATTCACTGGATCTTCATGTATCAACTCAAGGATAAACAGGGTGTCTTGAACGAATTCGTCTTGGATGATGAAGAGATCAAATCTGCACTTGGCGACGTTTCGTTGACCGAGCCCGATGTATTGAGATTTTTACGCGGCATGATCGAAGAAGGCATCACCGCCCTTACGCCGCAAACTGAGTTTTAAAAAGGAGAAACCATGCCAGCTATTAAGTCATTGGAAGAACTGAAGCGCGTTCGCGAAGAAGCGCTTGCAAAAAAACAAATGAAAGCCGCATCGGGGAATATTCAAGTGATCGTCGCCATGGGCACATGCGGAATTGCCGCCGGTGCGCGCGATACGATGAAGAGCGTGCTGAATTATATCGAAACCGAAAACCTGAGCGGCGTGGCCGTAACCCAGACCGGGTGCATCGGCATGTGCGAGCAGGAGCCGATCTTGCAAGTGGTTATCGGCGACCAGGCCAAGGTGACTTACGGCAAGGTCAATGCGAAAGTTGCCGTGCAGATCATGAAACAACACGTGCAAGGCGGATTGCCTTTGAAGGATCACGTTTTGCCCATCTAAGCATATTACTCTGAGCACTAGCGAGGGTCTTTGATCTTGTTATAAGATGCTTCGCCTTGCTCAGTATGACAATCGGAGAATAGTTTTTATGCCGTTTTATCGTTCGCATGTTTTAGTATGTGTTGACCCTGAATGCCTTGAGAAAGGCGCACATGAAGTTGTAGATGCGCTGCAAGATGAATTGGTGGCACAGGGGTTGATCGACGAAATTCAGGTGCTGGAGACCTCGCGCATTGGGAGCTGCTCCAGCGGACCTGAAATGATGGTGTACCCCGAGGGCGTTCATTATGTAGGTATGACCGCCGACGATGTTCCGTTCCTTGTGGAAGAACATTTCCTCAAAGGGCGCATCATTGAGAAGTTCCGCGAGGTTCACAAACCCATTGTAGATGAAGAGCTTGGCCCGCTACGCCCAAAGGAAGTGCGCGTGGTGCTGCGGAACTGCGGCGAGATCGACCCGATGAACATCGAAGATTATCTTGCCGTGGATGGCTATCAGGCACTGGGCAAGGTCATCGGTGAGATGACACCCGAGCAGGTCATCGATGAAGTGCTCAAGTCCGGTTTACGCGGACGCGGCGGCGCGGGTTTCCCGGCTGGGAAAAAGTGGGCCATCACCCGTGAGGTGCAGGACGATCCCAAGTATATGGTCTGTAATGCCGATGAAGGCGACCCCGGCGCATTCATGAATCGCCGCGTGCTCGAAGGTGATCCGCATTCGGTCATCGAAGGCATGATCATCGGTGCGTATGCTGTTGGTGCGAGTTATGGTTACATCTATTGCCGCGCAGAATATCCGCTGGCCGTGGAAACGCTCAATGTGGCAATTGCCCAGGCGCGTGAGTTCGGGTTCCTTGGAAAGAATATCCTCGGCACCGATTTCAACTTTGATCTTGAAGTGCGCGTGGGTGCGGGTGCCTTCGTTTGCGGCGAAGAAACCGCCTTGATGGCATCGATCATGGGTCAGCGCGGAGAGCCGCGCCCACGTCCCCCATTCCCTTCGGTGAAGGGTGTTTGGGATAAACCATCCAATAACAACAATGTGGAAACCTATGCCAACGTGCCGCAGATCATTCTTAGAGGCGCGGATTGGTACTCCAGCATGGGGACAGAACGCTCGAAAGGCACCAAGACCTTCGCGGTCGGCGGAAACGTCTCCAAGCCGGGTCTGATCGAAGTGCCGATGGGCATTACGCTGCGTGAAATTATCTTCGATGTTGCAGGCGGCATCAAGGACGGCAAAAATTTCAAAGCCGTGCAGACAGGCGGGCCGATGGGCGGCTGTCTCACCGAAGAGCATCTCGACCTTCCGTTAGATTATGAGGCCTTATCACGGGCTGGTTCGATGATGGGCTCCGGCGGCCTGGTTGTGATGGACGAATCCTCATGCATGGTGGATATCGCCCGCTTCTTTATGGAATTCACGCAGGCAGAGTCTTGTGGCAAATGTACTCCATGCCGCGTCGGGACTCGCCGTATCCTGGAACTGCTCGAAAAGATCTGCGACGGAAAAGGTGAAGCCGGTGACATCGAAAAGCTCGAAGACTTGTGCCACGAAGTGTCAAGAAATAGTTTATGCGGTCTTGGGCAAGGCGCTCCGGTCCCGGTCATCAGCACGCTCAAAAACTTCCGCGCTGAATATGAAGCACACATCTACGAAAAGCATTGCCCGGCCAAAGTTTGCCGGTCATTGATCCGATTTGAAATTCAGGCGCCGACGTGTACAGGCTGTATGGTCTGCGCACGGAACTGCCCGGTGGAAGCCATCAGCGGCGAACGCAGGCAGGCGCATCACATTGACCTTAATAAATGCATACGCTGCGGTATCTGTATGCAGGTTTGTAATTTCAACGCAGTATCAGTTTTGTCGTAATTTATTCAATCGGAGGTTGAATGTACGCTCCAGCGGTTGAAAGTGAAATCAAAACAGTTGTTCAGCAAGCCATCGAAAAGCATGGATACGGGCACGATGCGCTGATCCCGATCCTCAGCGAGGTAAATCACGCGCTCGGCTACATCCCTGCCGAAGCCATTCGGGAAGTAAAACGACAACTCGTATATCCCGGTGATGGCACCTTCGTCTCGCAAGGACAGTTATACGGGCTGGCAAGTTTCTATGACATGCTGGCCACTCAGCCGCGCGGACGTCACGTCATCAAATTCTGCGAGAACGCGCCCTGTCACGTTGTCGGCGGTAAAGCCATTTGGGATGCGCTACGTGAGACCCTCGCACTGGAGAACGGCGAAACGACAGCAGACGACAAATGGACTCTCCTGACCACGTCCTGCATCGGCTTGTGCAGTGTCGGCCCCGTTCTGCTGGTGGATGATGACATGTATGGCAACGTCACGGTCGAACAGATTCCTGAAATTCTGAGAAGCTATGAATAGGAGCCAGCCATGAAAACAAAACGTGCAATGCTGTTGGTCTCCGCCGACTCCGAGAGCATCCGCCTCGGAGCGAATGAACTCCTCGAAAATCTAAACGAAGCACTCGAAGCCTATCAATTGCTGGATGAGGTGGACATCGCCACCATCGCTGATGCTGAACATTCGAATATCCTGCCCTTTGTCGTTGTCTACCCGGAAGCGACGGTGTATGGTTCTGTCAAACCTGGTGATGCGCGTTATTTGGTGGAGGAACACCTCTACAAGGGACGTGTTGCCGAAGACCTGCTTGCCCCGCCGAAAACATTGACGGGTCAGATCGGTTCGCTACGCGCCCACAAGGGATATAACCCTGCGGAACAGCGCATCGTGCTTGAACGCGCCGGGCGCATCGACCCGGAAAATATCGAAGAAGCCATCACCCACAATGGGTATCAGGCTTTGGGCAAAGCCCTGACCGAAATGACACCGGAACAGGTGATCGATCTGGTCGAAAGATCGGGCTTGCAGGGCCGCGGCGGAGCCGGCTTTCTGACCGGGCGCAAATGGAAGTTCGTGCGTGCGGCAAAAAGCGACCAGAAATTCGTTATCTGCAACGCCGACGAGAGTGAGCCCGGCACATTCAAAGACCGCATCGTCCTCGAAGGTGACCCGCATGCCATCCTCGAAGCGATG
>JAEURI010000183.1 GCA_016789225.1 Anaerolineales bacterium
AAATAATCGTATCGAGAGTATTATATAGAAAATGGGGGTTGATCTGCGCCTGGAGAGCACGCAGTTCAGCCTTCTTGAGATTTTCCTGCTCCTTGATCTTGGAATCCAGCAGTTCCTTGATCTTGCCGATCATGATGTTGAAACTCATGCCCAATTCGGTAATTTCATCCACATTATCACTGGTCATCAGAATTTGCAGGTCATTTTTGGTGATAGTTGTGGTGACATCATGTAATTTCTTGATCGGCGTATAAATACTCTTTGATAAACTCCAGGCAGCCACCACCGAAAAGCCCACAGCGCTGAATATAAGAATGATCGAAAAGATTTGCCAGCGCACATAGCTTTCCTGCATGACCTGATATTGGCTCTCCGTGCGCTTTACTTCATACAGCACATAGTCCTGGACAACTTCCTCCATTACCGAAGTCGCAAAACGAATGTTCTCCAGCACAGCCTCGTTTTCGGCAGCAGTGCTATTATGAGCAACTTTGTCACCCATCTGGTCAACATATTCCTTCAACGATTGCAATGTCCTAAGAATTAAGTCAAGCTTTACCCGCGCTCTCTGTGAATCAGTATTTTCCATCATCCAATGCACTTTTGTGCTTACATTATCAATGATCTCGTATTGTCTGCCCTCAGAAAACTTCACCTTTCCCGATACGATCTTCCACATTTCATTGTCAATATCCTGTTTAATGCTGCCACTGATGCTATTTGCAGTCGTAATATTCGTAATAATCGCATCATACTGACGGCTATAACTCAACACTTGCAGCATGGATACAACGTTTGTGGTTCCCATCAGAAAGATAACAATACAAAGCGAAACCAGGATCTTCGCACGAATGGAGAGATTAATTCCGGCAATAAAATCAGCCAGCGGCCCTAAAAATTTTAGCGATGACTTTCTGGTGGAATTCGCCTGGGCGCTTATGCGGGCTAAAAATTGTCTGACGCCAGGATTTTCTATTTTTTGAGCCACATTATTCTCCTGTACCAGGCCCTATGCCTGTGATCGAAACTCCAGTGGTGAAAGACCGGTATTCTTTTTAAATACGGAGCTGAAATAGTGGGGGTCGTTATAACCAACTTGATAAGCAATATCGGCTGATCTTAATGTCGTCATCCGCAGCAATTCCTTTGCTTTGTTCATGCGAACCTCTGTCAGGTATTCTTTAAAGGTCTGCTGGGCCTCCTGGCTGAACACAACACTAAAGTGGCTGGCGCTGAGGTTTGCCTGGGCGGCCACATCGTTAAGCGTGAGTTCCGAGTTCATATAATGATTCTCGATATATTCTTTTGCCCGGCGAATCAGGTTCTTATATTGACCCTGAGGGCGACTGTCGCGATATGTCTACGCGCTGGAAAGAATCTTATATGTCTGTTCCTGTAACTCTTCAATCGTTTTGATATTTGCCATGGTCGTTTCGATGGAATTCAATTCCGGGATAACCTTTTCCACATCTCCACCCAGATCATTCACCAGCCTGGCTGTGGCAAGAGCTACATCGACAAATATATAATTCTTTACCATGTCGGATTTGAGAGCCGTCTCACCCAGAGGCTTTAGATAGGCATTGAAAAAATCATCAAACCCATCTTTTACACCGCTGCGCAGATAGTTTTCCACTGCCGACTTATCAACCTTGAGCAACTCTGCCTGTTCGACAGCCCGGCTCAACCCGGACCTATTCCTGCCAGCTGGATTCTGAATATTTATCAACGCCTCGGCAAACGACTGGGAAATATCCGCTATTCTTTTTTTGGATGTCCCAACACCGAGAGCCAGTTGATATCGAGTCTTTGCAACCTGTTGCCGGATCGTGTTAATAAGCAAGTCCCGCTCTTCTTCAAGATATTCCGGGGTGCTTCCTTTCATGATCAAGATCAAGTCACTCCAATCCCTTTTCAAAATAAAGATATCCGGATTTTTCTCCGCCAGTTCGGTAATGATACGTTGTGTTTGCAGGTATTCATCGTGGTCATATTGCTCTGACCGATCCCCCAATTCAAGTTTCAGGAATATAACCAAATAATGCCTGGCAACCAGGTCAAGCCCAAGTACTTGTCCTTTTTCAATGGCCTCGGTTGAGGAAATGGCACCTACGACCAGCTTGAACAAAAGCCTCTCACAAAGCATTGCCCGGTTTTCTTCCACTTCTTCCTGGAGCTTTTTGAGGTTTTCGCGTTCTTTTCTTTCCTGGTCGAGTTGCAAGGTCAATTTCTGAAGGATGTTTTGTAGCTTCTGAACGGTAACCGGCTTTAATAGATAATCCGTGACCCCGAGCTTGATCGCTTCCTGTGCATATTCAAATTCATCATGACCACTGAGAATAATGATCTTAACCCAGGGCATGCGTTCCCGTACGATCTTGCTTAATTGCAGCCCATCCATGAAAGGCATCTTTATGTCAGTGATCAAAACATCAGGCCGGGCTGTGCGCAGCAACGGCAGAGCCATCTCACCATCGGCTGCTTCACCGCAAAACTCAAACCCACTGGATCGCCAGTCTACGTTATCGCGAATTCCCTCGCGGGTAATAATTTCGTCTTCGACAAAAAAAACTTTGTAAAACATTTTGCCATCCTTGGGCTTAAGCATTTTACTCCATACAAGACGCCTTGGTGAAATTCGGGTGGAATGTTTGACAACATAATCAGGCTTAGGCGAGGCAAAGCTTCAGGTACGGCAACCCAGCTTCTCTGTCGGGTTGAGGCGCAAAGGAATGGTACCCATATGGGTAGTTAATTTTCAATCATCCTCCGTTTTGTACCAACTCAAAATTGGGTCTTGACTTCGGGAATTTATTTTGCTATTATGTTATCGATAACATGTTATCGATAACATAATGAATTAGGTGAAAATACTTTGAATTTGTCTAATCCCAAGAGGCGTATTACGATTAAGGATGTAGCGCAGGCGGCGGGTGTGTCTACGCAGACCGTTTCACGCGTGATGAACAAATTCTCTTATGTTTCAGAAGAAACCCGCCTACGGGTCGAGGCGGTTGTGGAAGAATTAGGGTATCGACCCAGCACCCTCGCCCGAAGCTTGATCCAGCAACGCAGTTACACATTAGGGATAGTTACCTATGGCCTGAAATATATCGGCCCTTCACGTACACTCAACGGGATTGCCGACCAGGCGGATAAGCTTGGTTATATGCTCGTCATGAAAGAACTGGACAATCTCGATTCAAGCCGTATCGAAGATGTTATCGATTCTTTGCTAGCCCGTCAGGTGGATGGAATCTTGTGGGCGGTTCCCGAGATCGGGGATAACCATGCCTGGTTGGACGGTCGCCTTCAGAATATCTCAGTGCCGGTCCTTTTCATCGCCATGCACCCGCGTCCCGGGGTTTCAAGTGTGGCTACTGACAACTATCAAGGAGCTGTGACGGCAACTGAACACCTCCTATCAATCGGGAAGCGGCGTATTGGGCACATTTCAGGCCCATTGAGTTGGTGGGAAGCGATGGAACGCAAACGCGGCTGGAGAGAGACGCTGCAAAAAGCGGGACTTGATGCCTCTGAACAGCAGTGCTCCGAAGGTAATTGGTCGCCAGCAAGCGGAGAACAGGCATTTTTCCAGCTTCTTGAAAAATTCCCTGATCTGGACTCTGTCTTTGTTGCGAATGACCAAATGGCATTGAGCGTTTTACGTGAAGCACACCGACAAGGCATCACTATTCCAGAGCAATTAGCGGTCATTGGCTTTGACAATATCCCAGAATCTGCGCATTTTTATCCATCCCTTACCACTATCTCGCAGGACTTACAACTGCTCGGCGAAGAAGCCGTGCAAAGCATCGTCCAAATGGTCCAGGCAAGGCAAAACAGAGAAAGTATTGTTGCCGAATCAAGGTTTATTCAACCAACCTTGGTGATTCGTGAAAGTACAGCCATTCAGTAATAAATTGACAACGGAAATTAGAGTAAGGAGGTGATGCCGCAAGGCAAGCAAGAAAATCATAGTACGTATGCAGGAAGCACCCAGGTCATTGGCGGCTGAGGTGCATGCTCCGAGACTGGAGAAAACGTATGACTTTTCCCCGTCCCGTGAAAACGCCAATATCATATTCACATCTTCAAACAAGGAGAAGAAATGTCCAAGAAAGTGCTTTATACCTTTTTAGCAGTACTCGTGCTGCTCAGCCTGGTGCTGTCGGCCTGTGGCGCCCCTGCCGGTGAAGAACCCGCCGGCGGTGAAACAAAACTCGTAGGTATTTCCATGCCTACCAAGACCTCCACCCGCTGGATCTCCGACGGTGAAAGCATGGTCAAAGAGTTCGAAGCCATGGGGTATGACACCGATTTACAGTTCGCTGACGATGACATTCCGAACCAGCTCGCCCAGATCGAAAACATGATCACCAAGGGCGCAGATGTGCTCGTGATCGCCGCCATTGACGGCAGCACCCTGACCGATGCGCTCGCCAAGGCCAAGGAAGCCGGTGTGCTCGTGATCGCTTATGACCGCCTGCTTGTCAACTCTGAGAACGTTGATTACTATGCCACCTTCGATAACTTCGGCGTGGGCGTGATCATGGGCTCCCAGATCGAAGAAGGCCTTGACCTCAAGAATGCTGCTGGTCCTTTCAACATCGAACTTTTCGGTGGCTCGCCCGACGACACCAATGCCTTCTACTTCTACGATGGCGCCATGTCCGTCCTCCAGCCCTACATCGATAGCGGCAAGCTCGTCGTTCAGTCCGGCCAGACCGGCATGGACAAGGTTTCCACCCTGCGCTGGGACGGCATTGTTGCCCAGGCCCGCATGGAAAACCTCCTGAGCGCCTTTTACACCGACAAACGCGTGGACGCTGTCCTCTCCCCCTATGATGGTCTCTCCATTGGTATTATCTCTGCTCTGAAAAGCGTTGGATACGGCACCGCCGACCAGCCCATGCCGGTTATCACCGGTCAGGATGCAGAAATCGCTTCCATCAAGGCCATGATCGCTGGTGAACAGACCTACACCGTGTTCAAGGACACCCGTGAACTTGCCAAGCAGACCGCTGTCATGGTGGATGCTGCGCTGAAGGGCCAGGAAGTTCCGATCAACAATACCGAAACCTATGACAACGGCGTCAAGGTTGTTCCGTCCTACCTGCTGACCCCGTTTAGCGTTGATATCACCAACTACGAGAAGTATCTTGTTGAGAGCGGCTATTACACTGCCGATCAACTGAAGTAACATGCACAAAAGGGTGTGAGGAGTATTAAGCTTCTCACACCCTTCTTTTCTGAGCGCTCTATCAGTAACCTTGTCTGTTTTCAACTTCAAGCCCTCATATATAGCCTTTATCGTTCCTCCTTTCAATCGACATATCTGCCTTGTGTTTAAGACAGGACAGATTAAAATAGAAAAAGTTTAATCGTTCAAAACTCCCAACAATCCAAGGACAAGAAAAATGTCTGATGTAATTTTGGAAATGCGCAACATCACAAAGACGTTCCCAGGGGTGAAGGCGCTCGACAATGTCAGCTTTAGCGTCCGCCAGGGAGAAATTCACGCACTGGTTGGCGAAAATGGAGCGGGGAAGTCCACCTTGATGAAGGTATTGAGCGGGGTGTATCCGCATGGGACGTACGAAGGGGATATCTTTTTTGAAGGAAAAGAATGTCGTTTCCGCGACATTAACGATTCCGAAAAGGTTGGTTTGGTCATCATCCATCAGGAACTGGCGCTGATCCCCTTCCTTTCCATCACTGAAAATCTCTTCCTTGGCAATGAACAGGCTACCAGCGGAGTCATCGACTGGAACAAGTCGATCTCAATGACCAAGGAATTACTCGAAAAGGTCGGTCTGCACGAATCGCCCAACACGTTGATTACTGATATGGGGGTTGGCAAACAGCAACTGGTTGAAATTGCCAAGGCTCTTGCAAAAGAGGTCAAGTTGCTCATCCTGGATGAGCCGACGGCTTCGTTGAGCGAGGGCGACAGCGAAAAACTCCTCGAACTGCTGCTCCAACTTAAGGCACAGGGAATCTCATCCGTTTTGATCTCCCATAAGTTAAGTGAGGTTTCCAAGGTCGCCGACTCGATCACCATCCTGCGCGATGGCGCGGCCATTGAAACCCTCGACTGTCAAAAAGACACCATCACCGAAGATCGGATTATCCGCGGCATGGTAGGGCGTGACATGACTCACCGCTTTCCCCCACGCGAGTCGAATATCGGTGACACAATTTTTGAGGTCCGCGATTGGAATGTTTATCATCCGCTTCACGAAGACCGCAAGGTCAGTACGAATATTAACATCAAGGTTCGCAAGGGGGAGGTGGTGGGTATTGCCGGTTTGATGGGCGCAGGACGGACCGAACTTGCCATGAGCATCTTTGGGCGTGCCTATGGGACGCGCATCAGCGGGACTGCCTACAAACATGGAAAAGAAATTGACATCAGCAGCATCGACAAAGCCATTGCCAACGGTGTCTCGTATCTAACGGAAGACCGCAAGGCATATGGTCTGGTGTTGATCGAAGAAATCAAGAACAATATCACGCTCACCAACCTGGAAGCCATCTCGGATGCCCGTTTCATCATCAATGAACCAAAAGAGATGACCGTCACCAGCGAGTACAAAGATAAGCTGAATATAAAATGTTCAAGCATATTACAGCTGGCGGTTAATCTTTCAGGTGGCAACCAGCAAAAGGTTGTACTCAGCAAATGGCTGTTTTCCAATCCAGACATTCTGATCCTCGACGAACCGACCCGCGGCATTGATGTGGGTGCGAAATATGAAATTTATACGATCATCAACCGCCTCGCTGCAGAAGGCAAAGGCATTATCCTGATCTCGTCGGAACTACCGGAGATCCTGGGGGTGTGTGATCGCATCTACGTGATGCGCGAAGGCAAGATCGTAGGCGAGTTGCCCGCCAGCGAGGCATCCCAGGAAGCAGTAATGAAATATATTATGACGCAAGAGGTTGCAGTCTAATGAAAACCCTGACTAGTCTTTTCAAAAGCAATATTCGTGAATATGGCATGTTGATCGCACTCATTGCGATCATGGCATTCTTCCAGTATGCGACGGATGGTATCTTATTCAAGCCGGTAAACATAACCAACCTTGTTCTGCAAAATAGCTACATCATTGTTATGGCAATGGGCATGCTTTTGATCATCGTAGCGGGATGGATCGACCTTTCCGTAGGTTCTGTTGCTGCCTTCGTCGGCGCGATCGCCGCTGTACTGATGGTCAAACTTGATATCCATTGGAGTTTGACCATGCTGATCTGCCTGGTGATTGGCGCGCTGGTCGGGGTCTGGCAGGGATACTGGGTCGCTTATATCAAGATCCCCGCATTCATCGTCACTCTGGCAGGCATGTTGATCTTCCGTGGTTTGACCCTGCTCATCTTGAACGGCGAAGCGGTTGGCCCCTTCCCTACCGAGTTCCAGAGACTTAGCACAGGCTTCATCCCGGACTTCTTCAATAACGAAGGCTTCCATATCACGACGATCCTGATCGGTATTTTGCTTTCCATCATCCTTATCGTTCTCGATGTGCGCGCCAGAAAGAACCAGCAAAAATACGGTTTCGAAGTTACCCCCTTCTATTTCTTTGTGCTTAAAAACGCATTCATCACAGCCGCCGTTATGGCACTATGTTACTTGATGGCTTCCTATAAGGGTCTGCCGAACGTCTTGATCGTTCTGTTCGTCCTGATCACCGGATACGCCTTCGTCACCAGTCAGACCGTGGTTGGACGCCGCATTTATGCGATGGGCGGTAACGAGAAGGCAGCCCGTCTCTCCGGTGTAAATACGCCGCGATTGTTGTTCGGTACCTTTGTGAACATGGGTGTCCTCGCCGCCCTTGCAGGCATGATCGTAACCGCGCGTTTGAACACAGCCACCCCGAAAGCGGGTGTCGGCTTCGAACTGGATGTGATCGCGGCATGCTTCATCGGTGGCGCATCTGCCAGCGGAGGTGTAGGTAAGGTCATCGGCGCAGTGGTGGGAGCGTTCCTGATCGGTGTAATGAATAACGGCATGTCCATCCTTGGCATTGGCATCGACTGGCAGCAAGCAATCAAGGGCTTCGTGCTTCTGCTTGCTGTGTTCTTCGATGTTTATAACAAAAACAAGAACGTCTAATAAACCAAACTACAGCCATCACATTATCTGCCGAAAGGCAAATTAATTTTTACCTTTCACGTCAGACAGAATCATATATGAACGTAATAAAGCGAATTCGGTTTTCGTAGGTGCTTTGTTAGTTATTGGCGGACAATATCAGATGTTATTAAGACTTTAATCGGTCAAGGATGGTTGAAAATGGAAGAACTACTGAAACAATTACTTCAGGAAGAGCAAGAACTTCAATTCACCAGCTTCAACGAGACGACTGCCTGGCAACTGGGAACTCAGATGGTGGAACGTGCCATGCATGACAACCTCCCCATCACCATCGACATCACACGCGGACAACAGCAACTCTTCCACTACAGTATGCCAGGCACCGCCGCAGATAATGACGAGTGGGTCAAGCGCAAGGTGCGGCTGGTGAATCGCTTTGGTCACAGTTCGTTCTATATGGGGCAAATGCTCAAGCACAAAGGCAAAACCATCGAGCAATCTTATCTCATCCCTGAAAGTGAATTTGCTGCGCATGGCGGCTGCTTCCCCATTATTGTAAAAGACACAGGCATGGTCGGGACGATTACCGTCTCTGGTTTGCCGCAAGAAGAAGACCACAAATTAGTAGTTGAATCGATTCGCGCATTTTTAGCCAAGGAGAAATGACATGAGTTTGAATCCAGTGATCGACATGTTGGGGCGCAGACTGCGACTCGCCGTCATCGGCGGTGGGACGGGATCGTTTATCGGAGCCATGCATCGCCAATCGGCGCGGCGCGATGACCGCTATCAGATTGTGACAGGCATCTTTTCGTCTGACCAAGCCAAATCAAAGAAAGATGCGAGCGAACTTGGTTTCGAGTCAGATCGCATCTATTCTGATGTCAAATCGTTACTCGATGGCGAAGCATCCAGAAAAGATGGCATCGACGCGGTTGCCATCATGACCCCAAATGACAGTCATTTTGATTATTCGATGTGGGCGCTTGAGCGCGGCATTGATGTGATCTGCGACAAGCCCATGACCAACACCCTCGCAGAAGCCGAAGCCCTGCACAAGAAAGTTCAGGAGACGGGCTTGGTCTTTTGCCTCACGCACAACTACACCGGCTACCCGATGGTGCGACAGGCAAAGGCGATGGTGGAAGCGGGCGAACTCGGAACGATTCGACTCGTGCAGGTTGAGTATGTGCAGGGCGGCAAAGCGGATGAAAATAAAGTTTTTCCGGCAGGCTATTGGAAGCTCGACCCCGCACGCGGCGGACCCTCTTTAGTGATGGGCGATATCGGTTCGCACGCGCACAACCTGACAAGATTTATCACCGGTTTGGAAGTGGATGAAGTTTCAGCAGAAATCGGAGCCATCGTTCCCAACCGCCTCGTGCATGATTTTGGCGGGGCAATGCTCCGATTCAACAACGGCGCCCGCGGAAGTTTCTGGGTGACGCAAGCCGCGGCTGGCGTGGAAAATTGTTTGCGTATTCGTGTGAGCGGAACCAAAGGCTCGCTTGAATGGATGCAGGAAGTTCCGCAAGCGCTCACCTTCAAACCATTAGGTGCGCCTTCTCAAAACCGCACCCCGAACGGACCTGGCACATTGCCGCTCTCCGCTCGTTGCACTCGTTTGGTCGCGGGTCATCCCGAAGGTTTCCCCGATGGCTTTGCAAATATTTATTCCGATGCCGCCGAAGCGATTGCTGCTCGTCGCGCAGGCAAAAAAGCAGACCCACTCGCGCTCTACTTCCCGAATTCATTCGACGGTTTGATGGGCGTGCGCTTTGTGGATAGTGTTGTCAAATCCAGCAATGAGAATGGGCAATGGACAAAGTGCTAATGAAGTCCGACGATAGACCGCGGACGATGGACGACAGACAATGGTCCGTGGTCTATCGTCCATCGTCTGAATACGGAGGCAGGTAAGCATGCCAAACAACATCATCCTCGTCACGGGCGCGACAGGAAAAGTAGGCAAGACTTTCATCAATCGCCTTCTTGCTGACTCACGCTTCAATTCTTTCACCGTTCGCGCCCTGTGTCATAACCGCGAGCTTCCCCCTCATCCCCGCATTCAAAACATTCATGGCTCCATCGAACATCGCGACCTTGTTGAAAAAGCGATGGACGGTGTCACGCATGTTCTGCATCTCGCAACCGTCAAAGAGACGCCCGAGCAAATTATGGATGTGGCGGTCAAAGGTCTCTTTTGGCTGCTTGAAGCCTGCCGCACCTCCCCCACT
>JAEURI010000194.1 GCA_016789225.1 Anaerolineales bacterium
GCGCACGTTGATAGTCCGCATAAATGCTGTAACCAAGCTCCGCCAAAGGCAGCGGGGCGGGAGAAGCATCGAGTTTGGCACGCAGGCTTTCGGGAGTCAGGAGGCGGTCTTTGGAGGAACGGATAAAGGCCAGGGCGAGGGAATCCAATAGATCGGGCAGTTGCTGACGTTTGACCCAATCCATTTTAGAATGATCGAGGGCGGGGTCGAGGTAATCATCCAGCGAGTGCGATGCCAGCCAGGCATTGACCGACTCGCGGCGAATGAAACCCGCCTCGCGCTCGTCGATGATGCTGAAGCGTTCATCCAGGCCCACGCTCGCTGGTTTCTCGCGGACGATGTCATGCGCGAGCCCATGCAATGTGCGCACGCGATATTTGTACAACGCCTGCAAGGGATTCTCGAAAAAGCGTTTGATGCGCGCCTCGAAATTATCCACTGCCGAGTTGACGAGCGTCACAATGAGCACTTCCTGGTCGTCGCCAAGCCGCCCTTCTTGAATGAGCTGCGCCGCGAGAGCCGAGAGAATGTGCGTCTTGCCAGCACCGGGCACTGCGGCAATGCCAAGCCTCCCGCCGTTATAGCGGAGGATCTGTTGTTGCGAGGGGCGTGGAGTGAAAGGCATAAGAAATTAACCGCGAAGCGCGCTAAGGGCGCTAAGATTTTTAAGGGTTTTTCTTCGTGTCCTTGGCGGTCTTAGCGGTATAAAGGTTTTTCAACCGCAAAGCGCGCGAAGGTCGCTAAGATTTTTTGATGAAAGCTGACCTGTTTTGTGGCTCGTCGAGACCGAGAACGACTCTTTGAATTCCATTTTTGATCAGTTTTACATTCCAGTTTATCAGAAAGCCAAGCTTAATATTCTTCAGCTTCATATATGTGAGAAGCTGTGCCATATGAATCGGATGCACTTCATCTACAGCTTTGTTCTCCACAATAACTAGGTCATCTACTAATTCATCGATTCGATAGCCTTTGTCAAACTGTTGACCATCGTATTCAATAGGCAAGACTAGTTCTGCTTGTACGATCCTTCCGCGTTTCCGAAGCTCGTATACATGACATTCCTGATATGCAGACTCCAGTAAACCAGGTCCAAATTGCTTGTGAATTTGATAAGCGGCATCAACAATATCTTTCCCGATTGCTTCAACGTCCTTACTCATCCCTGGCTCCTTAATTGAACCGCAAAGCACGCTAAGAACATAAAAAATTAAAAGGTTTTCTTAGCGTACTTCGCGTTCTTAGCGGTTAACCTTTACTTCGCCTCTCCCGAATCCACATCCACGATCATTCCCGAAGCATCTACCACCTCGAAATCACTTCCGGTCAGCACATCCAGCAAATGCAGCATGTCATTATCCCAGCGTTCATCGGGCGCGCCGCTCACATACCAATTCGAGCCGTTATCTGCCAGAAACATACCGTATGTTTTCAAGGCTTGTAATATGACTTGCATTTCAGGCGGGAAACCAGAAATGTCGTAATCGGCTTTCAAACGGAAACGCGCGCCCAGCGGAGGGATACTGTCATCTGGATCGGCCGTCAGGTGACGCCCGGGCCAGAGATAGCCTGCGGTTTGTTCGGCGGTGAAACGCAGAGCGTGTTTGATCTCGCCTGCAAGGACCTCATCGTAGCGGGTCAAGCCGGGCAAGATCGGCAGCCCCGCTGCATCGGCAGATGTCCATTCATCGGGGCGCAGGGCGTTCGAGTTCAAGTCCCAGATCGCGCCGCCGCCGCCCTTCCAATTTGTGCCGTCGAAGCTCGCATCAAAAATTTCATACAGCGTGCAAGTCTCCGTATCCACAACGAGAATATGATGATCGGAGCCGTATTCGATGTTCGGGTTATCAGGGATCGGATACGGACCTGCATCCGATTCTTCGGGATAATAAAACTCCGCCTCAAACTTCGGGGTGGCTGACCCTGCCACGATGTTATATGGGATTCCGATGATGCCTCCGTCCCATACGCCTGAGCCGAAGTCCATGTGAATGGGTTCAGCCGAGCCAATGCTTTCGACCCATGCATCAGACATCGGATGAATCGGAAGCGAATCAATGGGCGTGTTCCAAACATTATTGGCAGGGAACATTGGGCAGTTCGCAATTGTCGGCCCATCTCCTATCGTTTGTTCAGGGGCAGAGGCCGTGTCTTGAGGCGCTGCGTCCACTGGCGGTGGGAGGGTTGCCTCGACTGGTGCCGTGGAATCTTCCGCGGGCGGTGTGAGCGAGAGACATGCAAAAAGAAAGATCGAAGTAGCTGCTATTAAAATTTTGATTTTCATTTATAAACCTTTCCTGATACCTATAATGGATTCATTTTGGATGATTCTACGGCATTTCCACGAATATCAACATTGTGGAGGGGAACTTGTCTGTTACCAGTAAAAAGCCTTGTTTATCCAAGGCCACCAAGCCTTCAAGGTTGCGGGCGTTGTCACCATCGAGAGTCAGTTGAATGGGAGCGGAGTTTGCGAGTGTGATGCCGTTTGGAGAGTAGTTCATTTCCACCAATCGCTCCACTTGCTCTTGCTGAGCGTGGGTGGGGCCTTCGCCATAAGCGGCAACGAGCGGGTCATTGCTCGTCGCCAGGTCAGTATCACCGGGGAAGAAGTAGTTGATGACCCAGATGTTATTTGAATCCAGAACAGCGTCTGTGAGGCGGTATTCAAGGTTGGGGAGGGAGAGTGTCCCCTGCGGTTCGAGGTCAAAGCTGAAAACGTGGGCAGAAGGGGCGGGGTTGAGGTCCGCGCCGTTGATCTCAAAGAAAGTCAACACGGAATCTTCGGTGACGATGAGCGCCTCATCGCTGTGATTGTCAGAGGGGAAAGCCATTGGGATTTCGACCACGTTGGAGGTGTCGAGTGTGATCTCTGTCGAGTCGGCGGAGATTTCACCGGAGACAATGTAGCCATGCATGTCGATTCCTTCACCCGCTTCGATGGTCAGGAAGACCTGGTTGCCGTGGAAGCCGATCGCTTCGTAACCCTGGAAGTTGGGAATGGATTCTTTCAGCCCGGGTGCGGTCAAATGGACCGGGGCAGGTTCGAGCGGAGTCGGATGCGTGCCATCCAGCGCGGCGAGAATATCCTGCTTGGAGAGGGCAAACAAGGCACCGTCACCATCGCCGAATCCTTCCGGGTATTGCGGGAGCAGGATGAGGGTCTCGCCATGCCAGCCAAGACCGGAGAGTTCCGCTTCGGGTACGGCGATGGGCCCAGCCAGTTCGAGCACGGTCACGGGCTGTTCCTGGGCAGTGGCCGCACTTTTATTTTGCGCATAATACCAGCCTGCCAGCGCGATCAAAAGAATGAGCAGGAAGATGGGGAGTACGTATCGATTATCTTTTTCCATAATGTTCTCCATATTAAATCGAGGCTATGATATTTAGTTGCTTGCAAGCGATCGCGCTATATGTGTGGGAAGAAAATTACCGAATTGTACCTTGATACTGGGAGAGGATTATTATGCCAGGCAGGTATTGAAGGATGGAAAGGATGACAAGAAAGAAGAGGAAGCGTTTTGAAATGGCCTGTACTCCGAAGGCTGTTAGCAGGAGCAGTGGAACGGTATAGTCAAGAGTATATCTTGGGCCGAATTGGACCCAGCCAGTTCCCATCAGGAGAAAAATGGGGAGGCTGGTAAAAAGGATGGAGATAAGCCACATGACTATATTGGGATTGCGATATCCGAGCTTGAGACCTCTGAAAGCATAAAATAACACAGGGCTAAGCAGGAATAACGATCCTCCTATAAGGTTTTCAGCAGAGAGTGGAAAAGGGTAATAGATATATTGATAATAAAAGTTGATTGGTATGTAGTGTATATTGAAGGCGCCGTATTTGTTGTAGTCTTCAATAAAAAAGGGCGACATTTGATGATATTTCATACCAAGTTCAAGCGGGCTTCCAAAACGAATTTGGTTATAGGCGAGAAATAAGAGGCCCATTGCCAATATGGGTAAAAACAGGCACAACGCATTAAGAAAAAGATGTTTTTGCTTCCAATGTTTTTGTAACAGATAAAAGACCGGCCATATTCCTGTAAAGATCAAGTGATTGCGTGTGAGCATCGCACATGCAATCAGAACCCCGGTTGTGATGAATGCAGGTATTCCCTCAAGTTTGATTGCAGCAAGATATGCAAGCAGCACAAATAAAAAGCCAAGGATTTGTGCCGTGAACCATACGCCCCCAAATGGGGCCAGAGTGGCATGTACGGTTCCCAGGGCAAAAAATAGAACCAGCATGGCGCGATATTCACTATCCAGCTCTAGGAGTTTTTTAGCATCAGCTTCCTGTAAAAGTTTCGCGAGAAGCGACACATTGACTGAAGCGACAAGGATTGTAAATAACACATCGCTAAAACCCACCCCAAATACAGCCACAAAAGGCATTAACACAACGGCTGGCATGGGGGGCCAGTATAAATAGTATTTGCCATCGAAAAAAGACAAGTCATGGGTGAGGGGCGGAATGACACGCAGATTCAATTGTCCGTGCAAAAAGGCGTCAGCCAGATAATTAAAATATGCAAATTCACGCACACGAAATGGGGAACCCGCCAGTGTGGAGAAAATCAGATAAAAAACAAATGCAAACAGGAAAGCATAAAATGGTTTCGAGAGTTGTAAAAGTGTCTGGATAAATGCGGTTTGGAGTCTTTTCATGATGGATTGCACGGTCTTTCCTTTTACAACGGCAGCCCAATGACTACTGCATGGGGTCACTGGGTGTTTGTTGGTTTTGTAGAGAACCGACTTGTTTGCGAATGATGATGATGACAAGGGCTGTGTTTATCAGGGCTGCCGGGAGGGCAAGTATGGGCATTTGACCAAATGGGAAAATCAGATAAACCAGGCCTGAACTAATTTGGAAAAACAAGGCCAGGAACCATAATTCAGGCAGGAAAATAGCCGTAATAAAGGAAAACAGGTCAGCTGGGTAGAAGTATCGATCTAGCATCTTGGGCAAAAGGAAAGGGACAAGAGCGACACTTGCCAGGGCCGTCAGAACAAATTGATTTTGAGTGATGGGCGGTTTTGCCCTCCAATTAATCCAGGCCCAACCCAGCATGGAAACGAAAAAAACAGATATTCCGATCTCAAAAACAGGATGGAAGTATTCATTTGGAATCAGAAAATATAGATTGGGAGCATATCTGGCTAAGTTGTCATAAAAAACTGTCTGACTGGCATAGACCTGAAATATACTTTCCCAGCTTCTGCCAGCAAAAAATGCGGGCAGCATTGCCAATAGATACACCGCAGGAATGACGAAAAATAAATACCAGCGTGTTTTTTTTCTAATGAATAGTATGCCTAGAAAAGGCAATAGGAAGACGGCTTGAAGCTTAAATGAAAAGGCAAGACCATACGCAATAAAAGCCGGAAGTGGCCTGTCTGTAAGAAGGAGATAGAAGCACAGCAGGAGTAGAGAACCGTAGAGGCTATCGACCTGTCCCCATCCGGTGCTGTTGAACATAACAGTTGGGAGAGCAAAAAAAATGGATGCCAGAAAAAAAGGTTTGTCTCCCTGAAACTTGATACATGCGATCTTGTAAATTGTGACTACCGAAAGCAGGTCGAAAAGGGTTGGAATTAATTTGATGATAAAGGCAGGTGTCGTTTGCGGAGTAATAACAGTGAACAGCCATAATAAATACAAATAGGGGGGCGCATAATTTGAAAATTCTTCGTTTGCCAGGCCTTTGTATCCATTCTCCAATAAAAATTCATACCAGCCTACGTTCATGAGAAGGTCGCCATTTTCTAGCCAGAGAAATTGATAGCGTAAAAAAAACGACAAGACAATAAGAAATAAACCGGCAATAATCAAAGGGCGTTTCCGAAGATTCATGATGTGAGATCCTCTTATATTCGTGACCCAGATAATGGTCTGACAGCCATGAGCTAGATATTTTGATTCTGCAATACTTTTTGAAATGCCCGCAGTAAACTTCCGCGCTGTTCAAAACCCGATTCGCCAAGATCGGAGAGGGCGGGGTAGATTTTTTCCCGGCAGCGTGCCAATAGACCGCCGGTGAGCCGTGCAAGAGTTTCGACTTCCACTTCCACTTCGTCTGAATCCAGCCAGACACGTCCTGCGGAGGCATCCCAATATCTTGAGAGCACATAGGGATGGGTCAGCGGCTGCGACACGCGCTGCGACCAGCCGTCTGAACCAGGATCAAGCCAGAACTGGTATGCAGCGGGGCGGTTCATCATCAAAAAGGTATAAGCGGGTGCGACCAGTACAGCGTTCTTGTCCTCGCTGCGCCAGGACTCGAGATACTGCGCCGCAATCACGCCGTCCTTGAGCATGGTGATGTATTCCATGCCAAGCTCAAGACCTCGCAGGTCTAAGATCGGCTCCATGGCTGTCCTGAATTTTTTGATGGATTCCACCAGGCTGGCAGCGATCCGCACAGCGTCCAGGTTGGAGTGAAAGCCGTAATCGGGTTGGGAGAGCACCTCGCCGAATAATTTCCGCAGGAAGAAATCGAGAGGCAAAGGTTCGGATGCGCGGTAGTTTTCGAGCCAGTCTCGCAGGGTTGAGTAACGGGAGCCAAGAGCGTAGGTGACACGCTCCTGAATGTCTGGCTTGATCTGATCGAAGCTCGAAAGGCGCAGGTCGCGCTGACCGTAGATGATATCGGCCAGCAATTGCGCGCGGATCAAGTCGGTGCCGAGGATGAACATAAAGGCATGAGCCACATCGTATTTGTTCGGGTGGATATTCCATTGTGGGTGAGCCAGTGCGCACAAGGTCAGCAGGGATTTGCTCGCCGGTTCATCCCGCAGGGATCGAGATGGACGATTACTGCGCCAGGGAATGCCCGCCGCCTCCAAACGATTGGAAATGGAAAACCGCAGCGCGTCCGAAAGGTACGGCGCGAGGATGACGATCTCTTCGGGCGGCGTTCCCTCATCCACCAGTGACCGGATCCGGCCAACAACCTCATCCAGCATTTCGGGGTGGAAATGTGCGAGGATGAAATCGAGCGCATTTTCGCTGCCACCCGCTTCAACTGTCCCTTCGCCAGTGACAGCGGAGATGAGTGCCCCTGATAACCGGATGACACTTTCGGAAGAGACGAAAGATTCGTTCAACTCGATGACCTGATCGCAGAATCGGCTCATGTCCAAGCCGCTGCCTGGGTCGCCTCCGAGGAATTTTCGATACCCTGCTGCCTGGTCATAAAGCAATAGCGCTGAGTCGAAGCTTGGCATCCATTCGCGGACGATGTCGTGGGCGCAGGAGATATCTTCTTCGAGATTGTCGTAAATGAGGTGACGATAACTCTGCGTCAGGAAGGAGCGTGCCTGTTCGTTCTGCCACAGGATGTTGTTGAAAATTTCAAGCTGTAAAGAAAAATCCAACAGGTTGTGGTCGAGGCAATATTGGCGGAACATATTGGCGCATTCCTGCGCATCGGCGTAGACACGCCTTTGCGCGGGGTCGCCGAACCAGGCGGAATCGAGCCGTGTGCCTATCTCAGTGTGCGGAAAACCAACGATGGCAGCCTTGTTGAGGTTGTCGATGATCTGGGAATATAAACGATTGCGATTGATGGTGACCGATTCGAAGTAGCCTCTTTCCTCGATCAACGGGCGCACCAGATGTGCCATGTAGTATTGTGCCGTTTCAAGGGTGAGGAATACCGGCGGCTGGTCAGGATACTGAAACCCGGCCTGTTCCGCTGCCAGTGACCAGAACAGGTCACACATACGCCTTGCAAGACCGCCGATTGTGGCAGGGGTGACTTCACCTCCGGCCACGCGTTCCGGGCTTTCGAGCAGTTCGAGGTAGGGTTCCTGTAAGGTGCGTTGCGGGGTGAGCAGTAGGATCGTATCAGCCGGCACGCCTTGCGAAAGCAGGTAATGGATCCGCTCCACGCCCGCACTGGTCTTGCCCGTCCCGGCCATGCCAGAGACGAAGAGACGAGAGTTCAGGGGCGATTCGATGATCTGACGCTGAAGCAGGCTGAGGCTGGGCATGAAGCGAATGTACAGGATGGAAGGAGTTTTGTCAATGAAAAGACCACCGACCATGGATACTATTCATGGTCGGTGGTCAGTTTAACGCCAGAGCTTTAGTTCAAATTATTTCCGAAGAAAGTCTTCACCCGTTCCCAGGCGTCCTTTGCCGCTTCGGGTTTGTATACGCTGGGGTCGCTGTCGCGGAAGAAGGCATGGCCCGAGTTTGGATACATGATGACTTCATGTGAGACACCAACGTCATCCAGCAATTTGTCAAATTCCTCCACCGTTCCGGCGGGGATGGATCCATCCGCATCGCCGAAGAGACCGAGGACTGGTGCCTTGAGCTTTTCACGCAGTTGATCGAAGACGGTCTGCATGCCGCCGCCGTAAAAAGTGCAGACGGCATCAAGCGGGCGCAATGTGCTGAGCATGAGCGACATGCGGCCACCAAAGCAAAAACCGACGCTGCCCAAATGACCGTTGCAATCTGGATGAGATCTCAAGGCATCGAACACGGCTTCAAGGTCTGTATGGGCGTTGGGGCCGTATTTCTGCACGAGCTTCATGGCCGTATCGCCGTCGCCGAGCTGGGCAAGTTCGCCATGATACAGGTCGGGCGCAAAGGCGAGATAGCCTTCCATCGCAAAACGGTCTGCGATGGATTTGGTCTGGTTATCCAGCCCCCACCATTCCTGAATAACGATCAATGCAGGGAAGGGCCCCTTGCCCTCAGGTCTTGCAAGATGCCCCTGAATGCCGCCAAGTTGAGTCAATTCGCTCATCTTATCCTCCGGGGGTGGGTGTGGCCTCGGGCGTGGCTTCGCCTTCGGTTATGGTCTCGGTGGAGGTTTCTTCCGAGGTGGATTCAGTGGATTCATCGGAACTGCTGTAATAATCACCGCCAAAGCCGACGCTGCATACAGCCAGCTTTTCGCTTGTCAGGCAGGAGCTTAGGCCTGCGCCACCCGTCAGGTTGATCATTGCAACGACTTCCTCGGATGTGTCTGCCAATAGGATGAGAGTGTTTCCCTTGCTCTCCGCATCGAACATGACCAGCCCATTGCCATACCTGCCGATCTCGCCGAATTCAGTGGTGGAAATGTAATCTCCGCCATCGATGGTGACATCGAACTTCTTGAGATAGGTATCGAATTCATCCAGGCTTTCGTACGAGCCGATCACGATCGCATCTCCAGAGCGCGGCAGGTCCTCGACGAACTCAAGCTGTATATCCATGTATCGCATGGAGGTTTGCAAGAGTCCAAGCGCGGTCACCAGTTCTGTTGTGCGGGTCAGATTCTCTGCGATGTAGACTTGAACGGTGCGTTCATTGAACAGGTAGGGGTAATTTGCCAGGGTTCTGGTCTGGGTTCCGGAGAGCGCAAAGTCTGCCAGGTTTTGAATGAGGGTTGCATTGTCGGTGTAAGTGTTATAGGGCGATGAGAGGAAGGTGAAATCACCGAAGGCCACCACATTACCGTCTGCACTGAGCGCTGCGCCGCCCTGATCGGGGTCATACGCATCATTCGTGGACGAGAGGTTGGTCTCTGCCCCCTGGAGCAGGAGCAACCCCGAGGGCGATTCGACCGAATGCGTTCCATACAAAGCCACTTCACTCAGACCGAAGGTCAACTCGCTTTTGCCAAATTCGCCGAAGACCACATTGCGGAAGTTGCCTTCGTTTAGTTCTGTGTTGTACAGGTAATCGTTATTGATTGAAATATCGAAGGCTTTCAGCAGGGAATTGGCTGCGATCGAGTCGCCATAGGCAATGGGATTGCCACTGATCATGTCATAGTACAACGAGTTTCGAGTCGCGTCGGTAAAGACCAAAATCCTGCCGCCGCGTTCTGCAAAGTTCTTGAGGGTCTGCACCTCGTATTGCGAATAATAAAAACTCGGCGAAATCGAAATGAAGGCGCTGGCTTGTTTGAGCTGGGACTCCATGGAGATTGGGTCGAGAATGGTATCCACCTTGCCGCCGCGCGCCTGAATGGCGGAGGTTAATGCCTCGACATCGGCAGGCATGAATTGATTGCCGTGGAAGGCATCCAACAGCACTCGCCCGCCAAGCGCTTGAATATCTTCCACATCGGGCGTGCTGACCGCGACCTGCGGTCTGGTGAAACTTGCATAATCTGGTGTGGCGATCTCGCCTCGTTCAGGAGGAAGGCCGCGATAGAACCACAGTCCGCGCACAAGCGCAGGGAGGATCAGTGCCAGGATCGCAATGATGATGTATTGTCTTTTCATGTCATCCTCCTATTTCTCAACCGGCAGGGGCGGAATATAAAGGAGATATGTGCCTGCTTCTTTTGGGTAGGGGAGGGCCACGCCATCCGGGCTTTCGATGAAGAATAATCCACCCAGCGAGTTCACACCGGCAGGCCCGGCCAGGTCAAGCGCTTCGTAATTGGCCACCAGGGCAAGCTCTGCCGCTTTTTTGATGCCATCGTTTTCCGTGCCGAATTCATCAATGATGCCGAGCCGCAGTCCGTCTACACCTGCCCAGATCTGACCACTGAATGTGATTTCATCTCCGGCCGTTAATTTATCGCCGCGTCCGAGTTTGACCGCTTCGAAGAATCCATACTTGATCATTTCCACCTGGCGCATGTCCGAATCGCGCGGCGCGCCCCAGAGTTTATACGGACCGGTCGTGATGATGTCTTCGATCACGAACGGGGCAGGTGGCAGGTAGCCGATCACACCAATATTGCCGACCAGCGATGAGGGCTTGGCGTAGATGTGGTCGGTGTTGACGGCGAGATAATATCCGCCGCTGGCAGCCATGGCGTTCACCACGGTCACCACCGGTTTCTTTGCCCGCAGGCGGGTGAGCTCCATGTAAATGGCCTCTGTGTCCACTACGGTCCCACCCGGGCTGTCGATCACCAATACCACCGCGCGCACCTCGGGATGGTCGGTCGCATACTGAATCTGCTTGACCATATTCTGTGCCGAGTATGCGTAGATCGCATCTTCAAGGCGGATCACACCGATCACTGGCCGGGGCACGGCCGCCGATGCACCCAATACCCCAATGATCAGGGGGATCAACACCCAGAGGAGTACATTACGAACCCGTTCCCATTTTGCATCTGTATCGCTCATGGTTTCTCCTTTGTCTTGGCTGGTCTTTCATTCAGGATATACGAGAAAATCCCCTTTGTCAACACGGCATTTCGTATCCTTGTGGTATTCCGGATAAACAGTTGTTTTGTGAATGAAACTAATGTATAGTATGTGCAGCCTGGAGAACAGGTAAACCCCAACTCATTCTTCGGAGGAATTTTCTCATGCCCACACCCATTAAAGCAGTAGCAAAAGGCGGAGCGGTTGTCGCCAAATCGAGCGCTGGAACCTACACCAAGTTTTCAGACCAACTCACCAACTCCGTCACCGACATTGCCAAGATCATCGAACAGCACAAATCCATGATCGACACCATCCAGGAGGTCGCTCTCGAACTGACCACCTCCATTGGCTCGCTGCACACACTCACGGTCAAGTATGCACGTACCGCCAATCAAATTCTCGATGTGCTCCTGCCGATTCTCAAGAACCTGCCGCTCATTCCCAAGAACATCATGCAGATGTTGGTCAACCTCGAAAGCATCACCCAAAAGATCATCGACAACGAAGTCACCACTGCCAAAACCATTGTGGATGTGCAGTCTGGCCTCAAGACCGGTGATGTGAAAAAGATCCAGGGGCATGCCGGCCAATTGCAGTCGGTGACCAAGACCATCACCGCCATGCTGCCCAAATAGTTCATACTTTGATCGAGATCGGAGGTGAGTAGTATCCGCCTCCGATCTTTAATTTCCAATTGAATGATGACCTTTGTATCACTTGCATTCGGGGTGAGTGATGTTATTATCGCGCCGATTAATTTTTAGGAGTACTTTATGAAACGGCCATTGACTGTAATTTTGACCTTGATCCTTGCGGCGCTTGCCTGCGGATCTGTGACAACGACCCCGCCTCCCTCCGAACCGGCAGTGGTCTCTGTCACCCAAACGGTTTCCTCCCCGCAAGCGACAGCCATTCCGGCGGGTACATCCACACCCACGGCTCTTCCTCAGGGAGTGATCCTTGTGGATTCTTTGGAGCAGGAGGTGTATCCATTCGTCGAAAACGGGAAATGTTCGCTGGGTGAGGCCATCATTGCCGCCAACTCAGGCGAACCAAAGGATACCTGCCCGGCTGGCGCGCCCGGTGAATCTGTCATTGAATTGATGCCCGGCGAATATCACTTCACCCAGCGCGACCAGTCTCCGCCGCAATTCGACTGGCTGATCAGCGTTGTTGAGGTGGGCAGCGCCTTGCCAGCCATCGTCTTTCCTTTGACAATTCATGGCAATGGCGCGACCTTGATCCGCGACGAAGGTTCAGAACCATTTCGCTTTTTTGAGCTGATGGTCAACTCTGCGCTTACAATGGATAACGTTACTCTGCAAAACGGCGATGTATGGGAGGATTGGGGCGGGGCCATCTACTCCTCGAGTGCATCTCTGCATTTGAATCGCGTCCGCTTTGTGAATAACCGTGCCGATAACGGTGGCGGTATCTACTTCACGTTTGGCGGCCTGACCCTGACGGAATGTGAATTCATCGAAAACCATGCATATTTTGCCGGAGGCGGCATCGACCTCGATTCTGCCAAATCAACCTTCACGAAAAATAAATTTATCGGTAACACCAGCGACGCACAGGGAGGGGCAATCTCTGCCGATAGCGCTACACTTGTGATCGAGGAAAACCTTTTCCTCAAGAATGTGAATGCGGGGAACCGCGGCGGCGCGCTTTACCTTGAACACGTCAACGTCAACGTCGTTCGCAGCCAGTTCTATCAAAACCAATCCGAGTGGATCGGTGGCGCGATCTACATTAACAACCCAGTCATGAGCGGAACCAGCGATGATGAAGGCAATCCGCTCGACCAGCTAGATGAAAGCCCCACTTACATTCAAATGGCAACTTTGATTCCCGGCTACGAGGCCACGCTCGAAGCACATCCCAGTGGTGTCTTCCAGAATTTCCACGAGGATATCCAGATCCATAACTCCTGTTTCGCCAACAACATCATCGTGGATGCCTACGAGATGAACTTTTCGAGCGCGATTCTCGCCCGGGCCGCCAATGCCGAGAATAATTACTTTGGCAACGCAAGCGGGCCTTCCGGAGGCGGCCCCGGCACTGGTGATGGGATCGGCAGGAGAATCAACTTTGCTCCGTTCCTAACCGAGCCGCCCGCTCACTGTGACCCGGAACTGTCGAAACAGGTGACGGAAAATCATAATCAATAGGAATATGTACTAGAGGAGTAAATCATATGGCAAAGCTCATCCCCGCAGTGGAAAGAATCGCCCGCGCCCGAAAGTTCATCGAACAGGCCCGAACCCTTCCCGTTCCCGCAGATGGTCTGGGAAAAAATGACTTCTCCTATATCGCCACTGTGCGCGACCTGCTCCGCCAGGGCAAGGATATGATCAAGTTTATTTCGCAGACGGCAGGCGTCTCTGTTGAGATGAAGGCGGAGGTCAAAAAGGTTTATGAGGAGATCGAAAAGGCAGAAAAGGAGATTCTGGCCTGAGCCGTTTTGTGTCATGATTCGGTTGTACAATTAAGATGAAAGTAAATCTTATATAGGAGCTTGCCATGAACGATTCCCAACTCGATGCCCTGCTTGAAAAAGTCCATGCCGAACTTCAACAGGTGGAGCAGGTGGATGAAGACAGCCTCAAACTCCTGCAGGAATTGGAACAGGACATTCAGGGACTCTTGAAAAAAGCGGATGCCCTCGAAACCACGTCCATTCTCGACCGAATGCGGCGCGCTGTGGAGCAATTCGAGGTGAAATATCCCACGCTCACCACACTGCTCTCTGAGATATCCACCATCCTCAGTAACGCCGGAATCTAAAACAGACGCTCACTCAACCCCATGAGTGAGCGTTTTCTATTAACCCAGCCTCGCCAGTTTTCTTTCCAGCAGCCTCCGTCCGGCTTTATGTGCTGTCAACGTCAGCGCCTCACGGTAGCTTTCCGACGCAAGGTTTAGCTCTCCATTTCGCTCGTGCAATTCACCGAGGGCGGCATGCAACAAATGATATGTTTTCAGCAAAGGATGATCTTTTAATTTCAGTAATTCCTGCAACCCGGCTTTTGTCCCGTGCGCAAGAGCAACAGCCACAGCATAATTCAACATCACCACCGGCGTTGGCGAAATCTGAAGCAGCGCTTCATAATCTTCCAGGATCCCATTCCAATCCGTGCTTTTATAATCTTTTGCAACTGCATGTTTCGCGGCGATACCTGCTTCCAAATGGAAGTGGGTCAATTCATCCCCCTCTGCCGACAGGCCCAGATAGTACAAGCCTGTTTTTATCATGTCCTGATCCCACGCAGCACGATTCTGTTCTTCAAGCAAAATGATATCTCCGTTGGAATCCATTCGCGAGTTCAAGCGCGATGCCTGTAGCAGCATTAGCGCCAGTAATGCATATACCTTTGGAGTTTTCCCAACCGGGTGTTCGGAAACGAGACGGCAAAGATGAATGGCCTCTTCACACAGGTCTTTGCGTACCAGCCTTTCGCCCAAATGCGACTCATAGCCTTCGTTGAAGATCAAATATAAAACATCCAGCACCGCACCAAGCCTGTGGGTCAGCTCGCCGCCATGAGGGAGTTCGAAGCGAACCTCTTCCGCCCGAAGTTTATTCTTTGCCCGTACCAGTCGTTGTGCAATGGTCGCATCTGGCAGGAGGAATGCGCGCGCAATCTCCGTCACGCTGAATCCGCCGACCGTCTTCAACAACAATGTGACTTGACTCTCACGCGACAGGCATGGATGGCACCCGATGAACATCATGCTCAACTGGTCATCTCCCAGCGGATGTTCGAACGCATCTTCCTTAACCGGGGCTTGTTCCGGCTCCATCGACTCGACTCTCCCTGCAAGTATCTTTCGCAAACGTGATTCGCGCCGCAGAACATCCAACGCATGATTTTTTGCAGCCTGCCATAGCCAGCCTTCCGGGTTCTCCGGCACGCCGCGATACGACCATTGTTGTAAAGCCTTCACCAATGTTTCTTGAACAACATCCTCTGCCAGCTCCAAATTTTCCACCCCAAAGAGACGCGTCAAAGACGAGACCATCCGCCCCGCTTGATGGCGGAACAGATGGTCAACCAATTGCGGCACAGACCTTTGCCCTGTCACGCTGCAAATTCTATCGCACGAATCAGGCTTCGACCTCTCGCAGCTCAACCGAGCCGCTTCCATTCAAGGCCGGGCAGTCTTTGGTGATCTCAATGGCTTCAGCCAGGTTTGCGGCTTCGATGATGAAATATCCGCCGATGGTTTCTTTTGTCTCTGCGAATGGGCCATCCACCACGATCTGTCCGTCTCTGGTGCTGAGCAGCAAGCCGGTATCGTCCTTCAATTTTTCCGCGCCGATAAGCTTGCCCTCTTCCCGTAATTTCCGCGCCCAATCACTGAAGCGTTTAATGGACGCCTGGATCTCTTCGGGGGAGAGGCTCGCGCTCGGTTCGCTCCCGCCGCGGATGAATAAAATGAATTGAGACATGGTTTTCTCCTTTTGGGTTGTTTATATTAAAGACGAACAGATTACCCCAAAATCGACACCCGGCTGGCTGGAATTTCATTTTGTCTGGTCGGCGTATTGCCACCAGCGATATGTGACAAAGGCTCCCAACAGGCTGGCGGTAAAAACGATGACGTAGCTATGCATGCCCAATAATTCCGCACGCGGCCCCGCTGCTCCACTGAAGAGCGCCGGGATGGACCACGGCAGCCAGTCGCCCCAGCCTGTCAATGCCGCCACCTGTGCAACGGCTACTGTGAAAACCACCCAACCGAAGGCAGGCATGTATCCTCTTCCACTACTGGCAACGAACGCCACGAACGGCAGCAAAACGATGGTCAACAGGGCGGAACCGATAATATCCACGAATGCAGTTCGTAACAGTTCCATCGAGAAGCCGGGAATATCCACCAGATAACCGACCAGCAGCCCCAACAGAAAAATCCACAACGTCATAACCATTGTCCATATGGCTGTAACGATGAACTTTGCAGTAAGGATCGTCGCGCGCGAGACGGGCAGTGCCAGCAACTCCTTCGCGGTTCGGTCAGCGAATTCCCGCCCGAAGACCCAGCCTGTCAGAATAGAGAACAAGATCGCGCCACCGACGGCAACAGCCTGTGCCAGAAAACTGAAGAATGTCACCCAATCGGCGGTGCCTGCCATTAATTGTGCCTTTGTGCTGATCAGTCCCATCTCCTTCGCACCTTCCGGGTCTTTCATGATGATCATGAACAAGCCGCCGATCCATGGCACCATGGAAAACCCCAACGTGATAAAGAATGGTACCGTCGAGCGGCGCATTTTTAGAGTCTCTGCCCAAAGAGCGGACATTAAATTTTTCATATCGTTCTCCTTATGGAGTTCGGGAGCTCGCTCCTGGATACTTTCAGCGGGCTGCCTAACTCCATATCATTTCGTCAATCTCAAAAAATACTCTTCCAAATTTTCCTGTTCCACGGCCAGATGGGTGGGCGGCGCTCCAGCCTGGACCAGCAGAGTTGCGATAATCTCAGGTGATTGCACGGCACGCGGGTCTTTGATGTTTATTTTTCCGTTCACTGAAACTGGCTCAAAATCGCATAGCGTTTCGCACGCCTTGATCAGGTCTCGGGTTTCCACCACCAATTGTTTGGCGCGCAACTCTTCCAATCGCGCCGCATCCAGCTCCTCGATCAGTTCGCCTTTGTGAATGATACCGATCCGGTCAGCGAGCAAATCCACTTCTGCAAGAATATGGCTGGACATGAAAATCGTTGTCCCAAGTTCGCGCGCCAGCGAGAGCAGCAACTCGCGGATCTCGACAATCCCTGCCGGGTCGAGCGCATTGGCGGGTTCGTCCAGGATCAACAACTCGGGTCCGTGCAGGAGCGCCCGCGCCAGCCCCAGGCGTTGGAAATTACCGCTTGAAAGCGCACCCGCTTTCCGGTCCGCGTAGGAGGCGAGCGAAAGTTTTTCAATGATGTCCTGCATGGCTTTCGGATTTTGAATCCCATGCATCCGACTTGAAATTTCCAGATTCTCTCTGACGCTTAATTCAGGATATGCCGCCGGACTTTCCACCAGATGCCCGATCTTGGCCCACGGCCCGCCTCCACCCAGACCGATGGCCTGCCCCAGCACTTTGACATTTCCCTCGCTCGGGCGGATCATCCCTAAAAATGTGCGGATGGCGGTGGTCTTGCCCGCTCCATTCAACCCGAGAAAACCATAGATCTCCCCACGCTTCACGCGCAGGTCGACCTTGTGCAAGGCACGGAAATTTCCATAGTATTTTGACAGCTTGTTTGTTTCGATTGCATAGTTCATGCGACTACTCTCCAACGATATAACCTGCAACGAGATCGATCATCACGTTCATCGATTCATCGTACGCCTTTTCACCAAGATCGTCACGATGTAGGCTCATAAAGAACAAACTCTTAATGAGATTGCCGATGATGCGCGGCGATGCTTTTACAGCAATGCCCTCGCGTTTTATCTTATTGATGAATTGCTTGGTGAATTCTTCATCGCTCTTGGCATGCTGTAGGATGCGCTCAGAAGAAACCTTGCGCGCCAGGTAATCGAAATCTGATTTGCTGAAATTTTTGAGCAGGGGATAGGCATCCCATGTGAGCAAAAAGCTTCGCAGCATAGTGCTGATGTTGGTTCGCGCATTTGCAGCCGGGTGGATGGCGAATTCAAGAATGGCGGTTTGAATCTCGTCTTCGATCTGCTCCAGAATCTCCAGAAATAACTCTTCCTTGGATTCATAAAACAAATAGAAGGCACCCTTTGAAATACGAACGGCTTCGGTCAGCTCGTCGACGCTGGTCTTCTTGAGCCCATGCCGTTCGAATAGTTTTTTCCCCTTCTCCCGCATTTGCGCGCGGATGGTTTCCTTTTCCTGTTCAGAAAATGCTTTTGGCATAGTTGATCCTTCTTGTGACTAAATAAGTAAAAACAGTCACAAGAAGGATTATAACGCCATTCCCTGAAGAGTCAAGTATTCGTGCGCAGCTGACACGGCGTTTGAAGCTTGTATTTCTTCGCCTAACCGCTACGAATCCTTTACAGTATCTTTATACATGCGGCTTAAACTGAGGGTTGTAAGAAAAAAAGTAACTTGTTGTAAAGGAGAAAATTCATGAAAAAGACAATTTTGATCGTTGCGCTGGTTTTGATGGCGCTGACAGCGGTGGGTGTAGGTGTTGTGTTCGCGCAGGATATTACTCCGCCATTCACGGGCCACGGTCCCATGCGGGACGGACAAGGCCCTCTGCACACTTTTATGGTGATCGAGTTCGCGAAGCAGCTCGACTTGAACGTGAATGACATCAACACCCGCTTGGCGGCTGGTGAGAGCATGTACGACATTGCCCTTTCTGCCGGTGTGCCCGCTGAAGATATCCCTGCCCTCATGCTGGATGTCCGCTCGGCGGCTTTGGATGCGGCAGTGGCAGCCAATGTCATCACCCAGGAACAGGCGGATTGGATGAAATCCCATGGGTATGGTCAGGGCGGCATGGGCTCAGGGAACTGCACCGGAACGGGCCAACAAGGCGCAGGTATGAATGGTCAACGCGGCGGCCATGGAATGATGGGCGGCGGCTGGCAAAATCAACAAGTCAACCCGTAATAAAATGAAAAAAGGACAGGCGTCGGTTCGCTGACGCCTGTCCTTTGATTTAATTGAGGTTTCTTATTTACGGTCCGCCACCAGCACGGCTTCGGCAACCGTTCCATCCAAGAGGGTGACGGTGTATTTCGCATCGATATGTCCATTACCGACCACGCCGGTGTAGGTGACTTTCGGAACCAGCCCTCCGGCAACATTGATGAACGACCCAACAATGTTCCCGTCACCATCAACCGTCACGTCCATTTCACCGAAATGGGAATCTGTACCCTGGATGCGTGCAAAGTAATCGTCGTAGGTGGCTGTGATTTCATGCGGTGGAGGGTCTTCCAGCCCGAGATAGTTGCCACCCATGTCCATCACCAGGGTGACGGTTTTGTTTTCTTCATTCACGATGAAATCGAAGACTGCCGGGCCGGTAGCGCCGGTCTTGCTGTTTGTCCACGAGCCCTCATAATGGCCCGCGAATTCATACACGTCCAATGGGGTGGCATTATCAGGCGGTGGGGTTGGGGTGGGGGGGGCCTGTCCGCAGGCTGACAAGCTCAGCGAGAGCAAAAGCAAAACCGCTAAAGTGAAACGCAGATTCATTTGTTCCTCCATATCTAAACAATAAACGGATACTTAAGATTTATTGTAGGAGGTGAAAATGGCAGAGTCAATCTGACTTTGGTTAGAAACAAAACCTAACTTCAATAATGCTACTGAAGCGATGGCTTATTAAAGTTCTTTCCCGCTGGCAAGGAAGGGACTGACGTTGTTACCGGTAAACAACCCGTCCGTAACGATCGCATAGTCACCAAGGTTCTTAATCTCGTCGTACATGGCGGAGGTCTTCGCCAGCAGCGAACGAAAGATATACGGCCCAAAACTGACGCGGTTGATCCTGATCTCTTGCAGTTCTCGCAGACTAGCTGTTTTTGCAGTGGCAAGCACATTAATTGGGGCATGGATCCGTTTTCGTAAAACGGTGAGCGTTTCTCTATCACCACGCCCGATTGGGTAGACGCAATCGGCCCCAGCTTGGATATAGGCATTTACGCGGGTGATGACATCCTCAATGCGTTCATCATCGGAGGCGAAACCATCCGCGAAGAAGCTATCGGCTCGGGCATTGACGACGAGTGGGATTCCCTTCCGAGCCGCTGCCTCGCGGACGGCTTTGATTCGCTCTACCTGCTCGGCAATAGGACGCAGATGAGAGCTGTCATCCCAACTGTCTTCAAAGTTGATGCCGACAGCCCCGGTGTCTAGCAGTCTCGAAATGTTTTCTTGTAATCCTTCAATCGTGTCGGAATAGCCCGCTTCAAAATCTGCCGTGACGGGCAGGTCCACGCTGCGGACAATTCTCGCGACCATTTCAAGCATGGTTTCCAATTTGATCTGTTCGCCATCGCTATAACCAAGGGATTCGGCAATGGCGGCGCTGGCTGTGGCTACGGCAGGGAATCCCTTCGCTTCGAGCATCCGTGCGCCGATGGGATTCCACACATTGGGGAGGATAAGTAATTTTCCGTTGGTATGAAGAGAGAGTAAGGCCTGGGCTTTGGCAGATTGTGACATGGTGCCTCGATTATGCGTGTGAGTGTTGATGCTCGGCTATTTGGCAAAACAATTCGTTCGACTGACAGCCTTCACATTCTAATTGCAGGGTCGCGTGTTGAATATTGTACCCGTGGGCAAGCAGTTCGTTGATATTCTGTTGAATAGACACACCTTCACCGACGGAGATGTTGTCAATCACTACATGGGCGGAGAGCATGCGCAGGTTTTCGCTGATGCTCCATACGTGCAGGTCATGGATGTCGCGCACGCCGTCCACCCCGCGAAGGCTTGTGACCATTTCGGTGATGTCGATGTTTTCGGGCGTGCTTTCGAGCAGGATGTGGATGGTCTGTTTGAGAACGCTCCATGCATTGAAAAGAATGAATACGCCAATTAATATGCTGACCATCGGGTCGAGCCAATTCCATTGCGTGAAGGCGATGACAATTCCCGCAATCACCGCGCCGAGCGTGGAGAGCACGTCGCCCATGAGATGCAGGAATGCGCTGCGTAGATTGAGGTCGTGCTCGCTTCCTTTTTGGACGAGCCAGGCGGTTCCGGCGTTGATGAGAAAGGCCACAACGCCGACACCGATCAGGATGGTCGAATCAACTTCAGGCGGAGTGAGGAGGCGTTTCCAGGCTTCGTAGAAGATCCCCATGGCGATCAGAATCAGGGTCGTGGAATTGATCAGTGCGACGAGAATCCCAACCCGGTGATAGCCGAAGGTCTTGCCTGCGTTGGCAGGTTTGCTGGCGATGCGCAGGGCGTACCAACTTAGGCCGAGCGCGATGACGTCAGTGAAGTTGTGTGCGGCATCGGTGAGCAGGGCGAGGCTGTTACCCCAGATGCCTGCGACGATCTCCACAAGGACGAAGACGGCTGTGAGAGTGAGGGATAACGCAATGCGTTTTGTGGTCTGATTGGCAAGGTCGCCAAAGTGAGAGTGGGAATGTGAATGGCTGTGCATGTTAGAGCCAGCGCCTGACTTGTTTTTTGTAATTGAGATAGGCCTGACCATGGGTGCGTGTCAGGAATTCCTCTTCAAGACGGACCTGGATTTGAATGAGCAGGTCGCCTACGATCAGGATGGCAAGCGAGACGGCGCTGGGGAGGATGAGAAAAAGTCCAAGCAGAATCATGCGCATTCCAAGAAAAATCGGATTGCGCGAGAGCCTGAACAAACCTGTTTGAACGAGCTCGGTCTTGACATCTTCGTCGATGCCAATGCGCCACGTTTTTTGCATGTGAACTTGTGCAACGAGAACCCAAACGACTGAGGTTGAAAGGAGTGTAATGCCGATGAAGTTTAAGGATGGGTGAGCGAGGTAGTGTATCGGAACCAGGTAGGCATACAGATTCGGCAGAAAAGCAAACAAAGTCACGATGACCGTGGTGACGATCAGAGTCAGACGAAAAAGGACGCCGATGTAATCGTGTGCTGATTCCGATTTGCCAAGCTTATATGGATTGACGCCTGTGGCCTTCCAAACGCGATAGGAGGGCAGTACCATGGCAAGCCCGAAGAAGAGAAGCAGGTAGAGGAGTAGAAAGATTTTCATAATTATCCGTGTTGGACGTGATCCAGCCCCAGCGTGAACAAGCGAGCAACATGGTCATCGTCGATGGAATAGAAGACCTGCCTGCCAGATTTACGTGCGCGCACGAGATGCATTTGACGCAGTCCGCGCAGTTGGTGGGAGACGGCGGATTCGGTCATGCCGACTCCATCGGCAAGAGCGCGGACGCTCATTTCGCCGTCTATAAGCAGGGCAATCAGGCGGATGCGGCTCGCGTCGCTGAGGGCGCTAAAGAGTTCAGCAAGTTTGATGGCTTTGAGTTCAGTAAGTTTCATAGTTGAATATATGAACAAGTATTCATATGTTACTGGAGAAAAGAAAACCTGTCAATATGATGTTTGACAGGTTTTCGGGATAATGTCACCCTGAGCGGCAGAGAAGGGTCTCTGAGGTCGACGTGGAGATTCTCACCGCACTGCGGCACATGTGTCGCTTCGCTCAGAATGACATGAAGGTAGTAAGTTACTTTATAAATATTCCCGTAACCCACAGCATCATCATCCCGACCAGCACGCCGCTGAAGATATAGCCGGGCATGGGTTGCTTGAGCGTATCTTTTTGGATGAGCTTGGCGATCTCGACGGCCACCTGGAAGATGGCACCTGTACCAATTGCAAGGAAGAGGACGGCAAGGAATGGAGACGGAGTGTATCCGCCGATCCATGCGCCTACGATGGCGGGCGCGCCGCCGATGAGGCCGAGCATGGCGAGTTGACCGATGGTGGGTCGGTCTTTCAAAATCGGCGCGATGATACCAAGCCCCTCAGTGATGTTCTGGATGATGAAGCCAACCACCAGGAATGTGCCCAGTGCGATCTCACCGACATTATATGCTGCGCCGATGGCAAGCCCTTCACCGAGGTTATGAATACCGATGCCGAGGGCGATTCTCCAGGCGATGTTCATGCGCTGAGATGTCTCACTTCGGTCAGCAGATTTGGGATTGTCGATCAATTCAAGCAGCATATATGTGGCGACGGCTCCAATGCCGATCAGACCAATTCCCTGATAGGTGGCGGGAAGTTCAGCCGCTTGTTCGAGCGCTTCGTTCAATGTGTCCAGCCCGAGATAGATGAGCAGGCCGGTGGTCAACGCCATCAGGAAGGTCATCCATTTTTTGCCGAGGGTGCGCAAAGCGGGCAGCCAGAAGATTCCCAGGAAGATGGGAATCACGCCGACGTACAAGCCGATGAGTGTGAAACTCCAAAATGTCTTTGCTTCTGGCGCGGGCGTTTCAAATGCCACAGGGATTTCGACATCAAATGGGATGGCATTGCTGGTGAAGATACGCACACCGTAAGCCTCACCCTCCGTCCATGCATAGTTGACGGTGATGGTTGCCTTGCCGAGTCGTGGAATGGTTGCATCGGGTGAAACTTCGAACGGCATGACCGCGTCATTGACGATGACGGATGCAATGGTCAATGTGCCAGGCCCGGTGTTTTGAACATGAAATTCAATGTGGTCGTGTTCAAGGTGATACCGCTCGACGTTCAGGTTTTCGATGGGAGCGGGCGCTTCAAGGTCGAGGCCACCGCCGGTGTTGAGGAAGAGGGAGATCACTCCAGCGAGGAGAATGATCGGAAGCAGAAGCAGGATAAATGTCCGGAAGGTGAAGCGCTTCTCTGTCGTGGGGGGAGTTGATTCAGTCATTTCATTCTCTTTCTACGCTGTCACTTCGAACATGCCATTCCAGCCGAGTTCGGCGAACTCGGTGACGTGCGCATGGAACATATACATGCCCGGATATTTGTATGTGAATTCCAAAATTCCGCGCTGAGCCTGACCCTGGATGATGGTGTCGGTGAATTCGGAGGGCGTGAGGCTTGTGCCCGTGGGGTAGTAGTGAAAGAAATTCGCGTGCAAATGGAAGGAGTTGACAAAGTCGAACTCGAGGATGTTGACGAGATAGATGCGGATCTTTTCGCCGACTTTTATTTGAATGGGATGATTCTGGTAATAAAAAGGAATGCCGTTGACGGCATAAAAGTCATTGCCGTTGTCGAAGTCAATGTCGATGCCATGCATGACCATGACCATTTCTTTATCGACCGGCGGGCGTCCCTCCTTGGGGTCGACGATAAAGGTGCCATATAATCCCTTGGCGATGTGACGCGCAAGCGGGAAGACGTGGCAGTGATAGAGATGCAAACCGAACGGTTCGGCATCGAACTCGTAGACGAACTCGCCACCGGATTCCACCATTCCGCCTGGGCCTGTGCCAGGAACGCCGTCCATTTCGCCGGGGTGAAAACCGTGGAAGTGCATCGAGTGCGGGTGACCGCTCCCGTTTCGGAAGCGGATGCGAACACGGTCGCCTTCAGTGGCGCGCAATGTTGGGCCAGGGATGCGCCCGTTATACGTCCATGCGGGAAATTGGATGCCGGGCACAATTTCGATGCTTTTATCGAGGGCAATGATTTCGTACTCGCGCAGAGTCTGTCCGTTTGGCAATGTGGAGACTTTACCGTAATCGAAATCGTAAAGAATCTCGCCCGGGTTGAAGCCGTTCTTCTCATGATCCACGTCGCCTGCGCCGGGCAGACCGTCTCCATGATCCATGATTTGCGCTGGCGGAATTCCGCAGATATCGTCGAATGGTTTGTCTGGCGGCTCAGGAGATTTTGCCTTGGCGAGTATTGTTCCACTTGCCGTTCCTGCGATGGCTGCCAACCCGCCTATTTTCAGAAAATCTCGTCTTGAAAAGTTCTTGTTCATGTGCACCTCTAAGTTTGTAGCTTGGTGGTCTGGTAAATTGGAAGTGACAGCCACCTATTGGATGACCGTCCCTTGATGATTAAACCCAGCCAAATAATCTTGCGATACTAGCCGTCAGGAACGTGACCAAAAATGCTGTGCCCAATGTAATTACGACACTAACCGTCGCCCATTTCCAAGATTTGGTTTCTTTGTAAATGGTGATGACGGTTGTTGCACACGGATTGTGGAGCAGGGCGAAGAGCATCAAGTTGACGGCGGTGAGCATTGTCCAGCCATTGCCGTTGACCAATAGATCAAAGATCGCGCCGCTTGAAGAGGGGCCATCGATCATCATGCCTGCGCCCATGTAGACCATCATCATGGTCGGGACGACGATCTCGTTGGCGGGGATGGCGATGATGTACGCGAGCAGGATCACACCGTCAAGACCGAGCAGCAAACCGAAAGGATTGAGCCAGTCTGCGATGGCGCGGGCGAGGTTGACGTCACCGTAGGGGATGTTCGCCAGGATCCAGATGATCGCCCCCGCAGGAGCGGCGGTTTGCATGGCGCGCCAGAGAACAAAGATCGTGCGGTCGATGATGGAAGTATACAGGATGCGCCCGATGTTTGGCTTGCGGTAGGGCGGAAGTTCGAGCGTGAATGCCGAGGCTTCACCTTTGAGGACGGTGCGGGATAAAAGCCACGACATCAGGAAAGTGAACGCGACTCCGATCAGCACCACGCCGACAACTGTCCCAGCGGCGACGAAGGAGGTCAACGCTGCGGGGAAAGCAGAGGCCACGAAAACAGTAGCAAGCATAATCAAAGTCGGGAAGCGCCCGTTGCATGGAACGAAGTTATTGGTCAGGATGGCGATCAATCTCTCACGCGGCGAATCGATCACGCGAGTCGCCACGACCCCTGCCGCGTTACATCCGAATCCCATTGCCATGGTCAACGATTGTTTGCCATGCGCGCCTGCTTTTTTGAAGAGCCAATCCATGTTGAAGGCGACGCGTGGCAGGTAGCCGAGGTCTTCGAGGAAGGTGAAGGCAGGGAAGAAGATCATCATGGGCGGGAGCATGACGCTGATCACCCAGGCGAGACCGAGATAGACGCCGTCCCAAATGAAGCCGGTGACCCACCACGGAATGAAACCGAGCGAGTTGAAGAAATTTCGTCCGAGGTCGCCCACTGCGAAGAGTACAGTGGCGATGGCTTCGGAGACGACGTTCGCACCGGAGACTGTCAGCCAGATGATGACGCCGAGCAGGATCAACATGATGGGCAGACCCGTCCAGGGTGAGGTGACGAGGCGGTCTATCTTTTGATCGAGGTCATATTTTTTATCGGAGGCGGTTTTGATGGCGCGTTGTGCGATGCTCTCTGCCTCGCTGTAAATGGATTTGACGATCTCGTCGCGGAAACCAGTGGATAGATTATTGCGCAGTGCTTCCGCTTTGGCGATGATGTCGTAAGGAGTGATGTTATTTTCCATGACCTATTGCCTTCCTTCCACCGACATCTTCCTGCTGAACTGCACATCGGCGCGGCTCTGACGAGAAACGATCTCGCCAAGTTCGCCGCTGGTGATGGCTTTTTGCACGCGCGCATCTCCATCGAGCAGGCGGATCGCCAGCCAGCGTGCATTTGGAATTCCGGGTGCCATGCTTTCGATCATCGGCACGAGTTCATTGACAGCCTTTTGGAATTCGGGAGTACCTTCCACGCGGTGGGGCTTCACGGTGATATTGCCTTCGATCACATCTGAGATCGTAGCAAGCAGAGTTGCCACGCCTTCGCCGGAACGAGCCGTGATGGGAATGGCAGGCACGCCCAGGTCACGGGCGAGGCTGCGGGTATCCACTTCGATACCTTTGCGGCGGGCTTCATCCATGAGGTTGACCGCCACGACGACTTTATCTGTGATCTCCATCACCTGCATGACCAGATTTAGATTGCGCTCAAGCGCGGTCGCATCGGTGACGACGATGGTGCAACTGGGTTGACCAAAAAGAATAAAGTCACGTGCCACTTCTTCATCCTGGCTTGCGGATAAGAGTGAATACGTGCCAGGCAGATCGACGATCTTGTACTTCACATTGTTGAATTGATAGCCGCCTTCTGCGCGGGTGACGGTCTTGCCGGGCCAATTGCCGGTATGTTGTTTGAGACCAGTCAGGGCATTGAATAAGGTGGACTTGCCCGTGTTTGGGTTGCCAGCCAGCGCCACAACGCGGTCGAAATCACCGACTTTGATTCCCATCTGCTCCAGCTGTGTGAAGGCAGGGCAGGTCTCACAATGTTCGGTGGGTAGGTTGATTTTTGTGTTTGTCATTTTTCTCTTTTCTTACCACGAAGGATTCTTTTATGAATTTAAAACTTTGTGTATTCACCTGCACTGGTGTGCGGCGCAAGTGTCGTGTCCTTTGTGTTTAGATTGGTTTTACCCAGATCTGTGATGCCTGGTCATTTCGCAGGGCGATCGAAGTTCCACGCACGCGATAGGCGCGTGGCTCGCCGAAGAAGTTCGTCAGCTCGGGGTAGATTGTCGTGCCAGGAGTCAGGCCCAGGTCCAGAAAGCGGCGGCGTGTGAATCCCTGCACCGATTCATCCAATGTGACGATCTGCGCACGTTGATCCTGCAAGAGCTCAGCCAGTGGAATTGCTTCTCGTTTGAGCACTTCACTTTCGGGCAGCGCCGCCACATAAACATTCGATGCCACAGCAGGCGCGAGTTTGTATTCGCTTTCTCCGTCACTCAAAATATAGCGCTTCTGATTTTTTTCGATAATGCGGATGTCCTGCCCAAGGCGGAGTCCCACCGCCAGAATTTGTTGATAGGCTAAAGTGGGTTCATCCTCTAAGTGAACGATCCGCGCGGGACGATCGGCCTGCCACGCCGTAATGGGCATTCCTTCAGCCCGATTCATTTTCCCCTCACGCGAAGGGATCGGGTCGCCATGCGGGTCACGGGTGGGATGACCGAGCGCTGCATCCAGTTCGTTGAGCTGAGCTTCGGTCAAGGAATGTTCGCGCTTTTGTGCCTCACCGTGAATTCTATTCAACGGCATACGCGCTTCATCCGCAAGATAGCGTTCCCAAAGTCTGTGCGCACGGACGACATGCAGCGCCCAGCGTTCACCGCTTGTGGTCAGGCTCAGGTCTGTGCCGCGCGATTCGATCAAGCCCTGCTCTTCCATCTTTTCGATGAGACGGGTAACTTTATCGCGCGAGAGATCCAATGTCCCCGCGATGGATTCGGGGGTGGCGTGTCTGCCTTGATTCTCACGGTCAAGCAAATGTTTGAGTGCATCTTCCACCTGCTCACGTTCTTTTGCCGCGCGGTAGTCTTTGAACAATGCCAACAGACCAATGCGCGGCAGGAAGACCAGGATTACTACTGCAATTGCTGCGATGAAATAATACATACTTGTTTCCTTATTAATTAATTGTTTGACGATCTACTAAACCTCGGCAAGAAACGCCTAGTCCACTTCATATAAGTGCGGTATTCATCTCCAAATTGTTCGATGAGCATCTTCTCTTCTTCGGGCACGCGGATGGCGATAACCGAAACAATGATGGCGATTCCGCAAAAGCCGATGAACCAGTTCGAGGTCAGGAGCAGAACCGCGATTTGCATCAAGAGGAAAGCAATATAGATCGGATGGCGCACTCGCGCGTAAGGGCCCTCGGTTACCAGGGCAGGCACCTTTAATAAGCGTAAGGCCGGATCAAAATCCTCGCCGAGTTTTTGACTAAGGGTTTTGTGACTCCATCCATTGACGAAGATGGCAAGCATGCCCATCACGAACCCAGCCCAGCGAATCCAACCGGGGAAGGGGATGGTTGACCATTCCATATATTTGGGTGCGAACGTCCATATGAGAACACCGATATAAAACGGAATTCCAAAAATCTGGCGCAGTCTCAGCAAAAGCGGAACTTCATGCTCGTGGTGCATTTTCACCCGCACGGCTGTGTTTTCTTTGCCAGCCTTTGCCTTTTTGGTGTATGCCGTCATCACATAAGCAAAGCTAAAGAAGATGACGAAGAAGGAAATCTTGAAAAAGAGTTCGAGGGTCATGGCGTTACTTCGATAGTCCTAGAATAATTTTGGCAGGAATCTTCCCGTCCGCTTCATGTATTCGCGGTACTCGTCGCCGAACTTCTCAATAAGATTCGCTTCCTCTTTTGGTGTGCGAATCGCCATAACAATGAATGCCAGCACACCCAACAATGCGATGAACCAGTTATCTGCCATCATTCCAAATGAAATGAACAAGGAGGAGCCAATCGTATACAGCGGATGACGGATCCAGCGATAAATGCCATTTGTGACCAGTTTGTGTTCCTTACGGGTCGCGCTGACAGGGGTGATGCCGCTGCC
>JAEURI010000212.1 GCA_016789225.1 Anaerolineales bacterium
CAAAGGCACAATTCAAAGGTCTGGCACGGGTGCAGATCATTAACACCGAGTTGATGTCGTTGAAGGAGATCGAAGGAATCCTACGCGAGTGTGTCGTGGCGTATATTTCAGGCGGTAATACATTCCTGCTCAACCATCGCCTGCATGTCAGCGGAGTCATGCCTTATTTGAAGAAAAAGGTTCAGGCCGGGCTGCCAGTTGTCGGATTTAGCGCGGGGGCGATCCTGTGCGGGCCGAACATCCTCACTTCCACCGATATGAATTCGGTGCAGACTCCGCATTTCGCCGCTCTGAATGCAAGTCCCTTTAATTTCTTTGCTCATTATCCGCTCGATGCCTATGGACAGTCTGTGCAGGATGACTGGTTGAGCGATTTTCATCTCTTTCACGATAACCCCGTTATTATGATGTGCGACAACGCCTATATCAAAACTGAAAAGCAAAAGACAGTCCTCGTGCGGGGCGAGGCGTATATTTTGAGAAAAGATTCAGAGAAGGAAAGACTCGTAGAAGGTCAATCGGTCTCTTTATAGGAGAAATATCATGACAGAAGAATGGATGCCCGGAAATAAAGAAGAATTGATGTCTGCCATTGAGCGCGAGTGGAATGCGCTTATCACCCTGGCCGACTCGCTGACCGATGAACAAATGACGGCACCCGATGAAGGCGGCTGGTCGCCCAAAGATAACCTTGCCCACCTCACCGAATGGATGAACATCCTCATGGGCTATCACATGGACAAACGCCCGTATTACGATGTCATTGGTGTTTCACAAGAGGTGCTGCCCGAGTGGAGTGTGGAAAACGCCAACCCGCTTTTGTTCAAACGCAACCAGGCCCGTCCGCGTGCCGAGGTGATGGACCATCTAAAACGGGTGTACGCCCTGCTAATAAAGAAATTGGACGAGACCCCGTTCGAAGACCTGCTTAAGCCGCGCCATCCCGACCGGCCCGATCCGCTCATGCTATGGGTGTTGGGTGATACCACCGAGCATTTCCAGGAACACCGCGAGACCATTGAAAAAGGAATTAAAAATAGATGACCGCTAATGAAGAAAAAGACATCCGTGGGTTAAAGGCTGCGGGCAAGGTTTGTGCTGACGCGTTGAAGCTCATGATGGCCAGTGCCAAGCCCGGCATGACCACTGCCGAGCTTGACCAGATCGGTGAGGACTTTCTCGTCAAAGAAGGTGCCCGTTCCGCGCCGCGCACCATGTATAACTTTCCCGGCGGCACCTGCATCAGCATCTCGCCTGTCATCGCGCACGGCATCCCCGGTGACCACGTCATGCAGGACGGCGAACTCATCAACATCGATGTCTCCGCCGAATTGAACGGCTACTATGGCGACACCGGCGCTTCGATGGTCGTCGGCGCATCCCGACCTGAATATGATAAATTGCTCGAAGCCACCAAGGCCGCCCTGGCAATGGCACTAAGCGTAGCCAGAGCCGGAAAGCCGCTTAACCTCATCGGAAAGACCATTCAGCAGGAAGCGGCAAAGAATGGCTTCAATGTTATTTTTGATTTGACCGGTCACGGCATCGGGCATCAACTACACGAGAAGCCTTCCGCCGTCTATAACTATTACAAGCCGGAAGATCGCCGCACACTTAACGAAGGCCTGGTCCTGGCCATTGAGCCTTTTCTCACCACCGGGCAGGGTCATGTCGTTGAAAAGCCCGATCACTGGTCCTTGCGAACAGTGGATAACACCATCGCCGCCCAGTTCGAACATACAATTATCGTCACCAAGGGCGAGCCGATCATCTTGACGATGTAGAATCAGCCTTTGGAATCCAGAAGCTTGCTTCTGGGAATTCGGCGGCATACCACTTCGTGGCACATAGCCGCCGGATTCCATATTTACTCCTCTTTCAACCACCGCTTCACCGCTTCATGTGGATGCTCATAGTTCCCCATTGATTCCAATAATTTACCCGGCTCTGATTCGCAGGAAATTCCCTTGCGATGCTCGGCAAAAACAAAGCCTTCCGCCACGGCATGGTCCATGGCGGCGAGCAGGGGCGCATAATAATCTTTCACGTTAAGCAACCCCACCGGTTTTTCGTGCGCGCCGGTCTGCGCCCAGGTGATGGTCTCGAAGAGCTCGTCCCAGGTGCCAAATCCTCCGGGCAGGGCAATATACCCGTCGGAAAGTCCATGCATACGAGCCTTGCGTCCATGCATGTCGGGAGCCACATCCATGCGGGTCAGGCCGGTGTGTGCCAGCGCAGGCGTGTTCATGGAGGGAATGATGACGCCGATCACCTCGCCCTTGGCGGAGAGCGCTCCATTGGCCACTTCACCCATCAGACCGGTCTTACCGCCGCCATACACAAGGCGGATTCCTTTTTCCGCAAGGGTTACGCCCATTTGGAAGGCGGCAGCTTTGTAGTCTGCGTGGACGGCATCGGATGACCCGCAAAAAACACAAATTGATTTCATGGTCTTCTCATCTTTTCTCTTTAGAATGTTTTTTGCCAACTGTACCATTAAAGCAGACAGGTTAGAGTTATGTAAGTGCAACCTTTATATGCTTGACCCTGCCCTCTGACGGGATGAAAATACCTAACATGGATTACAAGGACTACTACAAGATTCTTGGCGTGGAACGAAAGGCCAGCGCGGATGAGATCCGCTCGGCATATCGCAAACTCGCCATGAAATATCATCCCGATAAGAACCCCGGCGACAAAAAAGCCGAAGACAGATTCAAAGAGATCAATGAGGCATATCAGGTTCTGAGCGATGACCAGAAACGCGCCCATTATGACCGCCTGGGAAGCGCCTACTCCAACTTCCGCACTACGGGCGGCAGACCAGGCGATTTTCAATGGGATGATTGGTTCCAGCAGCAGGCCGCAAGCCAGCGCGGAAACCAAAATGATTCGTTCGCAGGCGGAAATTTCTCCGATTTTTTCCGCACCATTTTTGGCGAGGCAATGCGCTCGCAGGGACGAGGCAATCCCTTTGCGCAGGAAGGCAGCGGGTATGAGCAGGAGGCGCAGATCAGCTTTAAAGAATCATATGAGGGTACCACTCGTCAGATTCAGCAGACCAATGGGCGCAAATTGGGGGTGCGCATCCCGGCTGGGGTGAAGACAGGGTCACGGGTACGGGTGGCAGGCGCAGGTCCGGATGGAACCGATCTTTATCTGTTGATCCAGGTTGAAGAGGATGAACGCTTCGAGCGTGATGGAAACAATTTGACCACGACATCTCCCGTCGATGTTTTTGCACTGATCCTCGGCGGTGAGGCGGAAGTGGAAACCCCGGCGGGCAAAATCACGTTGAACATTCCCGCCGGTACACAGCCCGACCAGGTCTTTCGCCTGACAGGACGCGGCATGCCTTATGTGAAGGACCCGAAAACAAAAGGCGATCTATATGTGAAGTTGAAGGTGCAGGTTCCCAAATATTTGTCGTCCAAGCAAAGGGAATTGCTCGAGGAAGCTGCGCGTATCAAGTTTTAAATTTTTTCCAGGAGTTTTCATGAAGACGAAACGAATTATTTTTACAGTTCTGAGCCTGACACTGGCTTTGCTTGCGTGCCAGGCTCCGGCTCTTCTTACTCGAAATGACCAGCCAGATAATCAGGTCGTGCCTGTGAACACGGTGCCCACTCTTTCTGTAGAGGATGTGGTGACCAGCAATCCCATCGCCCAGCAGGAAGTTTTAGTGGCCTTATATCAAACCGTCAGCCCTGGCACGGTTGCGATCATCACCGATGTGGGTCAGGGGTCCGGGTTTGTCTTCGATAACAAGGGCCATGTGGTGACAAACTATCATGTGATCGAAGGTGCGCAAAGTGTGGAAGTACGCTTTACCTCCGGCTATCGTGTGTATGGGACCGTCATCGGCACCGACCTGGATTCGGACCTGGCCGTGATCGAGGTGGATGCACCCGCAGAGGAATTGCATTCGCTTCCACTCGGCGATTCGTCTGTGCTCAATGTCGGGCAGACCGTGGTTGCCATCGGCAATCCCTTCGGCCTGGAAAGCACCATGACCGTGGGCATCATCTCTGCATTAGGCCGTACATTGGATTCGGAACATGCCAGCCCGGGCGGCAATTTCTTTAGTGCCGGAGATGTGATCCAGACCGATGCGGCCATCAACCCCGGCAATTCGGGCGGACCGCTCTTCAACCTCAAGGGTGAAGTGATCGGTATCAATCGCGCCATTCGTACAACGAACTTCACGGATACAGGCGAACCTGTCAACTCTGGCATTGGCTTTGCGGTTTCCATCAACATTGTGAAGCGTGTTGTCCCTGTATTGATCGAAGAGGGTGAGTACGATTATCCGTATCTCGGCGTCTCGTCCATCAGCACGCTCAGCCTGGATGCGATCAACGAACTTGGGCTGAAGCAATATACCGGCGCGTATGTGACCACGGTCGTCCCTGGCGGCCCGGCGGATAAGGCAGGCATCAAGGCTGGCACCGAGACCACGAGTTTCCCGACCCTGTTGGCAGGCGGCGACTTGATCATCGCCATCGATGGGCAGACAGTGCGCACCTTCGATGAAATGCTGGCATATCTTATTACCAACAAAAGCCCAGGTGATACGGTGGTGCTGACCATCTTACGCGGCGACGAGAAGTTGGATATCAGCGTAGAGTTGGATAAACGTCCGTAAACAAAAACTCCGAGGTCTTCAAGACCTCGGAGTTTTTGTTATCCAAACCGTTCCTCACGCCAGACATCCGCGCGGTTGTGATACCCGGCCTGTTCCCAGAATCCGCGTTTGTCACGCGGCATGAATTCGATGGAACGCAGCCACTTGGCGCCTTTCCAAAGATAGGGGGTTTCCAACTCTTCCTGGCTGGGAATGAACCCCACCACTCCG
>JAEURI010000224.1 GCA_016789225.1 Anaerolineales bacterium
TTTGAGCGCATCGTAATTTTTTGGAAGGATCACCGTGAACGGCGCGAGCAAAAGCGGCCAGCCCGGCGGAAAGTTCCGCTCGATCTGCGGGCGTGGAAAGTTGATAAGCTCATAGCCCTGTCCGTTGGCGAGACTTTCGGCCAGGATGATGTAATGTGCGTCGTCGTAGGAGGTGCCGAGCTGCAGAGAATCGAATCTCAACAGGGCCAAAGCAGCGCTGACGATGATGAACAGAATTAGGATAACAGTACGCTTCGGCATGAGCTTATGAATGGTTCAGTGCGGAATAGAACTCGCGTAGGAAACGTGATGGGTGGGTGGCGAGCAGGCGCGGCTCGGCAAAACCGGAATCCAGTGCAAGCTTGCGAAAGGTTGGGAATGAAAAAGGATAAGGAACCCAGGGATTGCCCGAATCCACGTTGTATTCGATGACGATGAGTTTACCGCCCGGTTTCAAGAGGGATTTTATATGCTGCAAGACTTTGACCTTGTTTTTAAAATAATGGAGTGAGTTTGCCGCAATGACCCCGTCCAAGGGCGGCAGGTCGAGCGGGCGCGAAAAATCCCCCGTGTGAATGTGCAGATTCTCTATGCTCCCAAAACGGGACTGAAATTCACGTTCCAGTTGGCTGAGGCTGGAGCGGTCCTTGTCCACAACATGGATGCTGGCTGTGGAGCCGGCCACTTCACGCAAGGCAAAGGTAAAGGCACCCGAACCAGCCCCCAGGTCCGCCCAGGAGCCGCCTTCATCCAGATTTGCAGGCTTGATTAAGTTGACGTGGTCATGATGATCCATGCGCGAATCGTATCATATCTCTGTGATTACAATTTTATTCTTGTCTTATAATCAGGCACATTAGAGGTGTGCCATGATGAACAATAAACAGCTTGCGAATGTATTTACCCTGATCGCCAACCTGCTTGAGATCAAAGGCGAGATCATTTATAAAACGCTTGCCTATCGTAAAGCGGCGGAGAGTCTCGATACGCTTGGACGTGAGGCCAGCGAATATTGGAAGGAAGGGAATCTCTCTGAGATTCCCGGCGTAGGCAAAGCCATTGCCGAAAAAATAGATGAATTGCTCTCCACGGGCAAGCTCGAATTCCTTGAGAAATTAAAGAAGGAAGTGCCGGAGAGTTTGGCAGGCTGGCTGCAAGTGCCATCGCTCGGGCCGAAGAAGATCGCGTTGGTTTGGAAGACGTTGAACATTACAACATTGCCGGAACTTGAAGCAGCAGCGAAAGCTGGCAAACTGCGTGACCTGCCTGGCATGGGTGCAAAATCGGAGACGGCGATCCTGGAAGGTATTGCATCGTTGGCGCGGCGCTCAGGGAGACTGCCATTGGGCAAGGCCTACCCGCTGGCGCAGGAGATCATCAAGGTGCTCAAGGGTGTGAAGGGTGTCGTCGATGTGCAACCCGCTGGCAGTTTAAGAAGGATGCGTTCTACGGTGGGCGACCTCGATATTTTGGTTGCCGCAAAAGATTCGGCCGCTGTCATGGAAGCCTTTGTCAACCTCAAAGGCGTGGAGCGTGTGTTGGGCAAGGGCGAATTCAAAGCCAGCATCGAGTTTTTCGATGGTGTGCGCGCGCAGGTCTGGGTGCATCTGCCCGAGAAGTTTGGCACGGCGCTGCAATATGCGACCGGCTCGAAAGACCATAACGTCAAACTACGCCAGATCGCGCTTGATAAAGGACTGTCTCTTTCCGAACATGCCCTGACAAAAGTTAAAGGAAAGGGCGAGATCCTCTGCGCCACCGAAGAAGAGGTTTACAAGACCCTGGGCCTGCCCTGGATTCCTCCTGAGCTGCGCGATGACCGCGGCGAAGTGGAAGCGGCGAAGGCCAATAAACTTCCCAAATTGATCCAGGTCAAAGATATCAAATCCAATTTGCACATGCACTCGACTTATAGCGATGGAAAGCTGAGCATGCTCGACATGGCGAAGGCCGCCATCAAACGCGGACTGAACGTCATCGTCTTCACCGATCATTCGGTCAGCCTCGGTGTGGCGAACGGACTTTCCATTGAACGTCACAAACAGCAGACGGCAGAGATCAAGAAAATTCAAAAACAATTGGGCGATGAGATCTTGATCCTGCATGGCAGTGAAGTGGAGATCAAAGCCGATGGCTCGCTGGATTATCCCGATGACTTCCTCGCCTCACTCGACCTTGTGGTTGCCTCTCTCCATTCGAGCTTGCGCCAACCGAGAGAAAAGATCACCGAACGTTTATTGAAAGCTGTGAAGAATCCGCATGTGGATATCATCGGTCACCCGACCGGACGTGAATTCCCGGACCGCGAAGGCGCCGATCTGGATATGGAAGTTATCTTCCAGGCCGCTGCTGAATCTGGCGTGGCGATGGAGATCAACGCCCATCCCTCGCGCCTCGACCTCGACGATGCGCTTGCCCGCCGCGCGAAAGACTTGGGCATTCCCATCAGCATCAACACCGATGCGCATTCCGAAGGTGATTACGACATGCTTCATTACGGCGTTGCCATCGGCCGCCGCGCCTGGCTGGAGCCGAAGGATGTCATCAACACCTGGACGGCGAAGAAGCTGACAGATTGGTTGAAGAAGAGAGGCTGAGAGATCGAACATGGTCAAGGAGTTGCGATGACGGCATTCAAATCCATCCTCTTTTTTATCGTCGCTCCGGGCATGCTGGGGGGCTTCATTCCGCTTGCGTTGTTGCGGACTGGCTCCCAATGGAAAACTGGGATACTTTCATATGGTGCGCCTCTTCTTTGGGGGATCGGACTTGTGATGCTGATTTGGTGTTTCTGGGATTTTCTCGCCAAAGGCAAAGGTACACCTGCGCCAATTGACCCGCCCAAGCATCTTGTGGTTGCCGGGTTCTATCGCCTGGTTCGCAACCCAATGTATGTTGGTGTGCTGTTCGTGCTTGCCGGGCATTTTGTGTGGTTTGGGTATTGGGCCTTGGCTATCTATGCTGTTTTATTCTTCCTAGTGGTGCATACGTTCGTTACCCGCTACGAGGAGCCCCATCTCAGGAAGGTGTTCGGCGCAGAATATGAGGAATACTGCAAACAAGTTTCGCGCTGGATTCCGCGAATCCCATAAAGGCGGGCAAAGTCAAGAAAGAGGCGCGGGATACACCCGGCACAGCGCTCATTTTACTTATATGGCTCTTTCTTCTGAGGGCTTTAATGAAAATCTTACAGACATGACGGATAATAAGAAAAAGGAGACGCGTATGATCGGAAAAGCAATGCAAGAGGCGATGAACGAACAGATCAATAAAGAACTGTTCTCTTCCTATTTATATCTCTCAATGGCGGCCTACTTCGAAGAGAAGAATCTGCCGGGGTTCGCGAATTGGATGTATATCCAGTCGGATGAAGAACGCGAACATGCCATGAAGTTTTACCATTTCATCGTGGAGCGCGGGGGCAGGGTGACGCTCAAGGCCATCGATGCGCCAAAGACCGAATGGACCTCCTCGCTGGAGGTGGCGGAGGAAGTGGCTGCTCACGAAGCCAAGGTGACCGCTTCCATTTATTCTTTGTATGAATTGGCACGCAAAGAGAAGGACTACCCGGCCGAGGTGATGCTGCAATGGTTCATCACCGAGCAGGTGGAAGAGGAAAAGAATGCCGCTGAAATTGTTGCAAATCTCAAGCTTATCGAGGAACGCGGCACGGCAGTTCTGATGCTCGACCACCGGCTTGCAAAACGTAAGGGAGAGTAGAATTCGATAAATACCTATGGCCCTCAGTTGTGCTTTTCCGCTTCGTACAAAAAGCGCAATTTGTGACCGGATTGGTATGCTTACGACCCTGAGAGACATACTCTTGGGGTCGTTTTATTCTGAGGAAGATCTATGGAAATTTATACGCGCCGTATCACATCTGAAGACCGCGACCTTTGGCTTCGCATGCGAAAGGGAATCTGGCCTGAAGCGCCGGATGAATATTTGGATTTCGATATGGATGACATCCTTGCCAGTGAGGAGGATGCGGTGTTCCTAACCTTTGTGGACGGTACTCCAGCCGGGATGATCGAGGCACGCCTCCGCGACTACGGCGAGGGCTGCGAGACCAGCCCGGTCGGTTACATTGAGGGATGGTTCGTGTCTCCGGAATTTCGCGGCAGGGGGCTGGCGGGCGTGTTGGCGGGCGTAGCGGAAGATTGGGCGCGGGCCAAGGGTTGCACGGAAATGGCCTCAGATACCTGGCTGGATAATGAAGCCAGCATTCGCACACACCTGAAATCAGGCTATTACGAGGTCGAGCGGTTGGTGCATTTTGTGAAGAAACTCTAGGCGAGAAACCCGGCTTGGGACGGCCGAGCAGACGCCGGTGGCGGGTGAGTCGGATAAATGTCACTAACCTTTCGCTCCTTTCTGACATTATAATTATGTTGCATTTTCGGGCATTTGTAAGTCGAGGCCTGTATAATGCCTGTGGCGTTTTTGTACGAGTTTTCACATGAGCATTCGCCTAAAGGTCGCTTTGCCGTTTGTCCTTCTAACCGTGGTCGTGTCACTGATCGGGGTATATGTTGTCACACGCCTGGTCACCGGGTCGATGACGGAACGTCTGACAAATCAATTGTTGGAGGCAGGACGGGTTGTTTCGGATAGTTTCATTCGCCAGGAGGGTCAGCACGTTTTGGAGGCCCAGCGCATCTCCTATATCGTCGGTCTTGCCGAGGCCCTTCAAGATGAAGACCGAGAAGCCGTGTTGGAATTGGCTGAGCCTTCCTTCGGAGCCGGGACGATTGAAAACCTAATTCTGGTCTCGCCCCAAGGAAATGAGATTGTCCATCTCCTTCGGGATGAAATGGGGGAATTGCAAAGGGTATACGAAAACACCGGCGCATCAAGCTCTCCGATCGTTGCTCCCTTTCTAAGGTCTCGAAACCCGGCCGATCCTCCCCATCGTGCCCTGGGCGGAAATTTGGTTAATAACGAACTCTATTATTACACGGCGTTGCCGGTGGCAGTGGATGGCGAGTTTTATGGGGTGATTGTTGTAGGCACTTCGATCAACACCCTTTTGCCGATCTTTAAACACGTTGCCCTGGCGGATATCGTTCTTTATGGAAATAACGGTCAGGCCCTTGCCACCACTCTGGGCTCGGCAGATGAAAAGACCCTCGAATTTCTGACGATCTCGGAGCAGGAATATCAGAGCGCACTGACTTCACCAAGCCAGGTGAACGGTGTGAATTTTGAGCTGGCCGGCCGCAATTACACGCTGGGCCGTGCTCCGCTTCAAGTGGGAAATGACCGTGTTGGCGTATTTGGCGTGGCGCTGCCTACCGATTTTGTGATTCAGTTTGGGGCGAATAACCGCACAACCTATGCCGCTCTGTTTACAGTGGTCATGTTGGTGGTAATCGCCATCGGGTATTTTGTCTCGCGAATGATCATTGTGCCGTTGTACTCGCTGGTTACCACATCGCAGGCGATCGCGGGAGGCGACCTTGCTCGCAGAACGGGCATTCGCACAGGCGATGAGATCGGGACATTGGCAAGTACCTTCGATGTCATGACCAGCCGCCTTCAGGACCGCACTGAAGAACTGGAACGCATGAACGAAGTCCTGAAAAAAATGGATAGGACCAAGACAAACTTTATTCAGATCTCGGCTCACGAATTGCGTACCCCGCTGACCTTGATCATGGGCTATTCCCAGATGCTGGAACAGGATACAAAGGATTTCCCTGAGATGCAAAAACTTGCCCAGGGGATTCTAGAGGGGTCCGAGCGCATGTCGGATGTGGTGGATAGCATGCTGGATGTTTCGCGAATTGACAGCAATGCCCTTGTCCTTAGAAAAGCCAGCACGCAAATGGAGCCGATCATTCGCAAGGTACAAAAGGGATTTTCATCGGCCTTTGCCGAGCGGAATATCAAATTTGGTTACGAAGGACTCGACAAACTACCCGCCATTGTGGCCGACCCCGAATTGCTTTATAAGGTTTTCTATCATTTGGTGATGAATGCCATTAAATTCACGCCAGATGGTGGTGAGGTAAAGGTGACCGGCCGATATATGAATGGCAGCGAACCTCCCCAGTTGGAAATTGCTGTCCACGATACCGGGGTTGGGGTGGATACTGCCATGAAGGAACGCATCTTTGAAAAGTTTGGACAGACCGGTGAGGTCCTTTTGCATTCCTCTGGAAAGACAAAATTCAAAGGGGGAGGCCCCGGTCTTGGGCTTGCGATTGCGCGCGGTATTGTCCACGCGCATGGTGGGCAGATTTGGGTGGACAGTCCGGGGTATAATGAAACTACGCTTCCCGGAAGTACATTTAGAGTTTCGCTTCCTGCCCAGAATGAGAAGGAGAGGGCGCCATGACTACTATTAGAGATCGTGAACGTCGTGATCTGAGTCTGCTTATCTTCCTGATTCCGATCGGAATATTTTTGATCATTATTGTCGGACAGATGGCTGTCCGCTTGGGGCCATTCTGGAGTATTAATGCCGGTATGGGGTCGAACCTTGAGCCGGATACCTCTTCTGCGCGTCCCTTTGCCCTCCTAGAACCGATCCTTCCCCAGATATTGACTCCCATGGCTTGGGCGGAAAGCTATCTTACGCCCGATGGGGAGATATCCTTCCCGCCTTTTCTGACCTTCGAACCGAGCATCACACCCTCCCCGACCGATGTCACTCCGACTTCGACAGACACAACCCCAACGGCTACTTCTACAAGTACCCCAACCGTAACAACGACTGTCACTGGAACTCAAACTACACCGACCGTGACAGATGATGATGTCACTGATGAGCCAACCGAGACGGCTACGGTGACAGCCACAGCCACCGTTACCAATACACCGACGGTTACTGTGACTACAACTCCTACTGATACACCGACGGTTACTGTGACCACGACGGTTACGACCACTTCTACGACCACTGCCACAACGACCGCGACGACCACTGCCACAACGACCGCGACGACCACTGCAACAACAACCGCTACAACAACTGCAACGACAACGGCTACAACAACCGCAACCTCTACAGCCACATCGACAGCGACGGATACTCCAACAGCTACTGCCACTGGAATAACATCCACAGTCGATACATCGTCACTTACCCAGGTTTCTCCAACTATTCCTGTTGGTACAGACGGACCTGATGGTAATATAAGTGATCTCCCAAATGACCCTGGAAATGGTACCGGCACCTATACAGTGGTCAGTATTACAGGGAATCCTTTATATGTGTCGCTTACCCCTGATGGCTTTTATGACCTGGCCTTCTATGAATACCTGACAACTTTTGGCGGTCCACCATCTCATGTTGAGATGGACAATATCATTATTGGCATCTCAAACGACTCAAGCGGCACTACATATTATGAGGTATTCAATTGGGGAAATAATATCGCCGATACGAATTCCACTGCAAACACCGACACACTGCCTGCGGACTCAGCCTGTGTAACCAATCCCCCGGAATGCGATAATCGCGTGATCCCACTGGGCAGTCTCTATACAGACCCTGTCACAGGAATTACGACCGGTATCCTGATCGATGTCGATACGGCCCTAAGCCTCCCGCCAGGGGATGTGTACTATAACTACATCATCATTATCTCGCCCAACCTTGGTTTTGGAGATGCGACCCAGATCGATGCGAGTGTTGTCACCGAGATCGCGATTCCCACACCACCTCCCACACCAGAAGCAGAACCTGAAATGCTCGCACAAAGTGTAGTTGAAGAGCCTGCTCCCGTTGAAGTTGATCCGACTCCATCTATTATCGAAGAGATCATTACCGAGTTGGTCTC
>JAEURI010000227.1 GCA_016789225.1 Anaerolineales bacterium
GACTTCAAATCCGCTGTCGAGATAGATGGTTTCCAGTTCTTTGATGGCAAAGGCAGCAGAGTCTTCTGTGGTGATGCCGAAGGCTTGCGCCAGGATTTGTGAGTCAATGCCGAAGGAGTTGGTGATATCGCCAAAGGTGTATGAGCCGCGGATGTCCGCTGGGTTGGCCATGCCCGCAAATTCACCTTCGGTATATGTGGCAGGTTTTTTGGTGGTTTCCGTCTCCCACCAGCCCATGACAGAGGAGAAAGAAATTCCGCCGAACATAAGAACGAATATGATGATCGCAAGGGGTTTGGATGTTAGATTCATTTCACACTTCCACTGGTGAAGAGAACGGTTTTAGCAATGGGGCAGATCGCTTCGGATGTACATTCCAAACACGAAATGCATTGATGGTCGCGAACAGTTTTGACGGTGTCCACTTCGATGTTCATCGGGCACATGATCGAGCAGGCGCCGTCCGCTTTGCAGGTGGACTCGGCGCGTTTGATGGAGAAGACACGGAAGAGATTGGTAACTCCAAGCACAGCTCCATACGGGCAGGCATACTTACACCACGGACGTTCCACAAAGACCGAGAGCAGAAGGGTGATGCCCAAAATGGCGAGAGCGCTGGGGGCTACCTCCCTGCTCCAAAAGTTGAAGAGAGCAAAATAAGGGTCGTACGCTTCGAAGACCAACTTACCGCTGGTGGCGGTGACGTACAACACCCAGGCCAGAATTCCATAACGGGCATAGCGAAGGACAGAGTCCACTTTGGTGGGGACGAAATGGTTGTAGCGGCGTTTGAAGAATTTTTTGCCAAGTTTGCCGACCCATTCCTGCACTGTGCCAAGCGGACAAACCCATCCGCAAAAGACAGGGCCAAACAACACGGATAGCAGCAAAACAATCCCTGCCAGCGCAAGTGCAGACTCATGGACTTTTTGAACCATCAGTCCGCTGGTTGCGAAGGTGTATAACGTCTCCACGCCGCCAAAGGGACAGACCGCATGAAGCGATGCATCCGCCAGGAAGGGGATCGCCGCTTCGCTTTCTGCCAGAGTGTGGTTAACTGCAATGGCCGCGACCAATAGAAAGAAGAACCACTGTAACACCCTGCGAATCCAAATGGTGCGCGGGCGAAATAAACGAATGCGTTTTTTGAACAGCGTGACCATACCATCCTCCAGGAAATTTATGGTCCGAGTGTAGTTTTCCTGTGTAGAGGGAATTCAAAAATTATATAAAGTTCCTGTAAAGATTATCCAGCATGTGAGAATAAAAAACGCCAGCTCTGGCGCAATGCCGAGACTGGCGTTTTGAGTCCGAAGGCTGGTTCTAATCACTTTGTGAGAACAAAGCTGCACCCACGATGCCCGCTTCGTTCTGGAATTGGGCGGGGACGACCCTGGTCTGTAGTGCTAACAGCGGCAGGAATTTTTCATGCTGTTTGCTGATTCCGCCGCCAATAATGAACAGGTCCGGCCAGAAAAGTTTTTCCATCTCGTTGAGATATTTGTTGAGGCGTTTGGCATATTTTTTCCAGGACATTTCCTCGCGCTGGCGTGCCGCATCCGAGGCGCGGTGTTCGGCGTCCATTCCATCCATTTGCAGGTGACCGAATTCCGTGTTGGGAACCAGATGCCCGTTGTAATAAATGGCCGAGCCGATGCCCGTGCCGAGCGTTAACATGACGACCGTCCCCTGCTGTCCCTTGCCTGCGCCGAAGGCCATCTCTGCCATGCCTGCCACATCCGCATCGTTGCCGGTCTTGCATGGGCAGCCTGTGGCCGATGAAAACAATTCATTTGCATTCGTTCCGACCCATTTTTGCGAAACATTTGCCGCCATCATGGCGACCCCGTTCTTGATGGGGGCGGGGAAGCCCACGCCTATGCGACCGTTCCACTTGAAAGACCGCACGATCTCAGCGACCACTTCTGCAATAGGTTCGGGTTTTGCACCCTTCGGGGTCTTGATGCGAACCCGATCCGCCAGTAATTCTCCGGTTTGAAGGTTCACAGGGGCGCCCTTGATGCCCGATCCGCCAATGTCAATGCCGAGTGCCTGCATCACTAAACTCCTGAGTGAGATGGATGCTCCAGTAAAGCATCAGACGCAAAATATAACACTAATCTACACAGATACCATGGCCGAAGCGGGGCTGTTTTGCCCCTTGACAGGATGCGGATTTGAAATAAAATATTGCCTATCATTAAAAAATATTTTATCGGTAAAACGGAGGCTTTCAATGAAAAAACCTCAAGAAAAAAGACGCTTTCACGTTTCAGACCTGGAAACCTTGCGCGCTCTTGCAGACCCGCTTCGAGTGCAGATCATGGAGTTGATGGAGGGACAGATCTTCACCGTCAAACAGGTGGCGGAGAAACTCGGGCTCGCCCCCAGCAAACTGTATTATCACTTTGGCGCGCTGGAAAAGTTGGGTCTCATTGAAGTGGCTGAGACTCGCATGGTCGCCAATATGATGGAAAAAACGTATAAGTCTGCCGCCGATATTTTGGATGTCGACCCATCGCTTTTTAAATTCTCGAAGGAGGGCGATAACGAGCCGATCAATATCCTGCTCGCCTCCACCATCGATGCCACCCGCGAAGACCTGTTGCGCAGTATGCAGGCAAGACAGTTCCAACTTGAACAGGGAGCCGAAGAAACACCGCGCCGTGTGATCATTAACCGTGTCGTCAGTAGTGCCTCCGAAAAGCGTATCGCAGAATTTCAAGACCGCTTGGTCAAATTGATTCAGGAATTCGAAGCCGAAGATCAGGCTTCCAAACCCGCCGACCAGCCTTATGCTTTAACAGTGGCGTTCTATCCAAGTTTTTATTTTGACAAGAAGTCGAAAAAGAGGAAGTCAAAATGACAACCTGGGTCATCGCCGGATATTGCCTCATCTATCTGATCGCCCTCTCAGCGGCGTACTTCCAAAGGAAAACCTTTCCGTTCTCCGAATCCATCATGGTGGTCGCGATCATCGGGGTTGGGTTTACGGTTCTGGTCTATTTCGTTTCGCCCGTAGTTGAAACATCCATCCTGCCAGCCGTGACAATGCCCGAATTACTTTTCACGCTGACCTATCTTGCTTTTGTCTCAGCCATGCTCGTCTTCGTAAACCCCGTCCCTCCTGCATGGGAAAATGATTTCTTCAAAAAGAAACTGGTCAAACTCATTTACAAACTAAGCTTGTTCGTCCTGATTCCCTTGGCAGTCCTGCGTTTGGTCTGGCATGTGGAATGGAGCGAGCTGGGCTTTTCTGTTCAGCAATTGCCGCGTCAATTACTGGCCGCACTCGTTCTCTCTGCATGCTTTGGCGGATTCAACTTCATCGTAGGTAGCGGGGCAAAACCGATTCGCGCTGGCGCATTTTCTACTCAACAACTAAGCCTCTGGTTTCCGCTTGTCTTTTTATGGAACGTTGTGGAGGTTGGGCTGGTGGAGGAATTCTTCTTCCGTGCCTTTTTACAGACCAGGCTCACCCTTGCCTTGGGGAGTCCTCTTGCTGGAATCTGTGCCGCCTCTCTCTTATTTGGGCTGGCTCATGCACCCGGGCTTTATCTCCGCAGCGGCGACAAGGACGGTCCGCTTGGCGCACATCCCACCCTGTTGAATTCCATTCTATATGCCGTCGTCGTTCTCAGCCCTGCCGGTTGGTTCACAGGTTTATTGTTTGCTCACACCCAGAGCCTGCTTGCGCCCATACTTGTCCATGCCGCCATTGACACAGTGGCTCATGTCAGTGAATTCATTCGATCACTTGGGTCTGATAAAAGAATTCAGGCCCAGGAAACCGCTTTATAAAAAGGAAGGAAGAAATGACAAACTCCGTTGTAACCATCCCCAGCCAGGAACTCCCGCGTGATATGAAGACCTTCTTCATCATCTGGGGCGGACAGTTGATCTCCATGCTCGGCTCCGGCCTGACCCAGTTTGCCCTCGGTGTATGGATCTACGACCAAACCAAACAAGCAACACCGTTTGCTATTACAGTTTTGCTGGGTTCCCTGCCGCGCATCTTTCTGCTGCCCATTGCAGGGTCCATCGCAGATCGATTCAACCGCCGAATCATCATGATCCTTGCAGATACGCTCAGCGCGCTGCTCACACTTGGCATATTCTTTTTGCTTCTCGCAGATAATTTGCAATTGTGGCATATCTATCTTCTTGCCGCGCTGGGTTCCGTTCTGAGCGCATTTCAGGAACCTGCCTACACGGCATCCATCTCGATGATCGTGCCCAAGGAAAAACTTGGCAGTGCCAACGGTTTATCTCAAATGGGGCAGGCATTGACCTCGGTGCTCACTCCGGTATTGGCAGGTGCGCTCTTCGTTTTCATCGGGTTCACCGGTATCATGATGATCGACTTCATCACCTTTTTCTTTGCTGTCGGTGCATTGTTCCTCGTCCGCATTCCGCAGCCGGAGCGCGAATCTGAACACAAGGATAAGAATCTCTGGCAGGATATGGCGTTTGGCTGGAGCTATCTGCGCGAACGTAAAGGGCTGTTCGGCCTTCTTCTCTACTATGCCATGGTCAACTTCCTGCTCAACTGGTCGGCAGTATTGCTGATACCCATGGTCCTAAGCCGCTATACCGCCGATATACTTGGAATCATCCAAACCGTGATGGGCGTGGGAATGTTGGCAGGCAGTATTGTCATGAGCGCGTGGGGTGGAGCCAAACGCCGCATCCCCGCCGCCATCGGATTCATCGTATTGGGTGTGACGGGTTTCGTTGTGGCAGGTTTGCAGCCCAATCCCTACATCATTGGCGCAGGCATTTTCATGTTGATGTTCTTCGTTCCACTTGCCAGCGGCAACAGTCAGGTTGTCTTTCAAACCAAGGTTGCGCGCGATATTCAGGGGCGCGTCTTCTCTGTTCGTTCTGCCATCTCGCAATCCATGATGCCGCTAGCCTTTCTCACGGCCGGTCCGCTGGCAGATTATTTCTTCGAGCCGCTTCTCCAAGACGGCGGCGCATTGGCAAACACCTTTGTCGGTCAGATCCTTGGCACGGGGGCTGGTCGCGGCATTGGCTTGATGTTCATCATCTCGGGCCTGGTCGGCATTCTCGTCAGTGCGATGGTATACGCAAATCCGCGCATCCGCAATCTGGAATCGGAATTGCCGGATGCACTGCCTGAACCGGAAAAAGCGCCTCAATCTTAAACTCAAGCTTGGTCAAACAAAAAGAGCCTCATCCACGCTTTCAGCGTAGGATGAGGCTCTTTGCTTGCCAGAATTAATTTCTCAATTGCCTTGCCCTGCCAAAGATGGCAAAGGCGATCAGCGCGACAGAGAACGGGATGAAGAACTGCGGATACCCGTTGCTGTGCGAGCCGATGAAATCCAGCCCGGGGACTTTGTTGAGCGGGCCGAGATACCAGATGACCATGTACAGAATTTCAAAGAGTTTGCTGGTTCCGCTCCACACGCCTGAGGCGAGGGCAAGGGACGGAATGAATAGCGCGCCTGAAAGCAAAGCCAGTAAGCCAACGGTGTCACCGTCAATCGTGTAGCGCAGAATTGCGCCGACGCTCATTAATAAGGTGACGATAAATCCAGCGATCCACTGTGCGGGGAGTTGACGCATGAGCGGGGATGCGGAGGAAAATGTCAACTGCTGGACATTGTTGTGAACTTCACGATTGCCGATGGCCGACCAGATTAAGATGGGCCAGATCCATGCGAAGGGCAGTACGATCTCACGCGTGGTTGCGGATGGATTTACAAAGCAGGCGATGATGAGTCCCGCGGCGGCGATGTACCACCACCAACGTTGACCTTTCAGCAGCAGTTTCAATTCAGCAACGAGGACTCTTGAGAAACTGAATCCATTCGCGGCGGTGTTAATAGGAGTCAGACGGGGCGTGGGTAATGCTTGAGATGTTGAACCAATTTCGGGCGCGGAAGGTGAGGCGGTGTTTTTTATCCTCTTGGGCTTTGCGCGCGAGGGATCGAATCGATCGAAGAAGATCGCGGCGAGCAACGTCAAAAGAATGGCGAGACCGATGAAGGCGAAGCGGGTGGCGATGATGGCGGGAGTCCATTCGATGCCTGTCCAGGTGAAGGTGCCGATGATGGGCGTGTCCATGCCGCCGAGCATGAAGCTGTTGTCGTAGTCGGGAAAGACTTTGAGAACTTCTTCG
>JAEURI010000233.1 GCA_016789225.1 Anaerolineales bacterium
AAGACATACGTCCGCGTGCCGTGAATGACACCCACGCGGGCTTTTTCTGGGTCGCCAAAACGCGCCGCATGTTTGCCCGAAGCGATGCCGCTTCCGCCCGCTTCCACACCGATTAATTCAACGCCATCATCTTTGACAAATCCGCTGAAGACGCCGATGGCATTCGAGCCGCCGCCCACACAGGCGATGACCGTATCGGGCAGGCGTCCCGCGTCCATCAGCATTTGCTCACGCGCCTCACGCCCAATGACGGACTGAAACTCGCGCACAATGGTCGGGTACGGATGCGGACCCAACGCCGAGCCCAAAAGATAATGCGTGTCACGCACGTTCGTCACCCAATCGCGGATGGCTTCGTTGATTGCATCCTTCAAAGTCTTCGTGCCCGACTCGACAGGTCGCACTTCCGCGCCGAGCAATTTCATGCGGAAGACATTTGGCTCCTGACGGGCAATGTCTACGGAACCCATGTACACGACGCATTCCAACCCAAGCAACGCCGCCACTGTTGCGGATGCGACTCCGTGCTGACCTGCGCCAGTCTCAGCAACGATGCGTTTCTTGCCCATGCGCTTCACCAACAATGCCTGCCCCAGTGCGTTATTAATTTTGTGCGCACCTGTGTGTGCAAGATCTTCACGCTTCAAGTAGATTTGCGCACCGCCTAATTTTTCAGTGAGGCGTTTTGCATATGTGAGCGGTGTGGGTCTGCCGACAAAAGATGCCATCAATTTATCGAACTCTGCGTTGAAAGCTGGGTCATTTCGCGCCGAGACGAATTCACGCTCCAATTCAATCAGCGCGGGCATGAGCGTTTCGGGGACGAATTGTCCGCCGTAGGGACCGAATTTGTGGGGTAATAAAGTGGCTGACATAAGTTCTCCTTCATTTGACGATAGACGATGGACCACACCTGCACTGCACCAAGCGCAGCGCGGTGCAAGTGTTGACCATGGTCTACCGTCCATTGTCCATCGTCTGCTTGACTGCTTTTACAAATGCGGACATCTTCTCCGCGTCTTTCTCCCCTGGAGCGGATTCAACACCCGAAGCCACATCCACACCCCAGGGTTGGACTTGGCGAACCGCGTCCGCGACGTTATCGGGGGTCAAGCCGCCTGCGAGCAGGAACGGATATTTCTTTGCCAGTTCTGCGGCGGCTGTCCAATCGGCGGTGACTCCGCTTCCGCCGTAGACGCCTTTGACCGCAGCGTCTATCAACATGACAGGGACTTCATTTCTTTCATAGCCTGCATTTGATTCAGGAATTCCGCGAAAGGCACGGAAGGCATACGGGGCGAGTTGGGCAAAAATCTCTGGCGTTTCGTCACCGTGGAGTTGGGCAAGGTTGAGTGAGCAAGTAGCAAGGATGTCTTTCGCTTCTTCAACAGATGAATTGACGAACACGCCGACAAGTTTGATTTGCGGATGTTCGCGTTTCAGCACGGATGTGATTTCGGCGCAGGCAGATTTTTCAATGAAGCGCACGCTCTTGGGGTAGAAGTTGAATCCCAAATAGTCCGCGCCTGCTGCGATGGCGGCGAGGGCGTCTTTCAATGTTTTGATGCCACAGATTTTGACTATTGTCATAGGTCAAAGGTCGAAAGTCGAAGGTCGGACGTTAGACCTTTGACTATTGACTCTCCATTCCAGATAATTCACGGACTTTTGCAGGGATATCTTCGGATGTGACTAATGCTTCGCCGACGAGAATGGCGTCTATTTTGACGTTCTCTAAGCGCTCGACATCAGCGGCGGTGAAGATGCCGCTTTCGGCGACGACGGTGACATCGGCGGGAATCATTGGGCGGAGGCGTTCGGTGGTGGTGATCGATACTTCGAAGGTGGCGAGGTTGCGGTTGTTGATGCCGATGAGTTGGATGCTGGGAATCTCCAAGGCGCGTTCGGTTTCAGCTTCGTCGTGGACTTCGACCAATGCCGTTAAGCCTAAACCTTGGGCGCAGGCGTGGAGGTCGGCGAAGTGAGAGTCGTCAGGCAATGCGGCGGCAATGAGGAGGATGGCGTCGGCTCCGTTGGCGCGGGCTTCGTAGATTTGGAGTTCGTCGATGATGAAATCTTTTCTAAGCAAGGGCAATGATGAGTAATGAGTGAAGCGTAAATCGCGAAGTGTTGCGAGTTTGCCTTGGAAGTATTTCTCGTCGGTGAGAACGGAAATTGCGGCGGCTCCGTTTTGGGTGTAGATATCTGCCACTTGGAAGAGGTCGAGGTGCGGGGCGAGGATTCCCTTGGAGGGTGAGGCACGCTTGAGTTCAGCGATCAGGCTCGGGTGAGTCCCGAAGCGGCGGCGCTGTATGGCGGCGAGGAAATCTCTGGGAGTTGGACTCTGCTCGGCGGCGTGGCACAAGGTTTGGGCGTCGAGCGCCGCAATTTCCAATCGTTTTTGGTCGAGGATTTTT
>JAEURI010000021.1 GCA_016789225.1 Anaerolineales bacterium
ATAGGCAATCAGGTTGGTAGTTCCGTTGGAAGTGAAGTAACAGCTTTAAACAACGGGAACTATGTGGTTGGAAGTTGGCTTTGGGATAATGGAGTGGCAACCAATGCTGGTGCCATTACATGGGGTAATGGCACTACTGGAACGACAGGCATTGTTTCAGCGGCCAACAGCCTGGTTGGAACTCATATGGATGATTACATTGGTTCAGGTATTGTAGCGTTAGCCAACGGGAACTATGTCGCCATAAGCACTTCCTGGGACGATGGTGCAAAGAATGATGTTGGCGCTGTCACCTGGGGAGACGGCACAATGGCAACATCCGGCAACATCTCCATAGCAAACAGTCTAATCGGGTTTACAGCCGATGACCAGGTTGGTTTTGTCACTGCATTGAACAATGGGAATTACCTTGTTTCCTCCACAAAGTGGGATAACGGCCCCATCGTAAATGCGGGCGCTGCAACATTTGCAAATGGCAGCACGGGGATCAGCGGCTATGTCTCTGCAGCCAACAGCCTGGTTGGAACGACGAATAATGATTACGTTGGATACAACACTCAGGCGCTGACGAACGGCAATTATGTTGTTGGCAGTTTTAACTGGGACAATGGTGCAGTCCAAGATGCAGGCGCGGTCACCTGGGGCAATGGCACTACAGGTACGTTTGGAACTGTCTCAACAAGTAATAGCCTGGTTGGCAGCACAGCCTTTGATTATCTAGGTCTCTTTTATGAGATCATTCCCCTGCCGAATGGAAATTACGTGGTCGGAAGCCCATACTGGGATAATGGTTCCATTGTAGATGCAGGCGCCGTCACCTGGTTGAATGGTGCCACGAGCACAAGTGGCATTATTTCACCTTCGAACAGCCTGGTGGGTTCGACAACTCTTGACAAGGTTGGCATGGTCGATGGATTTTTCGGTGACCATCAGATTAAACCTCTTTCCAATGGGAATTTCATTGTCATCAGCCCAGAATGGAAGAATACTCCGTGGAATTTGCAAGGGGCTGTCACCTACGGCACAAGCTCAAGAACTGGGGTGATCACCAGCGCAAACAGCGTTCTGGCTGGATATGGAGAAGCTATAAGCCTGAGCAATAGTGTCGACTATGATGCAGTTAATGACCAGATGGTGGTGGGTCTGCCTGGCGGCAACAAGGTTGTCTTCTTCCGCACCACAGGTACCTTCGCAGATGTTCCCTCCGGCTATTGGGCGGAAGATTATATCGAGCGGCTCTATAACGCAGGCATCACCGGTGGATGCGGTGTGAATCCGTTGATCTACTGCCCCACCAACCCGGTCACCCGCGCTCAAATGGCGGTCTTTTTAGAGAAGGGTTTGCATGGCTCGGCCTTCACTCCACCCAATGTCGCGGCTACCTTTGGAGATACGGCCGGTCATTGGGCTGAGGATTGGATCGAAGCTTTGAAGGCCGATGGCGTGACCTCAGGCTGCGGTGTGGGTATCTACTGCCCCGAGAATTCCGTCACCCGTGATCAGATGGCGGTCTTCCTGCTCAAAGCCAAGCATGGCTCAGCCTATACCCCGCCTGCGGTGGGAGCGAGCACCGGTTTCAGCGATGTGCCCACCGATCACTGGGCTGCAGCCTGGATCAAGCAGCTCGCGGCAGAGGCCATTACCGGCGGATGTGGAGGCGGCAATTATTGCCCGGCCAATGCCGTCACCCGTGATCAGATGGCCGTCTTCCTCGTCAAGACCTTTGATTTGCCGTAAGCAAGGTTCAACTTTCATTATTCCGTGCAGTTGAGGGCAAAGCTCTTGATTGCACGGAATACACGCTTAATGGTTTTAATCCAACCATCCAATTTATCTTAAGGAGTAAACCAAATGTTCAAGCGATTTCTTAATCTAATGCTCTTAACCGCTCTTGTTGCTGGAATGTTGGCAGTGAAACCCTCTCAACCTGTTTCGGCACAGGTGCAAGTAATCTCTCCTGAAACCATTATCAATGCCGACGGAACGTTGAATGCTGAAAACAACCTAACCGGCCCGGTAAACCTGGACGGCTGGGATGTAGTCATGGACCCGCAACACGGTCCACTATTTAACCGTCAGAACCAACCGAGTGCACAGATTCCGTTTGGCAACTGGCAGGCGCTGGGCAGTGGCAGTGGGGCGGTTCAATCTCGTGTGCGTACCATTTTGGTGAATGGAACAGACTTGTATGTTGGCGGTCTATTTGTAGATTTTGCCAACATCCCCCAAGCGGACTACCTTGTAAAATGGGATGGTACAAATTGGTCGCCCCTGGGTTCGAGCAGCAGCGGCAATGGCGCCCTGACCAGTGGTGTTGAAGCGCTGGCCATGATCGGCTCGGACCTGTATGCGGGAGGCGCATTTGCCGTTTCATCCGTACCCACAGGCATTTATATAGCCAAATGGGATGGAAGCAACTGGTCGGGGCTGGGCAGCAATGGTTCAGGCGGCAGTTCCCTTAACTCGCCAGTTCAAGCTCTGGCGGTTATGGGCACCACCTTATATGTGGGGGGGTATTTCAGCAATGTAAACAACAATGGCAGTGTTCTCACCGCCGCAGACTATGTCGCCGCATGGGATGGCACGAACTGGTCGGCCCTGGGCAGCAATGGAGCAAGTGACGGTTCTGTGACGGCCTCCCCTGTTAATGATTTACAAGTCATTGGCACCGATCTATTCGTGGGCGGCGCCTTTACCAATGTGAATAATAATGGTGTCTCCCTGCCGGAAGCCGATTACATTGCCAAATGGGATGGCACGAACTGGTCGGCTTTGAGCAGCAATGGTTCAGGCAATGGATCCATTTCAAGTACGGTGCAAGCGCTAACCGCTATCGGTACAGACCTATATGTAGGAGGGGGGTTCACAAATGTTAATAATGGCGGGACTTCGCTTGGTGCTGCCGATTACATCGCCAAATGGGATGGCACGAACTGGTCGGCCCTGGGCAGCAACGGTTCAAGTAACGGTTCGCTCTCTTCGTCCGTTTTCTCACTTGCCAACGATGGAGTGAATTTATACGTCGGCGGCACGTTCCAAAACGTCAACAACGGCGGAACCTCCCTGCCCACGGTGGACACCATCGCCAAATGGGACGGCTCCAATTGGAGCGGATTTGGATCCAATGGAGCTGGAAACGGCTTCCTGCCTACAAGCAACACAAACGTTTTTGCAATCGGCATTTTGGCAGGCGATGTTTGGATCGCTGGGCAATTCCTGGATCCTAATAATGCCGGAACTGTGCTGGATGCGGCAGATCACCTTGCCCGCTGGGACGGCTCCAGTTGGAATGCGGCGGTAGAGGATTCCAACGGTTCAATTGTGTCAGTATTCGGGGCAAGTTCCCTGCGCGTCAATGCCATTCTTGTGGATGGCACAGATGTGTATGTAGGCGGCGATTTTACGAATGTATCCAATCAGGGTGTTAATATCCTAGCAGCAGATTATATCGTCAAGTGGGATGGTACAAACTGGTCGGCACTGGGCAGCAACGGCGTTGGAGAGGGCTCCATTAATAGCACTGTTGAAACGCTGGCAATGGATGGGAATGGAAATCTGTATGTAGGCGGTCAATTCTTTAATGTCAATAATAATGGCGTCTCCCTGCCGGAAGCCGATTACATTGCCAAATGGGATGGCACCAACTGGCATGCCCTGGGGAGTAACGGCTCAAGCAATGGCGCTTTGAACAATCTGGTTTATTCAATTGCCACAAGCGGAAATGACATCTATGTTGGCGGTGGTTTTACCAATGTAAACAATAATGGGGTATCGCTGCCTGCGGCAGATTATGCAGCCAAATGGGACGGCACGAACTGGTCGGCCCTGGGAAGCAATGGCGCAAGCGATGGCTCATTAAACTCCAATGTATACAGCCTGGATGCCGATGGGAGTAATGTATATGTGGGAGGGAATTTTCAAAATGTGAACAACAATGGCGTCTCCCTGCCGGAAGCCGATTACATTGCCCAATGGGATGGCACCAATTGGCACGCCCTGGGGAACAACGGCGCCGGCAATGGTTCACTTAACTCACTCGTCGATGTTCTCAAAGTAAGCGGCACAAATGTCTATGTTGGCGGCAACTTCCAAAATGTAAGCAACGGCCTGACGACCCTGACAGCAGCAGATTTCATTGCCAAATGGGACGGTACGAACTGGTCGGCCCTGGGCAATAATGGTGTGAGCAATAATGGCTCTGTGAATTCAAGGGTCTTTGCCATTGCAGTGGATGGGGCCGATGTATATATTGGCGGGATGTTCACCAACGTAAACAATGGCGGCGTCTCTCTTAGTGCTGCCGATTACGCCGCCAAGTGGGATGGAACGAACTGGTCCGCGCTTGGAACGCCCGGGCAGACATCCGGCTCTTTGAATACCCTTGTATATGCTCTCGCTATTTATAACGACGACCTTCTTGTGGGAGGGGAATTTTCCAACGTCCTCAACCAGGGAACGACGATCATCAAGGAAGCAGACTACATTGCGGCCTATGGCATGACGCCGAATTCCGCGCCGACCGACATTGCCCTCTCCACCTCTGCCCTCGCCGAAAACCTGCCCAGTGGAACCACAGTGGGTACCTTCTCCTCGACTGATCCGAACCTCGGCGATACATTTACTTATTCATTCTGCGGCGGCGCGGATGATGCCTCCTTCTCCCTCACCGGCAACGCCCTCAAAACCGCAGCCATCTTCGATTTTGAGACAAAGACCAGCTACAGCATCTGCATCCGCACCACTGATAACGGCGCACTGACGTTCGATAAGACCTTTGTAATCACCGTGAACGATGTCAACGAGAATTCCGCGCCGACCGACATTGCCCTCTCCGCCTCTGCCCTCGCCGAAAACCTGCCCAGTGGAACCACAGTGGGTACCTTCTCCTCGACCGATCCGAACCTCGGCGATACTTTCACCTATACCCTCGTCAGCGGAACCGGCAGTGACGATAATGCCGCCTTCTCCATCACCGGCAACACCCTCAAGTCGGCTCAGCCTTTCAACTTCCTCAATAAATCCTCCTACTCCATCCGCGTCCGCTCCACTGACAACGGCGGTCTTTCCTTCGAGAAAGTCTTCTCCATCGCCATCACCGATGGCTCGGCCATCTTTGCCGATGTACCTTCCGGCTACTGGGCCGAAAGCTTCATTGAGCGGTTGTATAACGCAGGGATTACGGGTGGTTGTTCAACCAATCCGCTCAACTATTGCCCCACCAACCCAGTCACCCGCGCGCAAATGGCGATCTTCCTTGAGAAGGGCATTCACGGCTCGTCCTTCTCGCCTGTGGATGTCATCCCCACTTTCACAGATACGATCGGTCACTTCGCTGAGGATTGGATCGAAGCGCTGAAAAATGATGGCGTCACTTCCGGTTGTGGAACAGGCATCTACTGCCCGGAGAATGCTGTCACACGTGACCAAATGGCGGTCTTCCTGCTCAAAGCCAAATATGGAGCTGGCTACACTCCGCCCGCGGTGGGAGCGAACACCGGCTTCAGCGATGTTGCCAGCGATTACTGGGCAGCGGCATGGATCAAGCAGCTTGCGGCAGAAGCCATTACCGGCGGATGTGGAAGCGGGAATTATTGCCCTGAAAATGCTGTAACACGCGACCAGATGGCAGTTTTTCTGGTAAAGACGTTCGGTCTGCCGTAGGTATGCTTCAGTCGATATATATTTGCTGTAAAGAGGCTTTTAGATAAGGCCTTCTGAACCATTGAATTCTTGAATCAAAAACGCATTCGGTTCTCCCGGATGCGTTTTTGATTACTTGTTCATCATACGGGACAAGGGGAGTTACTCTTTGTTTTCAAGCGCAATTTCATTGACCAGGTCAACCAATTGTTTTTGAGACGTGGTCTGTCCGTCGAACCAGGTGCTCTCGAATTTTTTCTCGCCAAGCTTTTCTCTCAGCCGCCGGAGGAATTCCTGATTTTCCCCCCGGGTTGCGGTTGGGATTTGCGTGCCAATTTCCTGTCGAAGCCGGGCCGCGGCTCCCTCCAGTTTCACAGCTAATAATTCATTCCCCATCTGCTCCACCATCATGGCAAGAGCGTTGAGGGCCTGGGATAAGCCTTTCAAATCGCCAAGCTGAATCCGGATCAGGATGCATTCCTGGTACAGCTTCAAAGCGTCCTGGAAATTCCCCTGCTGTAAGGTCACATCCGCCAGTCCGTGCAGGGCATGTGTCAGCGACTTTAAGTTTTCCGATTGTCTGTTGATCTGCGCCGCTTCCGAAAATAACTGCTTTGCACGTTCCAGGTTGCCCAGCCTGCGTGTGGCAATTGCCAGGTTATTTAGCGTAGCCGTGAGCAGAACAAGATCGTCTTTTTGCCTGCGGTAGATTAAAACCTTTTCCAACAACTCGGCTGCTTTGGCGTAATCGCCCTGAACACCCGCCATCATGGCCATGCCATCCAGGGAATAGTAAATCCCTGCTTCATCGCCCATGGCTTTCGAGATGCTCATGGCTTCTTCTTCAAACGCCTGGGCCTGGGCATACTCGCCCTGAGAGCTGGCATAGTCGCTGGCGAAACGCAGCAGGTTCGCACGCACTGCGCTCGGCGCTGGGTCAAGGGCAAGGAATCGCGCCAGCCAATAGCGCGCCTCGCGAATATAACTGCGCGTCAGCCAAAAAATGTGGATATTCGTTCCGAAGTCCATGGCCAGGCCGGCACGTTCGGGACTTTCCACCACCCAAGCCATTGCAAGGCGCAAATTGTTATATTCATTTTCCATTCGCAACAGCCAGACCACAGAGTCCTTTCCCTCCCTGATATGGGGCTTTGCGGTTTTTACAAAATTCAGGTAATACTCAAAATGCCTGCGGCGTAACGACTCGTAATCTTCGCTTTTTCGCAATCCTTCAAAGGCGAATTCGCGCAGGGTCTCAAGAAAGGAATAATGCCCATTCTCGTCTTCGGGAATTACCAGCGATTTATCCATCAAGTGAATCAGAAGGCTGAAAATTTCGGATTGCAGGCATATGGCATCGTCACTGCATACCTGTTCGGCGGCAGCAAGAGTCCACCCGCCGGAAAATATCGAGAGGCGATGGAAGAGCATCCGTTCCCGTTCATTTAGGAGGGTGGCGCTCCATTCGACCGCGCCGAGCAAAGTCTGACGCCACCCAGGCAGGTCGCGCGCACCTTGCGAGAGCCAGTCGAAGCGGCGGTTGAACTGTTCGAGCATGGCAGCCGGGCTCATTGTGCGGGTACGGGCGGCCGCCAATTCTATCGCGAGGGGTAAACCGTCTAAACGGGAGCAGATCTCGGCGATATGTGAAGCGTTCTTTTCATCCAGCTTGAACTCCGGTTTTACCGCCTGTGCCCTTTCGATAAACAGACTCACGGAGGGAATATCGATTAATTGTTCCATGGAGTTTTTTCCATTTTGAAGCGGAACAGGCAGCGGCTCAAGGTGGAACTCCTGCTCCCCGCGTAAACGCAGAACTTCGCGGCTGGTAATGAGCATTTTTATTTCGGGTGCGTTGCCAAACAGCGGCAAAAGTTTCGGGGCCGCATCCACGATCTGCTCAAAATTATCCAGGACCAGCAAAAGATTTTTATCCGACAAGGCAGACTTGACTGCTTCTTCCACAGCGGTCCGGGAGGATTCAGGAATGCCGAGCGCAAGCGCAATCGCCGAGAGAAGGAATTGAGGTTCATGTACGGTAGTGAGGTCTACAAAGACAACACCATGCTCGAACGCGGAAAGAACTTTTCCAGCCACGTTCAACGCAAGGCAGGTCTTTCCGACTCCAGGCGGACCTAAAACAGTAACCAGGCGGATTTCGGGATCGAGGATGAGCTTTCGCAGGCGGGCGGATTCGTAATCGCGTCCGATCATCGACGTGAGGCTGGTCGGCAGGCTATTGGCCTTTCCCTCCCCGGAAGTTGGTTCCGCCTTTTCCCGCAGGGGCAGCGGATCATCCTTTTT
>JAEURI010000232.1 GCA_016789225.1 Anaerolineales bacterium
CTGGTCATTCCCGGCTTCAACGATTCAAATGAGGAGTTGTGGGATGCTGCGCGTTTTCTGGTCGAAGTTTCAAAAGATATTCCCTGGCATGTGACTGCTTTTCACAAAGATTACAAAATGACTGAGCCAGATAATACCGACGCAAAAACGCTCATCCGAGCGGCAGAAATCGGACGTGAGGCCGGGTTGAAATTCGTCTATGCCGGGAATTTGCCGGGCACCGTTGGAGAGTATGAGGATACCTTCTGTCCATCGTGTGGTTATCGAGTAGTAGGGAGGCGGGGGTATATTATCAAGGAGTATCGCATCACAGGAGCGGGGAATTGCCAAAAATGCGGGAAAAACATACCTGGAGTATGGTCCAAAGACCCCACCACAGTGGGGTTGAACAGAATTGGTTTTCCAGTAAGTTTGTATTAGGTGTATAATCTCGCATCATTTTGCGCGGCAAAATGAAAACCTTTCTCAACGGAGGAGAACCGTATGAAACGAAATCTGTTTGCTTTGCTTTCGTTGCTGGTACTTGCAAGCATGGTGCTTGCAGCCTGTGGCACGCCAGCCCCTGAGGCCACTGAAGCACCCGCAGCCACGGAAGCCCCTGCAGCCACGGAAGCCCCTGCAGCTACTGAAGAAGTGGCCGCTTGTGCGCCTGCTGGCACAGAGCCCATTGCGTTCCCGGATGGTGGTAAGTCTGTAACCGAGGCTTATGACCAGGAACCTGATGCAGTTGTTCCTTATTTCAGCCAAATGACATTTGCCATTTGGGTTACCCAATTAACGCTCGTTGGTTTGGGCGAATGGGATGATAAAGGTACTTTCGTTCCTGAATTAGCAGTCGAAGTTCCTACTGCTGAAAACGGCGGCGTATCTGCTGACGGTTTGACCATTACCTGGAAGTTGAAAGACTGCTTGTTCTGGTCTGACGGCACCCCCCTCACCTCTGCGGATGTCAAGTTTACCTGGGAAGCTATAGTGGACCCAGCAAATGCTCCTGCTAGCCGCACCGGCTATGACAAGATCGAAAGCATTGAAACTCCTGATGACACCACTGTCGTCATCAAGTTTGCTGAACTCTACCCGCCTTGGCCCACCCTCTTCACACAGGGTCCTAACAACAGCGGTGGTATTCTTCCCAAGCACATGCTCGAAGGCAAGACCGCTTTGGAGACCGATCCCTTCATTCGCCAACCCACCGTTGGTTCCGGTCCGTTCGTGATTACCGAATGGGTTCCTGGCGACTACATGACCCTGCTTCCCAACCCGAACTTCTACAAGGGTCGTGCAGTTCTTGATCGCGTTCAGATCCGCTTCGTAGCTGACTCTGCCGCAGCCGTTGCCGCCCTTCAAACCGGCGATATTGACATTTACTCGAACTTCTCTGAAGGTGACATTGAAACCCTCAAGGCGTTGGATCCGGATGTCAAATTGACTGTGGTTCCTGGTGTTGATTACGAACACTACTTCTTTAACCTGGGTCGCGTGGATGGCGTTGATGGTCGTGGTAAAGCCGACAATGAAGGCTTCTGCCCCTTCAAAGATATCCGCGTTCGCAAAGCCATTACCCTTGGTATTAATCGCCAGGCGGTTGTAGAAACTTTGCTCAGTGGTTATACGACTGTGCCTGTCAGCCAGTGGCCGAACAGTGGTTGGACAAACACCAACCTCACAGTTGATGCTTATGACCCAGAAGCCGCTGCCGCTTTGCTGGATGAAGCCGGCTACACCCTCGGTGCCGACGGCATCCGTGTTGGTGATTGTAATGGTGAGCAAGTAAAACTTTCCTTCAACTTCGAAACCACCACTGCTCCTATCCGTATCGCCATTGCCACAGCCGCCCAGGCTGACCTCGCCAAGATCGGCGTCGAATTCACCCCAATTCACACCCCTGCTGGTACGTTCTTCGGTCAATACGTTGATGGCGGTCCTTTGACCACCGGTAACTACGACATGGGTGGTTACACCACTGGTTTCTATCCAGACCCATACACCGACAACTATCAATGTGAAGCTATTCCAAATGCCGAAAAGCCGGATGGTGTCAACTGGTATCACAACTGTGATCCTTACCTCTCTGATTTGATGGATACTATGCTCGATACCGTCGATGCTGCGGAACGCAAAGCCATCCTCGATGAAGCCCAAAAATACATTGCTGAAAACTACTATGTGATCCCAATGTATGCTCGTGGTAACGTCTATGGTTCCACTCCTCGCTTTGTATTTGGTCCTCTTGGTCCAGAAAGCGATAAAAATTGGAACGCTGAATTGTGGGATGTAACAGAATAATAGTAAGTTAGTTAGAAGACAAGAGGCAGGGTTTTTCCCTGCCTCTTGTCTAAAGCAAACCTGTTCGGAGGTATCCTTATGTGGTCTTATCTTCTGCGGCGTGTTTTTCAAGCAATTTTCACTCTTTTAATTATTACAGTTTTGTGTTTTCTTCTGACTCGTTTTTCAGGAGACCCAATCGCGCAATATGCAAATAACCCGCGTATGAGCGCCGAAGATAAGGCCGCCTTACGGGAACGGCTTGGTTTGAACGCCCCCCTCTATGTGCAATACTTCAAATGGCTTGGGCTTGCCCTTCAGGGCGATCTTGGTCAATCCTTTTTTGCCAAGCAACCTGTCAGCGATCTGATCGTGCAGCGCCTGCCCAATACGATGATCCTGATGCTAACGGCTGAAATTGTTACAGTATCTTTCGCTTTGTTGCTTGGCATTATCTCGGCGGTCAAGCAATATTCCTTTTGGGATAATGCGATTACCACCTTTTCCTTCATCGGGTTTTCGATCCCCATCTTTTTCAGCGCGCTAGGTTTGATGCTGATCTTTGCCGTCCAATTCAAGGAGTGGGGGTGGCCTTATCTCCCAACCGGCGCTTCAGTATGGGATAAGTCTGACCCTGTAGAATATATCAGGAACTTGATCCTGCCAGTGACTGCGTTGGCATTCGTGAATACAGCCGGGTATTCCCGCTTTGTCCGCACCAGTATTCTTGAAGTGCTTGGGCAGGATTACATCCGCACTGCCCGCGCCAAAGGGCTGACAAGCCGTACCGTGCTTTTCAAACATGCGCTCCGCAACGCTGCCCTGCCTCTGGTCACCATTGTCGGACTGGATATTCCCTTCCTGCTGGGAGGCGCCATTGTGACTGAATCAGTCTTCTCCTGGCCCGGCATGGGACGCCTGTTTTGGGAATACGCCCAGCGCAGCGATTACCCGGTGGTGCTTGGTATCTTATTGATCATTTCGCTCGCTGTCGTGGTTCTGACCATTGTTACCGATGTGATCTATACCTTTGTAGATCCGCGCATACGTCTTAGTTAATTTGGAGTAACGAATATGGCAACAGATATCGCCTCTTTCGATTCACCGAGCATCGCCCGTGAGGGAGTAGTCGGAAAAGTCCTGACTCCTGGTCAGCTCATATGGAGAAGGTTTCGCAAGCACCGTATGGCTGTCTTAGGTATGATCGGTTTTAGCCTGCTCCTGCTGTTTATCATCGTCGGTTCCATTTTTATCACCGAGGAACAAGCTAATGCGGTTGACTTGCAAGCTCGCTTGACCGCTCCCGATGCACAATACATTATGGGTACAGACACCACAGGGCGTGATAATTTTGCGCGCATCATTTATGGCGGGCAGATCTCGCTTGTTGTAGGGTTTACATCCGTCATCATTTCGGTGGTGCTGGGGACGCTCATTGGCGGGCTGGCGGGATTTTTTGGGGGATGGGTGGATAGCATCCTGATGCGTTTTACCGAAGCCATGCTTTCCATTCCGCAATTGTTCTTGCTCATCGTACTCGGCAAGTTCATCGGCAGGGACATCGACACCATCACGGTTTTCGGAAGGGCCATCAGCGGCAGTGTCATGATCGTCATTTTCGTGATTGGCCTGACTTCATGGATGGGTCTTTCTCGCATTGTACGCGCCAATGTACTTTCCCTAAAGGAAATGGATTACGTCGCAGTTTCCAAGTCGCTCGGCTCGAGCCAGCTACGTACTTTTTTCAAGCACTTGATCCCTAATACGATGGGCGTCATCATTGTTGCCACCACGCTGGGACTCGCCGGTTCGATTCTCTCTGAAGCCTACGTTTCCTTCCTTGGGCTTGGCATTCAGCCTCCCACGGCTTCCTGGGGCAATATGCTCACCTCTGCACAGGGATTTGTACAGCAAGGTTCCTGGTGGATGTGGGTCTATCCCAGCGCATTCATCGTTTTCACCATCCTATGCGTCAACCTGATCGGCGATGGACTGCGCGATGCCTTTGACCCGCGCAGCAACCGTCACTTGTAATTCTCTGTCTAACAAAAATGCCCGTCGATATCGACGGGCATTTTTGTTAGACAGTGCCGGAAAATAATCTCCAAATGGCAAGCGCGCCAAAGAGGAGCGCCACCAGGGCTGCTCCTGTAAAGATTTCTCTGCCTTCGCGCTCATCGTTCAGGGACATTTCAGGTGGAATCCCTATTGCTGTCCAGCGCGGACCGGCAAACCAGGCAAACATGGCGCCGCCCAAAAGGCCGCCGATGTGACCCCAGTTGTCGATGTTCGGGGCTAGCCCGATGAACAGGTTGATCGCAATAATGAAGATGGCGTTGCCAATGGCCTGCCGGGCATATGAACCAAATAACCCCCGGTTTTGATAGAAGAAAACCACCTCGGCTGCAACCAACCCAAACACGGCAGTGGAAGCGCCCACGGAATATCCGTCTGTGAAGAGGAAGGAAAGCACATTCCCTGCGAATGCCCCCAGGAAATATAGCATAAGAAACCGGCCATGCCCAAAGTGTCGCTCCAGAAAAGTACCGAGGGAGAAGAGGGCATACATATTGAAGAAAATATGGGTCACCGAACCATGCAGGAAAACGGGCGTTATAAGCCGCCACCATTCCCCGGCATAGATGGCGTCGTTGATGCGCGCGCCGTAGAGTGTCAGCCAGTCGATGCCGTAGGGAGAATCACCCAGAAGTGCGGCACTGAGCATTTGCAGGATGTATACCACCACGGTGATGCCGATAAGCGCATAGGTCACAGTGGGTTGGGTGGATGGCATCCGTATATAAGTAGGCTGCCGGGTGGGGATCGGTTCGGGGTTTTGCGGAACAGGCGAAGGGTCAGGAAGGGAGGCGGGATTTTGATTCAAAGGGTTACCTTACGATGGTGCACTCGCTGATGTTCCGCAGCAATGATGGCGCGGACCTTTTCCACCGTGTCGTCCAAATGGAAGTCGTGATTGACGATCACATAATCAAAGGCATCCAGACGCTGCAATTCCTTGCGGGCTGTGGCGATGCGCAGGGAAAGCGAATCCACCGACTCGGTCTTGCGTTCGCGCAAACGGTGTTCCAGTTCCTCTTCACTTTCACAGGTGATGAAGATCAGGAGCGCCTCGGGAGCGAGTCTGCGCACAGTTTCCGCGCCCTGCACATCGATGCGCATGATGACATCCTTGCCGCTTGCAAAGGCATCGCGTACCTGGCCTTTGGGAATGCCCTTGTAATCGCCATATACAATGGCGTACTCGATCAGTTCATTCTTTTCGATCATGCGCGCAAACTCATCCTTCGAGACGAAAAAATAATCCCTGCCGTGTACCTCGTTGGCGCGTTTCTCGCGGGTGGTGGCAGTGACCACAAAATGGAACGGGAATTCGCGCTCTTTCATGCGCTGGACGACCGAGTCCTTGCCAACACCTGACGGCCCGGAGATGACGATCAATAATGGATTGGGTTTGCGTAGATCGAATTCAGACATCCGCGTATTGTACCAAACCCGCCTCCTCCCCAGCCTGTGCTTGGTTCTGTCAAAAGAGCCGTATGCCACTCTGCAATATCTGCGGGAAGTCTTTTGATGTGCCCATGACCTCAATGAGTTTGGGCATCGTACCCAATGCGGAAGTGAACGCATCGGGTGTTGCAGACGAAGGTTTGGGTTCACTAGGTCGGAAGAGACCGAATCTGCCCTTATCGGCCTGGAAAATGACGGTTCTGTCAGCAAATAGGTGTTTTTCCTATGTGAGACTGTAATTTCAGTAAATTTATCCAAATTGTTGTGACTTTCGTCACATCAGGGGTGGCGTATATTAACTAGGAATTAATCCTGCTCTTATTTAGAATTTCATATATCTGCTGAAAAATGTCCAAGCAGTCATCTTCCCTAATAAGGAGGCCCTTAACACCTATATTACGATACGAAAATTTATTTTCAATATCATCAAAAGGAGAATACTATAATGAACTTCAAAAAAATGCTGGTTTTAGTAGGCGTTTTGATCGTTTTCGCGGCATTTATCGCAGCGTGCGCTGGCACGCCAGGTCCTCAAGGTCCTGAAGGCCCCGCTGGCCCCGCGGGTCCGCAAGGTGAGCCTGGTGCGTCCATGACTGCTGCCGACCTGTCTTGTACAGAATGCCATAACGACACAGCGATCATCACTAGCAAGAAAGCCAATTGGCAGGAATCCCTGCACGGTCAAGGCGTTGCTTTCATTGAAGAAGGCGGAAACAAAAGTTGCGCGTTCTGTCACTCCGGCGCTACTTTCAGCCAGGCTGTTGCTGAAGGCAAAAACTTCAGCCAGATCGAATCTGGTGATGCCAACCCGACCCATCAAGACTGCCGCACCTGCCATCAGATCCACACCACCTACACCGGTGAAGATTGGGCTCTCGAGACCGATGCTGCGGTGACTACGGTCACTAGTGGGGCAACCTTCGATGGTGGCGCCGGAAATCTGTGCGCCAACTGCCATCAGGCTCGCCGCTACATGGCTAACTTTGCCGCCAAGGATGCTGCTGGCGTTGTTATCCCCGGCAAGTTCACCCCGACCGCACGCTTCAACACCCACTATAGCGTCCAGGTGGATACCCTCTTGGGCACTATCGATGTGAACGAAGCTTTGGGCGTGGAAGGGAAACCCGCCGCTCACTATGAGAAGGTTGAAGACAGCTGTGTGGGTTGTCACATGGGTGGTGGAGAAACTGCCAACCATCGCTTCCTGCCGCAAGTTGCCACTTGTGCTGAATGCCACACTGATGCTGAAAGTTTCGACATCGACGGCTCAGTGACCGAATTTGAAGAGAAGGTTGCGGCGCTGCATGATGCCTTGATTGCCAAGGGTCTGATGACAGAAAATGCTGATGGTACCGTCTCCAACGTCCTCAAAGATGCTGCTGGGAACCCGGTACAGTTGGATCCGCCCCAGGCTGCTGCGCTCTTTGTCTATCATCTGATTGAAGAAGACGGCAGTGATAGCATCCACAACCCTGCATACTTCAACGCTCTGGTTGATGCTTCTCTCGAAGCTCTGAAGTAACAAGTAGAAGTAACTTTCGTTCAATGTGCCCTACCCTGCTTGCAGGGTAGGGCATTCTCTCTAATAAATGACAGCAGATTTTGCCGCCCTCCCTCATAGTTATAATCCCACAAAACATATCATCATTTGGGTGACATTAAACCACCCTTAAAATGACACGTTGCACTTGTTGACAATACGAAGGTCGTTTACTATATGTTATATTCCTAAAAAGGTAATAATACTATTGGAGTCGCAATACGAGGAAACATATTTTATTACTTCTCATATTGACCCAAGGAGAATGATATGAATCTAAAGAAAATGCTTATTTTGCTCGGTGTTCTGATCGTGATCGGCGCAGTTTTAGCAGCATGCGGCGGTACCGAGACAGCTGCCCCCACCGATGCCTCAACCGAAGAAGAAGCTGCTACAGAGGCCGCTCCGGTTGTTCCCGTTCCCGATACCCCCTATCTGGCCGAATGGCAGGGCTCCGGTCACGCGGATGTGGCCAGCGAGCCCTTCCGTCACTGGGATGATGCAGCTGAAAACCCTGATGGTGTCCCTACCTCCTGCGCCAAGTGTCATACCAGCGCTGGTTACCAGGACTTTCTCGGTTTGGACGGCTCCGAAGCCGGTAAAGTGGATGTCGCCGTGGCAGCCGCTGACGCCCAAGGCGTGCAGTGCGTGGCATGCCACAATGCCGGCACCATCTCAAAGACCACCGTTGTGTTCCCCTCTGGCGTGGAAATCACCGCCGGTGATGATGTCCGTTGTATGGAATGTCATCAGGGACGCGAGTCCAAGGTCAGCGTAGATGAACTTATTGCCAAATTCGGCGAGGCCGTTGATCCTGATGCGGTGCCCGCTCCTGTCAAGGATGACCAGGGCAACGATGTCAAACTCGGCTTCCGCAATATTCATTACTATGCTGCCGCTGCCACTTTGTACGGCGGTGAAGCCATGGGCGGATACCAGTATGATGGTCTGAGCTACGATGCCAAAAACGACCACGTGGAAGGTTATAACACCTGCACAGGTTGTCATAACCCGCACACCCTCGAAGTCAAGGTCGAACAGTGCGCATTCTGCCATGAAGATGTAGCCACAGTAGAAGACCTGAAGAACATTCGCATGGTCTCCTCCAACCCAGACTACGATGGCGATGGCGATGCCCAGGAAGGTATGTACTATGAGATCGAAGGCCTGCAGGAAATCCTCCTGGCTGAGATCACAAAATATGCCACAGGCACGGCTGGCGCAGAGATCAAATATGACGGCGCAACCTACCCATACTTTATGGGTGCCGACGGCAAAGCTTACCCGAATTGGACCCCGCGTTTGCTTAAGGCCGCCTATAACTACCAGGTCTCCCTCAAGGACCCCGGTGCGTTTGCCCACGGCAATAAATATATCGTCCAATTGCTGTTCGACTCGATTGCCGACCTCGGTGGTGACACCAGCACTCTCGCCCGTGAAGATGCCGGTCACTTTGCTGGCAATACCGAACCCTTCCGTCACTGGGATGGTGAAGAAGAAGGCAATGGCACCGTACCGTTCGGATGTGTGAAATGCCATACCGCCACCGGTCTGCCCACTTACATCAAAGATGGCGGCACCACCGTGGTTACCGGCAGCGGCACCACAGCCATCACCGGTTTGAGCCCCATGCCCGCCAGCAATGGTTTTGCATGCTCCACCTGTCACAACGAAGAAGCCTGGCCCGAACGCTACGCCGTCGCTTCAGTGACCTTCCCCTCCGGCAAGACCGTTTCATACGGTGGCAAGGATGCGGATGGCAATTTCATTGCCAACGACTCCAACCTCTGTATCCAATGCCATCAGGGTCGCGAATCCACGACCAGCATGAACAATGCCCTTAGAGGCAAGGAACTCGATGTAGTTGACCCGAGTGTTCGCTTCAAGAACATCCACTACTTTGCGGCTGGCGCTACCCTCTTCGGCGGAGACACCCTCGGTGCGTATCAGTACGAAGGCAAGACCTATGTAGGCATCAACCTGCATGCGGGCAAGGACGGCGAAGGCAAAGCCAACGAGTGCGCAGATTGTCACGACGTCCATGCACTTGAGCCAAAGACCGATACCTGTGATGCCTGTCACGGCACCACCAATCCTGAAGAAGTACGCGAAACCGAAGTGGATTATGATGGTGACGGTAATGTGACTGAAGGCATCAAGGGTGAAGTCGATACGTTGACCGAAGCACTCTTCTCCGCCATGCAGACCTACGCGGCGGCGAACGGTGGCGAGATCACCTACGACAGCCATGCCTATCCATATTACTTTGGCGCGGATGGCAAGGGATACGCCACCTGGACTCCTCGCCTTGTGAAGGCAGCCTTCAACTATCAGTATGTTCAGAAAGACACCGGCGCGTTCGTTCACAATCCGAAATACGTCATCCAGTTCTTGATCGACTCGATTGAAGACCTGGGCGGTGATATCAGCACCTACACACGTCCGGAAGTTCCGGCCCCGTAGGAAAACCCAGTTTGTAAATGGCGGGCGCAGCAATGTGCCCGCCATTTTTTTAATTCCCGCTTAATCACACCGAATCTGTGATATTTAGCACTGTATGAAGGATACATCCCTTCGTACAATTGGGGCAATTCCCCCATGACTGTAATTGGGAATATAATATGTGAATTGTCCAAATTTTATTAAGGAGAATGTGATGCACCATAGAATAAAGCTTCGCACGCCTCACATCTGGGCCCTGAGCCTGCTCGTCGGACTGGGGCTTTTGACCTTCGCCCTGGCTGTGTTCGCTTCGCCTGCTCAAGCTGCCCCTTTCCATCAGCCTGTCTCGCAAGAGGATAAACCCAGCAACGACTTTTGTCTTGCCTGTCATCAGGAGGAAGGGATCGACAAGAGTCTTGGAGAGGAAAGCCTCCCCGTCACCATCAACCCTGCCCAATTCGGTTTATCGGTTCACTCTGAAGAAGGCCTCGTCTGTGTGGACTGTCACACCGACATCAGCGATTATCCCCACCCTGATGTCGATTCCAAATCCATCCGCGATTTTCAGTTGACCTTTGCTGAAACCTGCAAGGAATGTCATGAAGACCAATACGATGCTGCTCATGACAGTGTCCATCAGGCCGCTATGGATGAAGGCAATGAAAATGCCCCTCTCTGCTCTGACTGCCATAACCCGCACACACAGGGACGTATTATCGGTGAGTCCAGCGGTCAACTTAGCATTGCCGCCCGCAAAGAAGTCCCCGCAACCTGTGCCCAATGCCATACCGAAGTATTCGACGTATACAAGAACAGCGTTCACGGCAGCGCTCTTGCAGATGGCAACACAGATGTACCCACCTGTACCGACTGTCATGGTGTCCACAATATTGGCGACCCCACCACAACTGCCTTCCATAACAACACTCCTGCTCTGTGTGCTGACTGTCATGACAATGAAGAGATCATGGGGAAATATAATCTTTCCACCCAAGTCCTCGAAACTTACGTGGCAGACTTCCACGGAACGACCACTACCCTGTTCGAACAGCAATTCCCCGGTCAGCCGATCAATACAGCCGTATGTTCAGACTGCCATGGTATTCATGATATCGCCAGCACGAAGAATCCCGAAACTGGCATTGCCATGCAAGAGAACCTGCTCGTCAAGTGCCAACGCTGTCATCCCGATGCCACCGCCAACTTCTCCGCCGCATGGATGGGTCACTACGAGCCCAGCCCGGAACATTACCCCATCGTCTACTACGTCAACCTATTCTATAAATTCTTCATTCCCGCGGTGCTCGGCGGCATGGTTCTCTTCATCCTCACCGATATTTATCGCCGCATCGTCAACCGTGTGAAAGGAGTCAAACACGCATGAACAAAGTAACTCAAGCCTATCTGCGCTTTCCTCTCGCGCGCCGCATCGAACACTGGGTGATGATGCTTTCCTTCACCACGCTGGGGCTCACCGGGCTTCCCCAACGATTTCCCGACGCCGGTCTATCGCTTGCCATACTTAATGTATTGGGTGGTATTGAGGCCTTGCGAACCATTCACCACACTGCCGCTATTGTCATGATGCTTGGCACTGCCTGGCATATCCTTGTGATGGGATACAGCGTCTTTGTCCTGCGCGACAAAATGTCCATGCTGCCCACTTTGCAAGACGCCAAGGATGGTCTTCAGGCATTGCTCTACAATATTGGCTTTGCCAAGACCTACCCTCAAATGGGACGTTACACCTTCGAAGAAAAAATGGAATATTGGGCCTTCGTTTGGGGCGCCTTCGTTATGGGAGCCACCGGTTTCATGATGTGGAATCCCATCACCGCCACCCAATACCTGCCTGGTGAATTCGTCCCCGCTGCCAAGGCTGCCCACGGCAACGAAGCCGTGCTGGCTGTGCTTGCCATCATCATCTGGCACATGTATGGTGTCCATATCAAACGCTTCAACAAAGCCATGTTCAATGGCAAACAGACCGAGGAGGAAATGCTGCATGAGCATCCACTCGAACTGGCCGATATCAAAGCCGGGATCGCAGACCGCCGTCCTGATGCCGCCACCCTGCGCAAGCGTCAGATGATCTACTACCCCATCGCCGCCATCCTGACCTTGGGCATGCTCGGCGGAATCTATGGCTTTATCAACGCCGAAGAAACTGCGCTTACTACAATTCCACCGATAACAGAGAGTTCACCGCCAGAGAGCGGGACGATAACCCCATGAAGTAGTAAGACCGGATATGCCAGTAAGTGAACAAGGCATATCCGGTCTTTTTTGTATCCATTTGTTCGATGTGATTTTCGGAGGGCACTATGAAGTTACGAGAAAGAGTAACGAAGTTCTTCTTCCCGGATCCTAATTCGAAACTCTGGATCCTGATCCTTCCCTATATAACGATCCTTGTATTTGTATTAGCTTCAGTGTTTGGGGGGATTCATACTTGGGAATACACCAATTCCCCCAAGTTTTGCGGAACTACCTGCCATACCATGCCTCCACAAAATACCGTCTACAAAGAATCGCCTCACTCGAACGTCACTTGTGAGGAATGCCATATCGGTCGCGCTTCCTTTATGGATCAGGCCATCCGTAAAACGCAGGGCATCAAGGAAACCTATTATGAGATATTCAAGTTGTATGAGTATCCCATTCGAGCCAAAGCCCTGCGCCCCTCTTTGGACACTTGTGAAAAATGCCATCGCCCAGAGACTTTTTCTGACGATAGTTTGCGAAGAATATTCCACTTTGAAGATGACCGGGAAAATACGGCGTCCAGCATCTACCTCATTATGAAAACTGGCGGCGGGGATGCTCGTGAAGGGAATGCGCGCGGCATTCATTGGCATATCACCAGCAAGGTCATGTACTATTCAGATGACGAATTGAGTCAGACCATTCCCTATGTTCGCGTATACAACGATGACGGTACATATACAGAATATACGGACATTGAGTCAGGCTTTGACCCCTCTACCATTGAGGAAAGCCAGCTCAAGCCCATGGATTGTGTGACCTGTCATAATCGTGTGACACACAGTTTCGAAACCCCGGCCGCCTCTGTGGATGCCTCGATGGCAGGTGGTTTGATCGATCCCTCCATCCCGTTGATCCATGCCAAGGCAGTTGGTGTTCTATCTGTGCAATATGGATCGCGCGATGAAGCCATGAAGGCGATTGCGGATATCGAAGAGGATTACAAGCGTAATTTATTCGATTACTACAGCCAGAATGGGGAGAAGATTCAAAATGCTGTTGCCGAGATCCAAGCGATTTATGATCGTACCGTGTTTCATGAACAAAAAATCGATTGGACCACCTATCCCAACAACCTCGGCCATATGGATGCGCCTGGCTGTTTTCGCTGTCATGACGGCAAGCATTTGAACGAGAACGAGGAAGCCGTCCGCCTTGAATGCAATGTTTGCCATGCGGTCCCTGTAGTGGCCGAAGCGGACGATTTTGTCACCAACATCGAGATCAGCAACGGGCCTGAACCGGAAACGCACCTCAACCCGAATTGGATCAGCATGCACAACCAGGTCATTGGCCCTTCCTGCTCGAATTGTCATGACACCAGCGACCCTGGAGGCACAAGCAATACCTCCTTCTGTTCGAACAGCGCCTGTCATGGCAATGTATTCACCTATGCGGGTTTCGATGCACCCGCCCTCCGCGAGATCATCAAAGATCAGTTGCCTCCGCCTGAACCGGCCCTTGAGGTTCCAACACTGATGGGAGATCCAACCTATGAGAACTACATAGGCATGCTGTTCACTATCAAGTGTACCGGCTGTCATGCCGAGGGTGACGCAGCCCCGGAGGGTCTTGACCTTTCCACATATAGATCTTCCATGAACGGCAGTGATAATGGCCCGGTCATCTTCCCCGGAGATTCCCCCAACAGCCTGATGATCATCATTCAGTCGGAGGATCATTTTGCCAACTTAAGCGATGAGGAACTCCAGAATGTGATCGACTGGATCGATGCTGGCGCGCCGGAGAAATAGGATAACCAGTCATTTGGGAACAATACAAAACGAGCAGCCACGCGGGCTGCTCATTTTGTATTGTATCTGGTAGCTACTATCTCAATCACCGGCCTTAACGATATCTCCGGCTGTCAGGGTGACCACTTCATGCTCTTCGCTGGTGATGCGATGATCGACAACCCTCAGGTATTTCACACCCACCGAGAATGCCAGCAGGCCGAAGGCCACGATGCCTGCACCCGTGACCGCTTCCACGAGGGACGGGGTGTAGCTAGTGTATTGCACGAGCGCCTCACCGGGCAGGTAGGAGATGACCGCCAGGAAGCCGACGATGTTCGTGTCGAAGCGGAAGGCCACCACGCCGCCTACGATCATGGCGAAGGCGAGCATCCGCCACAGCGGAGTCTGACGCCAGGAGCGCTTGAGCAGGATAATGGTAGGAAGAAGCGCGCCCACGAGCATTTCGCCTACCCAGAAGTTGAAGGAGAGCGGTCCTTTAGTGAGGAGTTCAAATCCCTCGGTGCGTCCCGGTTCGTAGGTGTAGGTTTGGGCGAGCCAATCCCAAAAGCGCCAGTAGAGGTAGGCCATCATCATGTAGCCAAGGACTTGCGCCACACGTTCGATGAGTGCGTCATTTATCTTGGCTTTGGAGGTCAGGCGAGCCGCAAGCATGGAGGCGAACAGGGTGAGGGCAATACCGCCGAGGATGGCCGTGAACATGAACATGACGGACATTTCGGGCCGATACCAGATCGGGCGGGCTTTGATGACGCCATATACCGCACCGAGCGAGGATTGGTGCAGACTGGAGAGTGCCAGACCTGCGATCGCAAGCACGGGGGCATAGTGATGCAGATGTTCCATCTTGTGCGCAATAGCGGGGAACTTCTTGCGCAGCCAGTCGAAGGAGGCCAGGATGGGCATGACTTCGAGCAATAGAACGGTGAAGTACAGGCCGACGCACATGGTCACTTCCCAGAGCAGGGAGTGGGTGTTCCAAAAGACAAAGGATTTCCAGAAGCGGTCCGGGCGGCCGATGTCGAGGAGCAAAGCCATCATGGCCATGCTGTAGCCAGTGAAGCCGACGAAGGTGGCTGTACGCGCGATGGGTTCGTAGCGTTTGAGGCCGAAGAGGTAGACCACTGCGCACATGCTGAATGCGCCTGCCGCTACGGCAATCGAGGAAAGGTCGATTGTGATCCACAGGCCCCAGGGAACAAGGTTGGTCAGGTTGGTGATGACCAGGCCCTTCCAGAAGACGAGGATGCCGCCAATAAGGGCTGAGAGCAGGATCACGCCCAGAAAGCTGAGCCACAAACCCCAAGGGGTGAAGATGTTCTCACGAATGGTTTTCAGGATTGTTTTCATATCATCCCTCCAGCATGTTTTCTTCGGTAGCGGGGATATAGTACACACGCGGTTTGGTTCCCAGGCTTTCGCGCAAGCGATAGGTGGGGTGATTCTTCAACATCTGGCTGACGTTGGAATTTGGGTCATTGAGGTCGCCGAAGATACGAGCGCCGGTCGGGCAGGCCACTACGCAGGCGGGTGTTGCGGCGGCATCTACGCCGGGCTTGAGGCCCTGCGACATGCCGCGGTCGATGCGGTTGTAGCAGAATGAGCATTTCTCCGGCACGCCGCGTGGACGTCTCTCCACATCCGGCTCGCCCCATTCGGGCACGGCAGGGTTGTCGCCAGTGAAGGCTTCCCAGTTGAAGACACGCGCATCATACGGGCAGGCCACCATACAATAGCGGCAACCGATGCATTTGTCATAATCCATCATCACGATGCCATCGTCGCGGTAGTAGCTGGCGCCCACCGGGCAGACTTCCACACAGGGAGCATTTTCACACTGCATGCAGGGGCGCGGGAGGTAAACCGTCTTGCCGTTGATCTCGCCCGCTGTCACCACTTGATTCCAATCCATATTGGGATTGATATCGTTGTTGGCATGGCAGACCAAACTGCATTGATTGCATCCTGTGCACTTGGACTGGTCGATGACCATGGCCCATTGATGCTCACCCTTGGCGCCGCCGGAAGCTTCGGCTTCCTGGATCAGGCGCGTACTGGCGGCAACAGCGACCCCAACTGCCGAGAGCTTGATAAAGTCGCGGCGGTTGAATTTATTTTCCGTCATGGCGAACCTCCTCAGATTTCTTGAGCATCAGGCGATATCCACGCTCAAGCCAGGGGGCAAGTAACATGCCCGCTGCAATACCGACCAGGGCTATGATACCGGCATACCCGATCGGGGAGACGGGGGCAGGTTGTGCTGTGATGTTTGGAGTATCCACTGTGTTTGCGACCGCTTCGTGGGTGGGGGTGGGTTCCACCATGTTCACAGAGGCTTCGGTGGCGGCTGCTTCACCCTGGGCGTGCATTTGTTCGGCGTGGCAGGAATTACAGGTTTGAATGCTGGCCTTGAAGGAATGGTCCGCAACCTGGTGGATTTCGCTGCTATCTTCAATGTGCTCCAGGTGACAGTCGATACAAGTGACGCCCTGCTGGCTGTGCGGAGTATAGGGGAAGTTCATGCTGGCTTCTTCATGACAGCTAATGCACAAACGTGAGGCATCATTGGTGGCGGATGGATTCTTCAAGTTGATGGTGATCTTCAACGAGGCATTGTGCGCTTCGTGACAGGAGGAGCAATCCATGCCCACTTCATAGTGAGTGCTGCCTTCCCAGTCTTTCAACCCAAAACGGGTATCGGTGTGGCAGGTACCACAGGTATTGGGCGTGGAATCCACAGTCATGGTAGTCTTGGGATGGTTACCGCCGTCATCGGTGTGGCAGGCTATGCAGGTCACGCCGTCTTCGGCCCAGGTTCCGGTGGCTTCATCGTAGCCGGTCACGTGACAGGTAAGGCAGGCGCCGGGTTTTCCTTGATCAGTCCAGGCTTTGACAAAGATCGGATCGGATGTTGCGTTGCCGTGCGGGCCGTTCTGCCAGCTCATTTGAACGTCCTCATGACAATCGGCGCAGGTTTCTTCTTCCTCGCTGGGCGGCGGGGTCACATCTTGTGCAGAAGCGGCAAGGATGGATGTCCCTGCGATCAGCAGGGCAACCATCAGGGCGAGTAGAAATTTTTCAAAACGCGAAAACATAGTGCATCTCCTTGAATAAGCGATTATGCGTGGGCTTTGGATGGTTTGGACGATGGGACAGGGGCTGTCAGGAACACTTCGCAATCGAGGCAGGCCTCGCGCAAGTATCCGTTCGACAGGCGATGGATCTGCCAGCAGGGTTTGCCGCTGGCATTCATGCGGGTATGGATCTCATCGGTAGAAAGCCCCTGGTCTTTCCAGCAGGGCGTTTCATCTTTTACAAGCAGGTCGCGTTCCGCTTCGGCTTCCTTCTGCCAGCGCAGATCCAGTTTGTGCAGCCAGAACACCACCAGCGCCGTCAGCGCCAGCGGGACGAACAAGCGAATGAGCAACCCGGTCAAAATAGCTAGAATGGTTTCAATGTTCATGGCATCCTCACGATTTAAGCCAGTAATTGGCTTCATTCCGGCGGATCAATTCTCCGAGCAGTATTAAGACCCCGAACGGGATGACGATGCGAATTACAAAGAGCAGGATAACGATCTCTGAGCCGTTCATGATATTTCTCCTTTCGTTTACTTTCTACCCTTAGGATATAACTACATTAAAGGAAAGTAAATTCGTGCCTGCCCCCATCTTGCCCCCAACTCTCCCGCTTCTTTTTTGACCTCGTACCTGCGTAGAACCCCCCATGCTTTTTTCTCCCCTTGGGGGATTTGCCCCATAAAAGAAAACCCCGCCTTATGGCGGGGTGACTTTAGGCTGGGCGTTTTCTATTCCTCATAAAGTTGATGATCTCTCTCCAGATCACCTGCCCATCCACCGAAGGGACCGGCAACAGGCCGCCGAGGCCGAAGAACAGGTTGGTCGAGATCATGCTATTGTTCACGCCCGCCCAAAAGCCGGGGGGAATCCATCGGGCGATGAAAATGCAAAAGATGCCAACGATGATATTGATGACCGGCCCACCCAGCGAACGGACGAGATGCACATACCCGGGGATCTTTGCCTGGTCACCGTGATAAACGTTGACATCACGCGTGGCGGTGATGAGCAACTCGTCCATGGCGCTGCGGACCAGCTTGCCGCTGAGGATGTGACCGAAGGCGTGAATCGGAGTGGCTAGCTCGACGGCGATGACAAAGTAAATGGACTGAAGCAGCCTCTCGTCGAGGGTGAGGCGCGTGTTCAAGAGGTTGAGCAAAAAATGCAGCCCGAAAAAAACGAAGGGACTGAGCCATGTCCATGGGGTGATCAAAAGAGTCACCTTCCAGAATGACCCGATGCGAATCCGCCGGACGGTATCCAGGTTTTCGAGCAGGAAAAATTTGAGGTATTTGTGCATATTAGCTTAAGGACTGACGCCAATTGCCGATGGCAAGCACCAGGCCGCACAGACCAGTCAGAGCGAAAAGCGACAAACCGATCCACAAGGTTGGGCTCGCCCAATTGACTTCGTTTGCATAGCGCCCCATTTGCATCAGCAAAGCAGGCAGGAGAAGTATCAACATCGGCGTGGCGAGACGGGAACGAGTGCGGCTGTTTTCACGGCGCATCGAGAGCATGAGCGTTCCCACTGCGACGAGCCAGCCGCTGAGCGAACGCGCCGTGAGCGGAGTTAACTTCCATGGGAAGATGGGGATGATGGCATTCGGGAAGAAAAAGGCGATGAACGCGACCAGCGATAGGAGGATGCCAAGCACCAGCAATGTCGTCCGCAGCCAGGCAGGGATCTGGTCTTCTGGTGAGACGGGTGCTTCAGCACCGATTCTTTTTTGATGCCACAAATAAGCAGCGACGAAGGTCGGCGGCGGCAGAAGATAACTGGCAAACCAAACATAGAATGGAACTGTGCCGATCGAGAATTTATCCCAATGTAAAAAGGTTGCCGCAAGTTGAACTGTGCTGAACAAAGCCGCAGGAAGGATCATCACGCGAATCATCTCCCAGCGTTTGGCAAGCAGGGGAAATAGAAAGAGTGGAGCCGATGTAATGTAAAACGCGCCAAGCACGGCTGCCATCACCACCGGTTGAATGGGCCAGGCGAAATTGGTGGCCGTATCTGCAGGCGCAAGGCCCACGGCCAGCACGGCTCCAATACCAAAGAGCACTTCCACGGCCAGCCAGGCACGTAATGGGAAAGCGATCGGTAATTCTTTTGTATT
>JAEURI010000143.1 GCA_016789225.1 Anaerolineales bacterium
GCGCAACGATATAAGAATGACAATGTCCAAGATTGGCACATATTCGATGTGGATTGGGGGAATTTTTCCTTGAGTCTTAATTGGCTTTCTTCGAATCCTGCGGGCGATGTGGATGAATTAACATCAAACTATGTGAGAGCCTTTAGTGATGTGATTCAAATCCGCAGGCCTTCTGAAGGATTGAAATGGTTAAAGGCGGCAGAACTTTCCAGCCAGAGAATTGGAAATTTCCAATTAGAGGCAAATTTGGCACTAACTCAGGGGGCGCTGAATCTTGACCGAGGCGAATTTGACCTGGCGATCGAGGATTTTGAGCGGAGCGAAAAACTCTTCGAGGCCATTGGAATCATGGATGGGATGTATTACGCTCGCGGAAACTTGGGATTGGTTCAGCATAGGCGCGGAAATTATCCGCAGGCAAAGCATATTTACCAACAGGTTATAGAGATGTGTGAATCTTATCAAGATCGAATGGGTGTGGCAATTGGTTATCTGAACCTGGGTGATGTACATTACTGTTTGAAGAACTATCCCGAAGCATTGTTGAATTTAGGGGAAAGCGTCAAATTGTTTCGTGAAGAAGCTGCCAGGGATTTTCTTGTCCGCGCGTTGGCCTTGATGAGCAAAGTTCAAATGAGCAGTAACCTTCCATCCCAGGCGAGGGAGAGCGGCGAAGAGGCTTATAGAATTGCAGGGCTGATCTCATCTCCCGGTTTGCTTGGGCTTGCCTGCCAACAGATGGGGGATATATCGGCATCCGATGGCGAAATGGATGTTGCAGAGACCTATTTTCAAAAAGCCATTCGATTATTAACCGAATCAAATTTTCAGGATGAGTTGGCAGAGGCCTGTATCGCATATGGGAAATTTCTGTTAAATACCGGGAAGTCTGCGGCGTCTAAACAATATTTTTTGGAAGCAGCCGGGATCTTCGAATATATGGGCGCGAAGTTCAGAATGCAGGAAGTCGATGAATTGTTGAAGAATCTTCAGGATATCTAGGAAAAGGAGTAGCCATGAAAAGAATTATCTCAATCTTCAGTGCAGCAGTTATTGTTTTCCTATTTATAGGTTGTGGAGAGGTGCCATCAGAAGTGCCACCTGATAATTTAAATTCGGTAGATGCGACTGAAAATGTGGGCACATCCGAACCTTTGACCGAAATCTACATGGACGGATACGTGACTGTTTTCCTCCCTGTGCAGGATTCCGGTGAACCAATTTATAGTCATCAAATCGATTTTACATTTGATGCTGAGAATGTTCCTGTTGATGGAGATTATAAATTGATCCGTCCTGTCATTCACCTTTATATTTCCCATGAAAAAGAAGGAGGCGAAGAGATTTTCGATTTTTCTCCTTCTATAGAAATAACCATTTTATATGACAAGAACGATGTTGAATTGGCCCAGCTTCAGGACGGCGTTTCTCCAGCGGATTCCTTTGCCATAGCCATTTATGATAAATTCACAGAAATGTGGATTCCCCAGGAAACACTCATCGTTGATAATGGCGATGGAACAGGTTCCGGGATGGTTAAGATAGCCAGCTGGACATCAGGAGCCGCCTGGGTGTGTAGAGGTAACGCATGTAGGCGATAGCAGGTTCGGGGCAAAAGAACGCTTTACTAGCAACCCTTGTTTTGATTCGATATTAAATTCGAAGCAAGGCGTGAGTTGAAGTTTTCTGCTCACATGATGATGGCGTGCCTCTCGATAACGTGAAAGGATATAAAAATTTCATTAAGAGATGATTTCAAAAGACTTCGAGTCACATGACTCGAAGTCTTTTCATTTCTCATTACTCTTGCCTTCATCACCTATGGCAAAGGCAGACCAAACGTTTTTTGCAGGAAGACCGCCATCTGATCGCGGGTGACTGAGTTGACCGGGCAATACAGCCCGCCTCCACACCCGCCGGTGATTGCCTCTGCCGCAAGCTGCTTGATCCACGCAGCAGCCCAGTAATCGGAGGGCACATCTGTGAAACCGGTGTCCACTCCCACGGCAGGCGGAGCATACGAAGTTCCATACTTTGCCTTGAGTAAGAAGACCGCCATCTGGTCACGAGTGACGGGGGTTTCGGGACAGTAGATTTCCATATCACACCCGCTGGTGATACCTTCTGCCGCTAGTTGCTTGATCCACGCTGCGGCCCAATAATCTGTGGGGACATCTGTGAACCCGGTTTCGCTATCTACGGCAGGCGGAATATAGCTGCTACCGTGAATTCCCTTTAATAGGAAGACTGCCATCTGTGCGCGTGTGACCGAGTTGGTGGGGCAATAGCTCAATGGGTTGGATGAGCATCCATATGTGATGCTTGCGTTATATATACTCTCAATGTACTGCCATGACCAATAGTCGAAGGGTACATCTATGAAGAGAGGGGTCTTTTCTATTGTATAGACTTCACCTGTAATGAAGGGCAAATCAACGAGAGAATAGCTAAACAGATCGGTGATGGTGGCAGTGGTTGAGACATCTAGTCGCAAAGTACCGGATTTGTATCCGGTCAGAGCTGTGACGGTATAGGAATTCCCAGAGCCGCTTACTGCCGATATGGAAGTGTTTATCAAGCCAGTTGTTGTCAAGGCAAAGTCAAACACATCAACATCAGTAACAGGTTCGGAGAAAGTCACACTAAAGTCGACACTGGATGCGGAAGTTGGATCGGCAGATATCCGAATGATGGAGGTTACTGTAGGGGCAGTTCTATCTATCGTGTAGGTTTCACCGCTTGTGAAAGGCAGGCTACCTAATGAATTCGAGAAGAGATCCGTGATGGATACTGGATTGATTACATCGAGCCTTAAGGTGCCGCTGTTGCTCCCAGTGGAGGCGGTCACAGTGTATGAAGTGTCGGACCCGCTCACAGCGGAGACCGAGGCGTTTGTCAATCCGGTGGTGGTGAGGGTGAAGTCACTCACATCCACGTCTGTGACTGGTTCGGAAAAGGTCACAGTAAAGTCCACACTATTTGCGGAAGTAGGGTTAGAGGAAGTGCAGGTGATGGAAATGATTGTCGGCAAAGTTGTATCGACGGTTACGCTAGCAGGCGAGCCGAAGACCGCCGAGACGTTGCCTGCGGCATCCTTGGCCCAAGGATAGAGCATATAAGAGCCGTCGCTGCCGACAGTATAGTTAGAAGGGGCCGAAGCCGTCCAGCCGTCTGCGCTAGAGGAGGGTGGGGTAGAAGTTTCGGTGATCTTGTAACCGGTGACAGTTACGTTATCTGATGCCGTGAAGGCTGTGATCGGGATATTGAGACTGGTGTATGGTGAAGTGGCTGTGAAGGAATCAACAGTTGGGGCACTGATATCCTTAGACCCTTCATACGCGCCGATGTCGCATTGTGATCCAACTGGACGTGTCACATTACGCTGGTCAAGATTGTTGACCGGGGATGCTGCGCAGGTGGCAGTGTCGCCCACATCAATGGCGGGTGAACCGCTCAGCAGGGCAATGGTCTGGGTGGGGCCACCGTTATCGTCCAGATAGTCGAGTTGGGGATCGCCAGTTAAGAAGTTGACACCGTTGTCCGTACAGGAACCATCTTCCACCAGATTGTTGACGTTGGTGTCAATCTGGCCATTGCAATCACCGCCCGAAGTGGAGTTGGCGATAATATTATTGGTGGCATTGAATGTGTTGTCGCTATAGATGCCGCCGCCGTTGACACTGGCGGAATTGCCAGATAGCGTGTTATTTTTTGCAGTCAAGCTGCCTGCGTTTCTGATACCGCCGCCGCTGCTGGCAGAATTGCCGGAGATGGTGCTATTTGTGAGCGTCATGATGTTGCCGTTGCGAACTCCGCCGCCCTCGTCAGCGGCGGAGTTGCCGGAGAGCGTGCTGTTCGTGATCGCTAGCAGGTTGCCGTCGCTCAGGATACCGCCGCCGTTGCCGGTGGCGGTATTGTCGGAGATGGTGCTGTTTGTGATCCTCAACGTACTGCCGTTGCTGTTGAGGATGCCGCCGCCGTTGTCGGCTGAATTGTCCGAGATGGTGCTGTTGATGACTGTCAGCGCTGCGCCAGCGTTGTTCCCGCTATTGTTCTGGATGCCACCACCGCCCGTAATGCCTTCGCTACTGAGGGCGGTACCATTGCCTTTTGTAATGATCAGACTATCGAGGGTGACAGTCGTGCCGCTATGAACAAAGAAAACGCGCACATCGCCCGTGCCATTGCTATCGCTATCGCCGCTGACAGTGATCTTCGAAGCCAGCGCAGAGCCGTCAATCGTCATGTTTTGGGCGATGGTCAAGGTGGAGGCTAGGTGAATCGTCGCCCCGGAGAGAGATGGGTCGAAGATAATCATATTGTCTGCGCCGACAGCGGCGATGGCGTCGCGCAGGGAGCAAGTGGCATCGCATGTGCCGTCACCAGGATCAGCGCTTGTGGTCACAGTGACGAATTCAGCCTCAAAAGCGCCAATATCGCATTGCACGCCCTGCAGACGAGAGACGCCGCGCTGGTCAAGGTTGCTGACCGGGGAGGCTGCGCAAGTGGTGTTGTCGCCAGCGTCAATAGCAAGGGAATCGACGAACAGGGCGAAGGTCTGGGTGGGACCGCCGTTATCGCCAAGTGAGTCCAGAGCTGGGTCGCCGCTTAGGGAGGCCGAACAACCGCCATCTTCCACCAGGTTATTAGTATTGGTGCCGATAGTGCCGCTCCCAGCGCAATCGCCGCCTGAGGTGGAGTTGGCGATAATGGTATTGGCATAGTTCAGCGTACCCCCATCAAAATAGATACCGCCGCCTAGAGATCCAGCCGCGTTGCCAGAGAAAGTACTGTTTATGATTGTTACTGATGTGAAACCAATAACATTGTAGATGCCACCGCCGCTGCCAAAAGCCGAGTTGCCGGAGAAGGTGCTATTGGTCACCGTCAACACACCGATGTTTCGGATGCCGCCGCCGCTACCGCCGCTGATGGTCGTATTGCCAGAGAAGGTGCTGTTCATAACTGTCAGCGTGCCGTCATTTCTAATTCCGCCGCCGGGACCGCTGCTGTTCGTGTTGTAGGAGAGTGTGCTGTTTGTGATCGTCAGCGTAGCGCCGGAGGCGTTGTAGATGCCGCCGCCGCCAGGGTTACCGCTGACCCTGCCCTTCGTAATTGCGAGACTATCCAGGGTAACCGTTGTGCCGCTGCCAATCGAGAACACTCGCACGTCGCCATTGCCGTTGTTGTCACTATCGCCGCTTATAGTGATCTGCGAAGTTAATCCGGAACCGTCAATGGTGATATTACTGGAAAGGGTCAATACAGATTGCAGGTAAATTGTTCCTCCGGAAAGAGAAAGATCGAAGGTAATGATGTCGCTGCCGGAACCTATACCGCATTCACCGGCAGTGACATAGAGTTGCGAATCGCTGTTGGCGTTGGCGATGGCTTCCCGCAGGGTGCAAACTCCATCGTCGGCGCTTGTATCTGCGCTGCTGTTCACGGTGATCCCTGCTGCATAGGCGGGTGTGACAAAGACCATACTGCCCAGCAGGGAGGTCAGTAAAGCGAATAATAAGATATGAAAGGTGGGTTTGGAACGAGGTGTGGCCATGTGCTTTTCTCCAGAGGGCGAGACTTTCTTTGAATAAAAAATCTAAATAAAATGATCCTCCTTTGAATATTCCCGGGAGAAAGCACTGAATTTAGATTGTTTGCAATTTTAGATAGATGTAATTTACCGTATTTACCCATAATTTTCAATTACAAATCTGTCATTGCTGTAAAATGCAGACCGGGACAGATACCATCTGCCTCGGCTTTAACACAATAATTAAGAAATGCCTGTTTGGGGCAGGGTATACGTCGCCATTTTGTTTATGAAGGAGCTTGTATTAGTTGGGCTTATACTCTAATAGTTTATATTTTAAGGGTTAGCTTTTAAAAAATTACTTCGGAGGAAAGAGAAATGGCCTTCTACAATGCAGGAAGCCATTTCTCTTGGTACCCTTTCTTATTCCCCTGTTTCCTTTTCAACCGCTACGGCAAGGGCAGCCCGAAGATTCTCTGAATGAAGACCGCCATTTGGTCGCGAGTCACCGGATCGCCTGGACAATAATTGCCGCCTCCGCATCCGCCGGTGAGTGATTCTGCTACGAGCTGCTTGATCCACGCTGCTGCCCAATAATCAACAGGCACATCGTTGAAGCCAGTGCTGGCTCCTACGGCGGGCGGTGTATAGGACGGGCCATACTTGACCTTGAGCAGGAAGACGGCCATTTGAGCGCGCGTAGTCTCGGTCTGGTCCGGACAGTAGCTGCCGATACTGCAACCAACAGTGATACCTTCGGCGTAGAGTTGCTCGATCCAGGCGGCTGCCCAGTGAGAGGCTGGTACGTCATTGAAGACATTGCCGGTGGCAGCGGGCGGAGTGTAATTGCCGCCGTGGATGCCTTTCAAGATGAAAACTGCCATCTGTGCGCGGGTGACCGATTGTCCCGGGCAGTAGCTAAGTGGGTTGGTCAAACAACCTTTGGTAATACCTGCTTTGTGAATACTCTCCACATATTTCCAGGCCCAATGATTGAAGGGCACATCCACAAATGTGGAACTATATGTAACACTGTTATCGTTGCTGGTGCTGGCTGCATTGTCATTGCCGATACTGTCTTGTACCGCGTTTGCCGGGATCGAAGCAATGATCGTGCCTATATTCGCCACGCCGCTGACATCGACATTGAAGGTCGTATCATCGTTTGGCGCAATTTGTGTAATGACTGCGGTCGTTGCGCCCGCGCTGCCGCCTAATGTGATATCGCCGGGTGTAAACGTGGAGGTATTAATCGGCTTGCTAAATATGACTGTGAATTGCACCGGCAACGTCGATGTTGGATCCGTTTGGCTCGCAGCCTGATTTACTGTCACAGTGAGACCGACCAAAAGCGTGGTCGAGGCGTCATCGCTATGTACGTTATTGGTGGGTGCAGTACCGACATGGTTCGGGCCACCCTCGGTCCCTGCATAGCTCAACAGCGTGGCAGTGTTGACGATGGATGTTCCCGGGGCCACGCCTGCCGCAATTTGAAGGTCGTAAGTGATAACAATAAGGTTCTGACCATTGGCTGGGTCATACACGTGTGCAATGCCTTGGGTTGGGCTTTCATCGGTTAAGATAATGCCATCATCAAACAAACCGGATGGGTCGGTGGTCGTACTGCCAACAGGCGCAAAGGTCACTGCCGTTCCGTCTCCGCGCCGCACCTGAAGGTTAATGCCACCGGATGGAATATCCAAATCTGTGGGGAGAGAGTCTTTGACTGAAATATCAAAGGCACCCAGGCTGCTCGACCCCAGGTTTTCGAGTACGATCGCAAAGGTCAACAGGTCACCGGTCTTGGTGTTTGCCACATTGGAATTGATCAAACCCGTATTCGGATCATTATCGCCTGAGGCGATCACACCGCTCCACGACGGATTGCTACCTGGGGCACTGAAGGTAACCGGGCCGGTGGGGTTGGGAAGGAAGATTGCCGCTGGGTTATCACTGGCAACCACGCCCTTGCGCACGGACAGCCCAGGTTCCTTGAGTGTGAATTGTTTAGTACCACTGTGGAAAAGCTGACCGTTATTGGTCGTATCTTCCAGACCCAAGGCCAGGTTGGTCAGCACTGCACCGTCCATATAGGGGTCATTCGAAACGGTCAGTGTAAAGAGGATGTCGATTTCGGTGGTGGTATCTGTTGGGTCGTCGAATGAGCCAAAATCGAAGGATAAGCTGTTCGCGGCGGCATCTACACTAAGTGTCGGCAGAACGGGTACAGCGAGGGCCGCATTGAGGGTGCTGTTAGGGCCAAACTTTGCATGACCTGCCACAGGTACGGTCGCATCCGTCACATCGTCGAAGGTGGTCACTTCACCCGCATCAAAAATGGGCATCGGGAGGAAGTCGGTCAGGACCAGGAAATCAGAGTCACTCGAAGGTAGCGAGTGTCGCAGCCGGAAAGTGATCGTATCCCCTGGCTGGACGAAGGGCGTGAAGGAGGTCGAGCCGTTGACCGCGTAAATATCCTTTTCAAAATCGTCGTAGACGATCTTGATCTTCTCAACACTGTCATTCGTCTGGGTTCCGAGTGTGGTTGCGATTGTGTTTTCGTCGCGGATGCTGGCCTCGATCGTAACCGAGTTGAACATAACATCGCCGTGATCGACACTCGAATCACCAGAGGGATAAGTGTCAGAGAAATCTTCCTGGATGACCGCATAGTAGGTAATCGTTCCAATGGCCGGTGTACCGCCCGTTGCACCTGCTTCACCGCCTTGCAGGATTCCATCGACTGCGCCGGCGTTGAGCATGGCCTTTGAGATGTCAAAGGTCAATGTGGTGTTGCCATCTGTGCCATCCGCAGGAACGCCGGTATTTCCAATCTGTGATTCATCGATGGTTAAGTCATCAGCAGGCGTCGGGGAGCCGGGAGGCGGGGTGTAGGTAAAATCTATATCTGTGAGCGTTGTGTTGCGGTCACTGACAGAGAAGATCGGGGTATTCGTGCCAGAATCGTCGAAGCGTTGTCCGTCAGTCAACACATCGGTCAATACCAGGTCACCGACCGTGAAGTAATCGGAAATCTGGAACTCGAGCGTATATTTCAAAACATCACCTGGAGTGTAGCCAGCCGCCCCATTATCTGTTTCAATAGTGATCGATTTTTGCACTGCGATGGAACGGATGTCAAGCGTGTGGAGCGGGGTACAGGAACCGGGGCAGGGACCATTCGCAACAGCATTGCCCGGTGTTGCGTTGTCGCGCGTATCAACGGGTGTCCAATTGCCAAGGGCGCTGGCGATGTTTTCCGCAACTGCCGAAGCGCCTGTGGCCGGGTTTAGAACCGGGTTGCCATCGGCATCGAATTCAGGAATGAAAAAATCCACAACGATTGTGGTACTGCCGGTCAGAGATGCGAAATTAACAACCAGATCGTTATCCGGCGCATTCGCCGCAGTGCCGACGGTCGGGGAATCTACCAATGTTCCGCCGCCCAGCGAAGCCACACTCAAATAGGCCAGGTTATTGGGGAAGATATCGGTGACGTCAAGGTCGGTGACAGTCTGTCCGGCAGCTACATAAACATCGATGTTGTACTGTCTGGGGAAGTTTGGTCCGCTGACGCTTTCGTAGACCGGATGTACATCCCCATAGCAATCCTTTTTGAAGGCCGGTCCGGCGGGCAGGTTATACGGACATTCTGAGGGGCCAACAAATTCTTTTTCGATGTGAATGACACGCGGGGTGACTTGCAGGCTGGGCCAGCCGCTGCCATCCGTGCTGGTTGGGGTTAAGATGGCCGGGTCGGCGACGGGATTATTGAGGTTATCAGCCCCAAAGCGATAACCGCCGCGCCCGAGGATGGTCAGTGGAGTGTTCACGTCTGCCAGGTTCGAGACGTGTGCTGTGACTTCTATGTAAAGTGTGGGCATATCTTGTGTGATGGAACTGAAGGGCAGTTCCAATACAACCAACTCGTCTCCCGTCGTACCGCAGACTTGAGCCGCGTTGCCCGTATCCTCCACTGCAAAAGGATGGGAGACGCAGCCGGTTGTTCCGGGATTCAACGGCCCATCATCGTCGGGAAATACCAACGTGGTGGCTGTTAAGGTGTAGCCGTCATACACAGCGCTGACGAAGTCAATACCGTCGGGGGTATCGGTCCCGGCAGCGCCATCGATACCATTGACTGGAAGGATCAGGTCAACGAAAGGGCCATAGCCAGTATCAGCAGAGGTATCGAAGGCGAGGCTAAATTCGAAGTCCTCGCCGATCATCACACGTTCGAGCGGATGAATGCTTAGGGCCAAATCTGCATCCGGTAAGGCAGGAGGCGCTTTGGCGATTTGGGACGAACCGGAAGCATGCACGGATTCAACGGCTGAAGCTCCCCCCAATGCGGCAAGGAACAAAGCCGCAATCATAAGGACATGGACATGGCGCAAAATAGCTGACTTCATTTCATTCTCCATTGATTGAAAAATATGATTATCTGTTCTTCGGGCTTGAATGGCCGCCTTGAAAAGATTGATCAAGCTTCATCTAATAATTGACCTCGACGCATTGTAGCCGAAAAAAAACCTCCAAATTTGCTCTGGAGGTTTTGAAGGTTTTTTGTAAGGCAAAAAACGATTTGACCTTGCAAAAATGTTTAGCTGATTTTTTATGTTGATGATTCGTACTTTAGGGCAAAGGCAGACCAAACGTTTTTTGCAGGAAGACCGCCATCTGATCTCTGGTAACGGGATTGGATGGACAGTAGTTGCCGCCTCCACATCCGCCGGTGATGGCCTCTGCTGCGAGCTGCTTGATCCACGCCGCAGCCCAGTAATCGGCAGGCACATCGCTGAAACCGGTATTTCCATTTACCGCAGGCGGAGTGTAGGACGAACCATACTTGGCCTTGAGCAAAAAGACCGCCATCTGGTCACGCGTAACAGTGTTTTCCGGGCAATAGTTGCCATTGCCGCATCCGCCGGTGATTCCTTCAGCAGCCAGCTGCTTGATCCATGCCGCGGCCCAATAATCGGAAGCAACATCGTCGAAGCCGGTGTTGCTGTTAATCGAAGGCGGCGTAAAGGACTGACCATGAATGCCTTTCAAGATGAAGACGGCCATCTGCGCGCGGGTGACGGATTGGGTCGGGCAGAACGAGAGCGGATTGCTGGAACATCCGCCCGTGATGCCTGCATTGAGGATACTCTCGATGTACGGCCACGACCAATAATCGAAGGGCACGTCCGAGAAGGTGGGAGATTTGTTGACGGTGTAGGATTCACCAGCAGTGAAGGGCAAACCGGCAAGTGAGTTACTGGACAGGTCGGTGATGGTGGCAGTGTTTGGAATATCCAGCCGCAACGTGCCGGGTTTGTAACCGGTCGCGGCAGTGACGATGTATGAAGCGCCTGAGCCGCTCACGGCGGAGATGGAGGCGCCCGTCAATCCGCTGGTGGTGAGGATGAAGTCGTTCACATCCACACCGGTGACAGATTTAGAGAAGGTGACAGTGAAGTCCACGCTGGAAGCGGAAGTAGGATTGGTAGAGGCGCGGGTGATGGATGAAACAACGGGCGCAGTGATCGTGGTATCAATGCCTGCAATGGCATCCGACAGGCTGTAGGTGGTGTTGCCAACGGCATCCACCGCTTTATAGCAAACCCTTTTGCCGTTGTCTGCTTCCGTTGAAAATGTCTGGTCGGAGTAGGCAATAAAGGTTAATGTGCCGTCACAGGTCGAGCCGATGGTGATGCTCATGGTCAGTGTGCCATCCGAGGCGCTGGCGGTGATGGTCTTGCTGGTGGCCGCGCTGGTGTCGGGATTGTTGATAGTGATGACTGGCGCGGAGTTATCCAGCGTGTATGTTTCGTCGGTGGCTGGCTCGATGTTGGCGAGGGGATTGCCCGCCAGGTCGGTGATGGACATGCTGCCGCTGAAGTTCAACCCGACCACGCCGTTGTAGCTGACCAGATCGCCGTCATTGACGCTGTCTGTGCCGTTGACTTCGATGTCGTATACGCTTGCGTTGACGGTACTACAATCGTCCAGCTCGGCAGTGGTTCCGCTGAGGGCAAAATCTGCCAGGCCGACGCCGCTCACGTCCTCGCGAAAGGTGACGCGGAAGATCAGCGTATTGGCATTGGTCAGGCTGCCAGACGGAGACTGCCGGGTAAAGGACAACACAGTCGGTGCGGTGGTTTCCACTGTGACGTTGGCAGGCGAGCCGTAAAGCAC
>JAEURI010000158.1 GCA_016789225.1 Anaerolineales bacterium
GTTTACGCGCTGGGCCGGTATCAGTCCCAAACGTTTTATGCAATTTCTGACGAGGGAAGAGGCGAAGGGACTGCTTGAAAAATCAGAGAATTTGCTCGACACCACGCATCAGGTCGGACTTTCGAGCCTGGGCCGCCTCCATGATCTTTTTGTCACCACGGAGGCCGTGACCCCGGGCGAGTACAAATCCCGCGGGACAGGGTTGTCTATTCGCTACGGCATTCACGTAACCCCTTACGGCAAATGTCTGATCGCCACCACCGACCGCGGCATTTGTAACCTTAGTTTTGTGGACGGCCGTGAAGGCAAGGCACTTGACCAACTGGTGGAACATTGGAAACAGGCAACCATGATCGAAGATTACAAAGCCACGTCCCCACTGGTCAACCGTATCTTTCTGGATACGAATCCCACCCAGCCGGTCAACCTTCACCTGCGCGGGACAAATTTCCAGATCAAGGTCTGGGAGGCGCTGTTGAACATCCCGATGGGCGCGCTGACCACTTATGAGTTTATCGCCACCCAAATCGGCAATCCTCGTGCAGTGCGTGCCGTGGGAAGCGCCGTCGGCAACAACCCTGTTGCGTATCTCATTCCCTGTCATCGTGTGATCCGCAAAACCGGCGAGTTTGGGAACTACCTCTACGGCTCGGCGCGCAAGAAGGCAATTTTGGCCCGCGAATTACTTCAACCCGAAGCAGTATAGATAAGGACACCTGACTGTTTTATCCGTACCTGGGGCAGGTCTAAATACCTGCCCCGCAAAATACAAGGAAAAGAATGAAAACAAAAATTTGGATCGCATTGATAGCACTTTATATCGTATGGGGCTCCACGTATCTAGGTATCAAAGTTGCCATAGAAACCATTCCGCCTTTCTTTCATGGCGCTATTCGCTTTTTAATATCTGGCCTGATCCTTATTGCATGGCAAAAGGGCGCAGGCCAGGCAATGCCTACACGCAAACAATGGATTTCAACGGCTATTATCGGCAATTTCCTCTTGCTGGGCGGGAATGGCCTGGTTTCGTGGGCGGAACAATTCATTCCGTCTGGCATTGCAGCATTGATCATTGCTTCTGTGCCCATGGTGCTCGTGCTCGCCGAGGCCATTCGCCCAGGCGGGGTCAAACCGACATGGCAGGCCATTACCGGGCTGGCGATCGGTTTCGTGGGTATCTTTATTCTCGTTGGTCCTGCCGAATTTTCGGGAAGCGAATCGAAACTTAATCCGTTCGGCGTGGCAGCCCTGCTTTCGGCGACCGTTCTATGGGCGGCCGGGTCAACTTATAGCAAAACCGCCGACCTGCCCAAATCTTCATTAATGACCACGGGTGCAGAGATGTTGATGGGCAGCATCGGCCTGTTGGTCGTTTCTGTCGTAACAGGCGAGTTGAATGGTTGGAATCCAGCCGAGGTTTCCACCCGCTCTTTGGTTGGCCTGGTCTATTTGATCACCATCGGGTCCATCATCGGTTTCGGGTCATACATCTGGCTGCTGCAAAATGCGCCCATCTCGCTGGTGGCCACTTATGCCTATGTCAACCCGATCGTTGCCGTCATTCTTGGATACTTCTTTGCCAATGAAGTGCTGGAGCCGCGCATCTGGCTGGCGACCGTGATCATTATCGGGGCGGTAATGTTCATTAATAGCAAGAGCAAGCCCAAGGTTGTGAAAGAGGCGAGCGAAGCCGCGCTCCCCGGAAAAAGTTAGGGCACAATCATCCACATAAAGGGATGTACAATAAATCAAAAGGAGAAAACAATGGACAATAAAGATCTACTCAAACTTGTGAAGGAAGATAAGGTCAAGTTTCTTTCGCTTCAGTTCACAGATGTACTCGGGGCGGTCAAGAGCGTGGACATGCCCATCCGCCATCTTGAAGATGTGCTGAAGGACGGCGCATGGTTCGACGGCTCTTCGGTGGAAGGCTTTGCGCGCATTCAGGAAAGTGACATGCGCCTGAAGGTCGACCCCGATACTTATGTGTTGCTGCCCTGGTCTTCGCCAGATTCCCGCCGCGCGCGCGTGTTCTGCGATATCTACACTCCGGGAGGCGAACCCTTTGAAGGTGACCCGCGCGGCGCGTTGAAGCGTATTCTCGCCAAGATCGCCGAACGCGGCTGGAAATATAACATCGGCCCTGAGCCAGAGTTCTTCCTCTTTAAGGGTGAGAATGGCAGTAACAGCGTTCACCCCGTTCCCCACGATACAGGCGGCTACTTCGATTTTTCGTCCTTCGATGAAGCGGTCGTTGTGCGCACCGCCTTAATGGAAGCCCTTGATGACATGGGGCTTGACGTGGAAGTGGGGCACCACGAAGTGGCGCTCGGCCAGCATGAGATCGACTTTCGCTTCGCAGACGCGCTCAAAGCTGCGGATAACGTCCTGACGCTTAAGTACACGGTGAAGGCGATCGCCGCCCAACACGGGCTGGTGGCTTCGTTCATGCCCAAGCCTGTGTATGGCATCAACGGCTCCGGCATGCACTGTCATCAGTCGTTGTTCGATACCAAGACCGGCAACAACCTATTCTTCGACGCCAAAGATGAGGCTCATCTATCTCCGCTGGCGTACTCCTTCATCGCCGGTCAGTTGGAACATGCCCGCGCCCTCGCTGGTGTGGTCGCCCCGACCGTCAACTCCTACAAGCGTTTGGTTCCAGGCTACGAAGCACCTGTGTACATCGGCTGGGCTCAGCAGAATCGCTCGGCGCTCATTCGTATTCCGCGCTACACCGAAGGACGCGACAAGGCAGTCCGGGCAGAGCTGCGCTTCCCTGATCCGTCGTCCAACCCGTATTTGGCGTTCACCGTCATGCTCGCCGCCGCACTGGATGGCATCGACAAGAATATGAAGGCGTCCAAGCCATTGAATAACATCAACCTATATCACCTCGACAAGGAAGAACGCACCAAGCTCGGCGTGACCGAACTGCCCGGCTCGCTGGCTGAATCTTTGAAAGAGTTGGAGAAGAACGAAGTGTTGAAATCTGCACTGGGCGATTATCTGTTCGAAGCCTATATGCGCGCCAAGTGGGAAGAGTGGGATGAGTTCCGCCTGCGTGTGACCGATTTTGAAATTCAGAGATATTTGGAAACGGCGTAAGGATAGTCGTCACTTTTTAGTAATCAGTGATCCGTTGAATCCCCAAAGGTTTTGTGAAGCCTTTGGGGATTTTTTATTGCCTGCAAAGAGCCGTCTGCGAGCTTGAATCTACAACATTATGTGTCATAATAAAATCAGCATAAGTGGGAATTTCACAAATCCTTCTTTGTATCTAGATCGTATTTGATCAACTAACGCCGAGGACAATTGTTAGCTAGGTATGTGACCTTTATCATTGAAACTCATTATTAAAGTATGTAAAGTGAAATATATCTCAACAGTAAACTTCAAATTTGTCCTATATTCATAATCGGAGGAATGACCATGTTTCCCAGAGTCTTAATTATTCGAATATTCTCTGCTTTGCTCGTGTTTTTTATGATGAGCAGCATTGCCTCGGCTGTGCTCGCTAGTCAGATTGCACAGGACCATACCGTCGCCCTAGTAGCTACAGACTATTGGTCTATGTATGGTCATGATAGTGCTCATTCAAGTTGGAGCTCAACAAATGGGCCCAATTCACCGGACCTGGCATGGGTTTACCCTGATGAAATTGTAGGCGATGTTGTTGTTGGGCCAGACGGCACAATCTATGGGAGTTCCTATGGCCCATCCATTTTGCGAGCAATAAATCCAGATGGCACGCTGAAATGGGAATGGCCAGCTGGCTTCGCCGAAACGATCAATCACTTAGCCGTCGTAGAAAATGCGGTCTATGCAGTGGTTGGCGCCACGGACTCTACCTTTTATGCTTTCAACCCAACAGACGGCAGTGTGTTGTGGTCATACCCAATGAACAGGGTCAGTTATAGCAACCCCACGATAGGATTGGATGGCACGATCTATATTGCATCCCAATTAGGGGACTATCACATTGGAGGTAGCTACGATGGAGGATATCTATATGCCATTCGCCCGAATGGGACACTTAAATGGATTTGGAATTCGGGCACCCCAAATTGTGGAATTGAGTCTTCAGCCGCAATTGGCCCGAACGGCAATATCTACCTTCAACATAACTGCCGCGGATTGGTAGCTCTTGATTCGAATGGGCAATTTATATGGGAAAAGGGAGGCGGACAGCTTGGCCAGCCGTGGAATTCACCGTCTGTTGGACCTGATGGAACGATCTACATCGGGTCATCTGATTATACGTTCCGGGCATTGAATCCTGATGGATCAGAAAAATGGCAAGTGACCATCGACGGCTGGATGTATTCCTCATCAAGTGCTGTTTCAGCTAACGGTTCCACGATCTATCGGGGCGATAATAGCGGCGGTTTCTACGCCTTTGATAGCCAGGGTTTCGTCAAGTGGAAATTCGAAAGTGGTTGGGGAATTTTCGAACCACCCACACTTAGCGCAAATGGAATTGTATATTTCACTCAGAGTCTTGATAGTAGTGCTGGACCAGGCGATAAAGCTTATCTTTATGCGCTTCGAGCGGCAGATGGCGCACTTTTGTGGAAGTACGAACTAGGCCAAGATGGGGGTACCCCCGTAATTGGGCCGAATGGAACATTGTACGTCACCCGCGAGCAACCAAGCGGAAATTCGTATGTCAACCACCTCTACGCATTTCAATGTGCAGATGGCAAATGCGCCATCCCGCTTACAGCCACTTTTACTGATGTTCCATTAACGTATTGGGCCAACAGCTACATCGAACGCCTGTACAACGCCGGGATCACCGGCGGATGTATCACCTCGCCCAGCCTGATGTACTGTCCCGACGCAACCGTTACTCGCGCCCAGATGGCTGTATTCCTGCTGAAAGGCATGCATGGCTCAAGCTTTACTCCGCCAGCCGTGGGAGCCAGCACCGGTTTCACTGATGTAGCAATAGATTATTGGGCCGCAGCCTGGATAAAACAACTCGCTGCCGAAGGCATCACCGGCGGATGTGGAGCCGGTATCTATTGTCCCGATTCGACGGTCACACGCGCGCAAATGGCAATCTTCCTCCTGAAGGCTAAACATGGCTCAGGTTACACTCCGCCCAATGCCACCGGCGTCTTCAGTGATGTACCCCTCGGCTATTGGGCCGATAAATGGATCGAGCAACTGGCCGCTGAAGGCATCACCGGTGGATGCGGTGCGGGTGTTTACTGTCCCGATTCAGCCGTCACTCGCGCCCAAATGGCTGTCTTTCTGGTGAAGGCGTTCGACTTGCCATAAAAGAGATTTAAAGAAGCCAGGACAATGTCCTGGCTTCTTCTTTATTAATGCATTAAGTACTTTACAATTTGACCATATTCATTTTCATTAATGCTTTATGGTTCCAAGGGCGAATTCCATTATCTCTTCCTTCGTATCGTAGACACGCACAAGTTTTCCATCCTGCATTTGAAGAACGCGGTCGACGAACTGGCACATGCGCAGATCGTGGGTGACAATGATACCTGCCCGACCGTTTTCATGGATCAGGTTGGCAAAGGTTTGGACGACTTGAAGGGCGCGCTCGGTATCAAGCGAGGCGGTGGGTTCATCGGCAAGCACCACAGTGGGATTGTGGATCAATGCGCGGGCGATCGCCACACGCTGCTGCTGTCCGCCGGACATTTGAGCAGGAAGGTTATGCAATCTTTCGGCCAGCCCCAGGCGTGCCAGCAATTCATCCGAACGAATACGGCTGCCATGATCGAGCTTACCGTTCAGGCGCAGCATGAATTCCACATTCTCGCGCGCCGAAAGATAAGGGATCAGGTTATTCGACTGAAACGTGAAACCGATCTTTTCACGGCGTAGTTTGACCCGTTGTTTCTCGTTCATCTGTGCCATATCCTGGCCGTCAATCAACACCTGTCCGCTGGTGGGTGTGAGCAAGGCAGCCAGAATGGACAGCATCGTCGTCTTTCCGGAACCGCTTGGCCCCACCAGGGCAACGAACTCACCAAACTTCACCTGAAAAGAGACATGATCGACCGCATTAATGGTCGTGCCATCCAGCGAGAATGTTTTTAACAAATCACGAACTTCCAAAGCAATATCTGACATTTTCTACCCCAGCCTGAGCGCCTTCAAGGGCTCGATACGGACTGCATAAATAATGGATACCATGCCCCCGACCGGACCGATCGAGAGAAGCAGGGCAACGGCGATCAAGGAACGTGCCCCATTGAATACCAATGGGATGGTCGGAGGGAAACCGAGCGAGAAGAGATAGGTCAACCCGCCTCCGATCCCGACCCCGAGGGCGGTGACAAAAATAATCTGGATCACCGCCGAAAGCCCCACCACCCCATTGGAGGAACCGATGGCCTTCAACACCCCGATCTGCGGCACTTTTTGGAGAATCTGAATTTGGAAGAAGCCGCCAATGACCAGGATGCCGATCAGCAACGTGAACACACCCTGGGTCTGCACCGTCCCCTGCTGGGCAGAATAACCGGGGATATTATTAATGGTCGTTGCGATATCCGTAACCTCAATGTTTGGAACACGCTCGATCAAGCGGGCGGTCATTTCCTCTGCCTGGGCCGGGTCCTGTAGCTTCACAGCAACGATATTTGGAAAGGGTGTATCACTGCTCAGTTCAGACTCTGACTGTGGACGAATCTTTTCCCAGGTGGCAGGCGGGACAAAAATGGTGGGCTGAAAGAAATAGGACTGACCTTCCACCAGGCCGACTACTTTTAATTCGAAAAATTTGTCATCCGTCCCCTGTGTGGACCGGATCTCGATCACATCGCCGATCTGGATATCTGAACGGAGAGCAACATTCCGATCAATGACCGTCTCGCGGGCCTCACCAGTGCGGAATTCACGTCCTTCGACAATAACTGGCATGCCGGGCCTGCCTGCTTCCACACCCAGCATGGAGACTTTAAGCGGCTCAGCCAGGGAAACGATCTCTGTGGAGGAGGTGTAAATCGCCCCCGCATCCGCAACACCTTCCACCCGGCGCACAGAGCGGGAAGTGTTCGTCTCAAGGCGGCTCGAAGAAATGATATAGTCGGATTTTTCAAGGAAAACGATCAATTGAGCGTCCAGATTCGCTACATACTGACGGTTGCCATTCGCAAGTCCCTCCCCGAGCGCGGCAATAAATAATACAAGCAGGGTGATCAATGCGATCACCAATGCCACGAGCAGAAAACGCCCACGGTTGCGGATAACTTCTTTTAGAGCTAGATAGGTTGCAAGAAACATGCTGTTCATCTTTCAGATCACTGGTTTTGAGTCGAACGGTTTCGTCCAATCCACGCCCATCACACCATGCAGGAGCAGGTCCACGGGCGGATGGTCGGCGATGTCTTCGTAGTAGTAGGGCATTCGAATGCGCCCGTCGGTGCCTATGATGAAGGTGCCAGACATTTGATAGGCATCCTGCCCGGCATGCGGCACTTCAGGCTTGAAGCCCTTTTCACGCGCCAGCCTTCGGTTGGATCGCCAGATACGCGGAGAGATCAAGGTCTGCCAAAAATTGCCGCGATACAGGCCATACGCCCGATATGCGACCCGATCAGGGTCTGCCAGACAAACGGCTGTGGGAGCGCGCTGCTCGCAGAAAGCTTTGGCAGATTCGGCTGAAGCGTGGGAAACGATCGCGAGCTGCATGCCTTTATCGGTCAGGGTTTGATGCGCAGAGATCAACTGGTCAACCATCTCTTTGCATTGGGGGCATCCGAAGTGGCGGGTAAAGGCCAGCACAAGCACCTTCTTCTGCCAAAGTGAAGAGAGTTGGATGGGGTTGCCGTTTGCGTCCAGCAGGGTCGGGTCGGGAGCGATATCGTTGAATTTCAAATGAGAAGGTTTTGCCATAAGTACCTTTTAGGTTGGAACTTGTCTAGATATAAAATAAATTATATCACATCGCAAAGGTTTTGCAAAGGTTTTGCAATGAGTATTGGGTTAGAGTCCACGCGAAAAACCACCCTACTGCATGTAAAGAATATCTTGTAAGAAGATGATCCCCCTACATATCCGCCTTTATTCCACAAGCTCCTTTGCCGTGCGTATGATTTCATCCCGAATGGCATACCCATCGAAACCGACCTGCTCCATTCCAAGGATGACTGCGCCCACCACAGGGGGACCATCAAGGCGCATTAATTTTGCTTTTGGGCAATGCTTCAATACAACCTCGCGCATGGACTCTGTAATGATCTCCCCCGCCTCGAAAATACTGCCAGACTGGATGACTTCCAGTTCATCGTTCTCCATACCGATCTGACGCGTTACAGCGATAGCAAGCCAGCCCAATTCCTCCCCAGCCCATTGCACCACCGACTGTGCGGCGGCATCGCCATTGCGCGCGGCATCCAGCACCTGCAAGGCCAGGAATGGGAACAAATGGTATTGTTCGTTGGAGAGTCCTTCCATCAGATCCATTTCATTTTTTGCGCCCACGGCTTCCACATAAATTTTCGTCAATGCAGTGGGTGGAATTCGTTTTATCCATGCATGGTTCACCATTTGCAAACCGCGCTGAACGATCTCGGTCGCGCCGCCCAGCTCGCCGAACGAGGCACCATTACCGACAATGCGTCCTTCTCTGCCATCCCTGCTTCGTCCGCGGCAATTATTGGAAGACCCCGCTGTGACATTGACGCCTATTCCTCGCGTCGCCCCAGCAAGCAGGCCATTCCAACCGTCATTGACGACTTCCAATGGGCAGGTCAGCCCCAGGGATGAGATTGCCTTTAGGTGTAATTCTCTGTCTGACGGGAAATCGTATCCGGCCACGCCGAAGCCTGCCCCAGCGATATGAGCCTTATCCACGCCGCACATTTCGCGTGCGGCCCCAAACGACTCTTGCAAGACATTTTCCAAACCATCATACCCAACCGTTTGATGATTGCCTCCCCAGGCTTTACCAAACCCAACGCAGCGCCCGGTTTCATCTACAATCAAGGCATGGGTTTTGGAGGAACCAACATCAATTCCGAGAAAATAGCGCATTTGTTTTTTCCTTGCGTGCTATTCAGGGGTTATTTGAATTGGGGCAGCCATTGCTTGTTCGTCTCAAGCATGTCATCCATCACGGCCTGAACCTTGTCTGCACTCGGGCCAAGCGGATTCGTGAGCAGGGCCTGGTACATGGCATTTCTATCGCCATGCACTGCGGCTTCGACGGTCAGTAGTTCGTACATTTTCACCTGGGCGATCAGCCCGAAGCACGAAGCAGGCAGCGGGTCGGCAGGAAGCGGATGAATCCCATCATGATCGACCTTGGCGGGAAGCTCCAGCACCCAATCTGATGGCCATTCCTTTACGGCTCCGTTATTGCGGACGTTGACCACATGGACCTGCCCGAGGTCGTTGAAATGTGAGTTGATAAGCTGGGTAGCCAGCGTGGAATAATAGGCGCCGCCGCGCTTCATCAAGCCGGCAGGCGGCTCGCTGAGATTCAGGTCCGCATATTCGCGCAGCAAATCCTTTTCGATGTCCATGACCTGCTCGGCTCGGGAGGGAGGCCATTTTTTCTGATCGTTGAATTTCTTTTCAGTGTAGTAAAAATATTGCAGATAATAGTTGGGGATCATGCCGAGCGTTTCGATGGTGCGCACATCCCATTCGGGGTCTTTTTCATCCTTGAGAGACTCTACATAAGCCGGGAAGATCAGAGGCCACATTTCCTCGCCGTCGATGGTGAAACCGCGATGCCAGGTGAGGTGATTGAGTCCAAGTGTATTCAATATGGCGCGGTCGGTCTCGACAGTATTGCCTGTGGCTTTTTCCAACTGTTCCAAAATTCCCATCTTGGTGGTGATGCCCACGTTGCAAACCCCCACGGCAGGCACATCCGGCGCATAACGATTAAGCGCTTCAGTCACCAGCCCGGCAGGATTGGTAAAGTTGGCAAGCAGCGCGCCGGGTGCAACATCACGGATGTCTTTTGCGATGCTGAGAATCACAGGGATGGTTCGCAACGCCTTTGCCATGCCGCCCACGCCAGTGGTTTCCTGCCCGATCAGCCCATGACGCAATCCCAGATATTCATCACCGCGGCGGGCGGGCATCATGCCGACCCGCAATTGTGTGGTGACATAGGATGCACCTGCGATCGCCTCACGTTGATTCGTGGTGAGAATCACCTTGAACGGCTCGCCCTTCGCCTTGACCATACGCTGTGCAAACCCGCCAACGATATTGAGGCGTTCCGGGTCGATATCCATCAAGCAAAGTTCCTTGAGAGGGAGGGATTCTGCCCGCTCGAGAAATCCATTTACAAGTTCTGGCGTGTAGGTGGACCCGCCGCCAATGACTGCGATTTTCATATCAACTTCCTTTTTCACGAAAAAGATTTAGCTTGTGTCCTGTCAACTCAAAGAACCGCGTCAACTCGGCCTTGCTCAAAACCAGGGTGGCTGTGTTGATCATGGGATGAGACAGAAAATGTTCAGCCTGCCATATCTCTTCATCGATCCACAACTCCACTGCGTGGGCGGCATCATTCACCAGCCCCATCATCGTCACCGAGCCACGCGTCAGGCCGAGCAGGCGCATCAGGTTTTCCTCTGACCCAAAACGCAAATGAGCCACGCCCAACTGCGAGGTCAATTCATCCAACTTCACCGTCTTTTCGCAAGCGGTCACGGCCAGAAAAAATCGCCGCGCCTTTTTATCGCATAAAAACAAATTCTTGGTGCTGACCGCATCCACATCTGCATGATGCATGTCTGCTTCGGCACAGGTGAACACGGCGGGATGCTCCAATCGCTTATAGACAAAGCCATTCGCATCCATGAATTCGAGAAATTCCTTTTCGCTTGTGATCATTTGTCGGAATCCATAACCAAAGCGATGCTACCCAACACGCCCGAACGCCCACCCAACGCGGGAGGAACGATATATTCGTCGATGCGCTTCAGGATCATTTCATGAGACAAATACCCGTTAAGAAGTTCCTGTACTCTTCTGCGGACAGACGGGAACATGAAATCCTTTTGCATCACGCCGCCGCCGATGATGATGCGCTTCGGTGCAAGCGAAAGGATATAATTGACCAGAGCTTGCGCGATGTACCCTGCTTCGATCTCCCAATAGGGATGGTCATCAGGCAGTGTTTCGCCGCGTTGACTGAAGCGGGCTTGTAGAGCTGGCCCTGCGGCAAGACCCTCAAAGCAATCTCCGTGGTAGGGACAGGCCCCTTGAAATGGATCCAGTTGCGGGTCACGGGAGAGGCGGATATGTCCCATTTCGAGGCTGGTGAGTCCGCGCAGAGGTTTGCCATCCACAATGTATCCGCCGCCGATGCCTGTTCCGATGGTAAGGTAGAGGGAATGCGAATCGTTTTTGCTCGCCCCCCATTTCGCTTCGCCCAGCCCGGCTACAACCACATCCATATCCGCGGCGAAGGGCAGATGAAGTTTTTCACGCAGCATACCCAGCACGTTGGTGTTGCTCCAATGGGGCTTGGGCGTGGTGGTGATGTACCCGTAGGTTTGCGAAGTCGGGTCGGCGTCAAAAGGGCCGAACGATCCGAGACCAATGCCTTGAAGCCGATCGGCGTAAGGCATAAAAAATTGACACACCTGCCCGATGGTTTCGGCCGGTGTGGTGGTTGCAAAACGGGCTTCGGCGAGAATGTTCCCGGGGCCGCTGCCCACAGCACAATTGAACTTTGTGCCTCCGCCTTCGATGCCGCCATAAATTTTTTCTGTCATGTAAGGCCGCCTGTCGTTCTGTGGTTTGATTAATTTATATAGTTTTTTCGCATCATCATTGATGGAGGCTTTAATTCAGGATTCAGAGATCCTTTTCGCCGCATCACTTTATGGATATCCCGGACACCCGCACGATTCACGGATGACCAGTTCGGTTCGCATCAGGGTCAACGCCTGGGCCTGTTTACCGCTTATCAGGCTTATCAATTGGTTGACGGCTTCGCGCCCCACCTCTTCGATCGGTGCGCGGACCGTCGTCAATGCCGGGGAAATGTAACGGGAAAATTGAACATCGTCGAAGCCCACCACAGCCACATCGTCAGGAATGAGGCGTTTGGCCATTTTCAAGGCTCGGTAGACCCCGATGGCCGCATCATCATCCCCCGCAAAAACAGCGTCAAAGGGGATGTCATCCGCCATGATCTTTTGCATGGCTTGAAAGGCGGTCTCTTCATCAAAGTTTCCGCGTGAGATGAGTTTTTCATCGAAAGGGATGCCGTGGGATTCAAGCGCCTCGCGATACCCGCGTTCACGCCATTGCGAATCTTCATGCCCATCCGGCCCGCGCAAAAATACGATCCGCCGCCGGTTATGCCATTCGATTAGATGGCTGACCAGCGCAACAGCACCATCTTTGTTTTCGATGGTAATGACGGGGATGTTCAACCCTTGCAGAGGGGACTCATGCAAAAGCACCAGAGGAAAACTGATGGAATACAGACGCTCGATCTCCTCCCGCTCCAGGCTTGACGTGAAGACCAGCAGCCCATCGGTATTGTGTTCTCCAATGGGTTTTCGTGCTTTGGGGTGCAGGCTGTCGGTGGAGTAAATAAGAAGTTCATAGCCATCCGCCCGTAATTGAGCTTCTATTCCTTTTAAAAGATGGGGAAAGAACGCGCCTTGAATTTCAGAGAAGACCAAGCCGATCGTGTTTGTCTTTCGGCTTGCAAGGACTCTGGCAGCCGAACGCGGAACAAAACGCAATTCCTGCATAGCCAACTGCACGCGCTGCGCTTTATCCGCCTGCACGGGGACATTTCCATTTAAGACCCGGCTGACAGTGGCAATGGACACCTGAGCCCGGCTGGCAACGTCTGCGATGGTAGGGAGGCGGAATTTTTGCTTCATTTCTGAAAACGCTTTCAGAGTATACAGAAAACCTAAGCTAAAGTCAACTCTCAACATAGATTCACTTTCTATGAAACATTTCCTTCCTCCATAATCCCATTCTATGGGAGGTGGTATTTTTTGTCCCTGTCCCTTATAAAGCGAAGTGACTCTTGTTCAACTCATTCCAACTACATATAAAAAAAGAGGAAACCCATGACTACTGTAACAGCTGAAATTTTTGTACAGGTTCCCCTGAAACTGGCCTATCGAGCCTTCATCAATTCCACATCCCTGCGCGAGTGGTTGTGTGATGTGGCCACGGTTGCCCCCCACCCACACGGGCGTATGTATCTGTGGTGGATCGGGGATTTTTACTCCAGCGGGCACTACCTTGAGCTGGATGAAAACAAATGCGTTAAGTTCCGCTGGTTCTCGAATATCGACCCTGTGCCGACTGAGGTCACTGTCACATTTACAGAGAAGGACGGCGGTGTACAAGTGCGCATGGATCACGTCGTGCCAGACGATGAGTCATGGAAGAAGCTGGCCGAGGGCTTCCGCGAGAACTGGGCTGACAGCCTACGCAACCTCAAGTCTGTTCTCGAAACGGGGATCGACCTGCGCATCGCTGAACGCCCGATGCTGGGCATTGTTCCTGGAGATTTCTCTGCCGAACAGGCAACGGCTTTGGGTGTTCCTGTCCGCGAAGGCTTGCGACTCGATGGCTTGGTGGATGGGATGGGCGCACAACGGGCAGGCTTACAAAAGGATGATGTACTGGTGGGAATGGCGGGGAAACCCATCACCAGCGACTTCAATACCCTGCCACAAGCCATCGCCGGGAAAAAAGGCGGCGATACCATTGAGGTTATTTTCTACCGCGGCGCAGAAAAGAAAACCGTCAAAATGGAATTGAGCAAACGCCCGATGCCAGATGTACCATTTGACCCTGCCGAACTTGCAAAACGCGCACGCCAAATGATCGAACCCGCCCTTGCCGACCTTGAAAAATGTTTCGAGGGCTTCAGCGATGAACAAGCCATGAAACGCCCCGCCCTCAACGAATGGAGTGCGCTGGAGATTGTGGCGCATCTGATCCACGGGGAACGCTTCAACATGACCTTCCTGACGGGTCTGATCGACGGATATGAACCCACCACCGACGGCTTTGGCAGCAACATCAACGCCCAGGTGGAAGCGACGGTAAAAGTCAACCCATCCATTCAGTTGATGCTGGCTGAATTACGCCGAAGCGTGGAGGAGGTGCTGACATATACAGCCCTGATCCCCTCAGAATTTACCGCCAACAAGGGAAGTTATTACCGATACGGTTCCGGTTTGTTGCAGCCGAATTTCCACATCATCGCCCACATGCAGCAGGTCAAGGACACGCTCGCCGCAGCCAAATAACAGCAGACCGTTTCTCCAATGCCGGATTTTACAAAACGGTTACATGGCGTTATCACCGGTTCAATAGAGCCATGTAATAATCTGAGCATTGGAGAATGACATGAATAAAACTATAAATTTCATTTCTTTTCTGGCAGCGGTTACACTGCTCACCCTGAGCGCCTGCAAGGCGAATATCTCGCGCAACGACGATGGGTCAGTCAATGTGGAGACGACGATCTCCCAGCAGGAATTACAAGATGC
>JAEURI010000162.1 GCA_016789225.1 Anaerolineales bacterium
AAAAGCCGCCTTTGACGGCGGCTTTATTTTATCATTTGGACTAATCAGAGGTGAAGAAAACCTTCTTTGGCTGCCATTCCTTGGTGCCGTCCTCAGTGACCATCTGCACCATGAGGGCTACCAGCTCGCCCTGAGTGCTGACGCCGCGAACTTTTTCGTTCACAAGGTCAGCTTCTTTGGCCTTGACGCGATGTCCATGGCGGACGGCTTCCACTTCATCGGGGTTGAGTTCGATGGCGGGCCAATCGCCAAGCGCTTCGGCGGCAGGGATGAGGTATTGATACCAGTTGCCCGCTGTGAAGGCTTCCTGCAATTTGCGCAGGGGCACGGAATCGCGCAGGGTGAACTTTCCGCTCTTGGTTCGGCGCAGGCCGACGAGATACGCGCCGCAGCCGAGTTTCTTTCCGAGGTCGTTTGCCAGCGAACGCACGTAGGTACCAGATGAACAATGTACGTCGATGACGACTTCGGGCGGTGTCCATTCGAGAACTTCGAGGTGATGCACGGTAATGGTGCGCGGCTCCAGCTCGACCTCTTCGCCCTTGCGCGCCATTTCGTAGGCTTTGCGTCCCTGCACTTTTACGGCAGAGTAGGGCGGGGGAGTCTGTTCGATCTCACCGATAAAGGTTTTGAGTGCTTCCTCGAATTCCTCTTCTGTGATATTCGATGGGTCCTTCGACGGGGTAAATTTTCCCTCGGCATCGTAGGTGTCGGTCGTGCCGCCCAAACGAATGATGGCCTGATAGCGCTTGTCTGATGCGGAGACGTATTCGCTAAGGCGCACAGCCGGGCCGACCAATATTACAAGCACGCCCGAGGCGCGGGGGTCAAGTGTGCCTGTGTGACCTGCGCGGCGCAGGCCGGTGCCATTTCGAATCACTTGCACAACATCGTGGGATGTCATGCCCACGGGCTTATCCACAACGAGCGCGCCGGATATGGCGTTCTTTACATCCTGACTATTCATTTATTCCTCCTTACCATATTTCTGATTTATTATCACATAATTATCTGAATTTTGCTATACGCGAAATTAGTACTATTGTTTTCCATTATTCTTACAAATTTAACAACTCTCGAGTCTTTTTCAAGGCTTCCTGTTGAATTTCGCCTAAACTTCCCTCAATATCTGCTCCTGCGGCGGCGGCGTGCCCTCCGCCCTTGAAATATTTTGCAACCTGCGAAACATCCACTCCCGGCACAAGGGCACGCCAGGAAATCTTAACGTGATTATTCTGCTGTTCGACGAACACCATTCCTACTTTGTTCCCATCGATGGCCGAGATCATATTGATGAGATCCGCATCGTCGTTTCCGCTGTAACCTGTGGATTTGCGGTCTGAGATTTTGAGCGTCGCCCAAACGAGCCCATTCTTGCTTTCGAGGCTGGAAAGTCCCGCACCCCAATACTTGGCAGCCGGGAAGGTCTTTCGCACAAGAGACTGCATGTAGATCTCGGTCATGTCCACGCCGGTTTCCATCAAGGCCGCGGCCTGACGCAGCGCCTCGGGTGTGGTATTGGAGGTGCGAAAACCAAGTGTATCTGTGAGCAGGCCGGTCAACAATGCGGCGGCAATGGGCTTGGTAATGGTCAGGCCCCATGCGGGCAGATAATTGGTAAGGATCGCCGCCGTGGCGACTTCATCTGCTTCGATGAGATTTAATTTTCCAAATTTTTCGTTGGTAATATGATGATCGATATTGATATCGGGTTGGCCGAAATTTTCGAAGACCTTCCCCGTACGTTTGAAGTCGGCGCAATCTACGGTGATGAAAGTATCGTGTCCGCCGGTGGGTTCCTTTTTGATAAGGGCGCTGCCTTCAAGGAATCTAAAGGACGATGGCGCTCCATCCACAAGGATCATTTCGACGGTTTTGCCTGCATCCTGCAAGGCCAGGCCTAGGCCGAGCAAGGAGCCGATCGCGTCGCCGTCGGGTCGAACATGAGATGCAATGATCACATTCTGCGCGGCGGCAAGTCTTTTTTTTATCTCCCCAGCGAGTTCGTTATCCACTATAAGTCTCCTCCGAAATGAAAAATCCTTGGTGCCTTCATCCTATACACTATATAGTAGTATACGGAATAAAGGTGGAAAGGATGATGGATTTTACTTCTTGGCTCTTAACTCGGCCAACAGCTTTTCGATATGGTCTGCGTTCTCAGGGGTTGGATCCCAATGAAATCTCAACTTGGGAAAGGAACGCAGCTCAACGCGGGCCGAGAGTTCCCGCCGCAGAAAACCGGCAGCAGACTCGAGCCCGGCAATCACCTCTGCAGAACGGGAGGCGCCCTCCACCGCAGAGACGTACACAGCCGCATAGGCCAGTTCACGATCCACTTTTATGCCGGTTACAAAGATGTTTTTCAGGCGCGGATCATTCACCTCGCGGATGAGAAGTTCCGAAAGCACCTGTTGTATGCGGTCTTCAATTCGTTTTATTCGTATTCCAGATGGCATGGCTTATTTATGTATTACGCATTACGTGTCATGAAAACCAGGATACGTAATGCGTAAAAAACTCTATTCCAGGATGTAGCACACCAGCGTATCGCCGGGTTGAATGTCACTGAAGTTCTTGAAGCCAACGCCGCATTCGAATCCCTGGCGAATTTCCTTCACATCTTCCTTTTCATGGCGCAGGGAAGAGAGGTCGCCTTCGTAGATGATATCCGAACTGCGGTAGAGGCGCACTTTCGCGCCGCGTTTCAATTCGCCGTCGGTGACGCGGCATCCTGCTACCCGTCCAAATTTGCTGGCGGTGAACACTTGCAGCACCGTGGCGCGACCGAGGGTCTTCTCGACAAAATCGGGTTCGAGCATGCCCTTGAGGGCCTTCTCGATATCTTCGGTCATGCGGTAGATGATCTCGTACAGACGAAGATCCACGCCTTCCTTTTCCGCCATGCGTCGGGCGTCCACATCGGCCTGCACATTGAAGCCAATGATGATGGCTTTGGAGGCAGATGCCAGCATCACATCATTATTGCCGATGTTGCCGGTTTCAGCGTGAAGGACTTTCAAGCCGATCTCACCCTGACCGAGCTTGTTCAATTCGGTGATGATGGGGTCGAGCGAACCCTGCACGTCGGCTTTAACGATCAGGTTCAATTCCTTGGCTTCACCGGCCTGCACTTTGCTGAACAGGTCTTCCAGTGAAAGCTTCTTGCGAGACTGGGCCGCGGTCTTTTGAATCTCGAGCCGTTCCCCAACGATGGTGCGTGCTTCCTTTTCAGACGGGACGACCTCAAACAAATCTCCAGCGGAGGGAACGTCGCTAAGTCCCATGACAAGCACCGGCGTGGAGGGAGCCGCTTTTTTGATCGGCTTGCCCTTGTAATCGCTGATGGCGCGCAGTTTTCCATGCGCCGTGCCCGCCACAATCACATCCCCAGATTGAAGGGTTCCATTCTGGACGAGCAATGTTGCCATGACGCCCTTCGATTTATCCAACTCCGCTTCGATAACCGTACCGATCACCTTGCCGCCGGGGTTGGCCTTGATCTCGTTGCTGTCTGCCACGAGCAAAATACCTTCGAGCAGATCGTCGATGCCCTGTTTTTGTTTTGCAGAAACCGGTACGACCATGGTGCTGCCACCCCAGTCATCGGGGACGAGTTCCATTTCGGCCAATTGCTGTTTGACACGTTCGGGGTTGGCGTTGGCCTTATCCACTTTATTCAATGCGACGACGATCGGAACGCGCGCCGCCTTGGCATGGGCAATGGCCTCCCTGGTTTGGGGCATCACGCCGTCATCTGCGGCAACCACCAGCACGACAATATCCGCACCCTGGGCTCCACGGGCGCGCATCTGTGTGAACGCGGCGTGGCCGGGGGTATCGAGAAATGTGATGAGACGCCCTTTCATTTCGATCTGATAAGCGCCGATATGCTGGGTAATTCCACCGGCTTCGCCGGCAGCCACATCCGTCGAGCGGATGGCATCCAACAGGCTGGTCTTGCCGTGGTCAACATGGCCGAGAATGGTCACAACGGGAGGACGTCCCTTCAATTGGGACTTATCTTCCCCGGCGATCATCTGACGCCAGAGCGGCACTTCACCGGTTTCTTCCTTTGAATCGTCTTCAACGGCTTCAGGTACCGCTTCGAAGCCGTATTCGGCTACAACGATCGCAGCAGTATCATAGTCCACCATCTGGTTGATAGTGGCCATAACACCGTTGGTCATCAGTTTTTTGATCAGGTCAATCGGGCTTTTTTCGATCTTCTGTGCCAGGTCGCGGACGACAATACTGGCAGGCAGTTCTATTTTGTTACCGTTGTTGCTCATAAGCCACCTCCTTCAAATCTCAAATCTTTTCTGCAACGCAATGTCGGGCAGCCTGCAAGCGAGTGGCTTATTCGTTTACATGGCTTAACCGTCGGTCTCTGCTTCTTTGGGCAGAGTATTCATAACTTCATGCAAGCGAGAAAGGTCTTCCTCGCTCAAATTTGTCTTAAGCGCATGAGCCAATGCGCCTTTCAGACCGCGTGTCCAGCAGGAAAGGCGGTCATGCATGTAGGCCCCCCGCCCGGCAAGTTTTCCGCTTGGGTCCACATGCACCCCATCTGCCGTGCGGACGATTCGAAACATCTGCCTTTTGGGCAGGACTTCCCTACACCCTACACAGGTGCGCTGGGGAATATGTTTTACACGTCCTACAGGTTTCTTCGTCACGTACAATCAACTCCCCTCCTCCGAAGAGGAGGGATATTAGCTACCATTCTGTCGTACTGTCGTCATCACCGCGTTTGTGCTTCTTGCGGGTGACCACTTCACCAAGGGCTTCGTCGAACTCCAGGGCAACACCCTTCTTCTTGGTCTTCTTGCCCTTCTTCTTATCGTCTGAGTCTTCCTCACCGTCGGCAGCCTGGAACATTTCCGGCTTCATCTGGAACAGCTCATCGAGCGAGACGCCGTCCTTGGATACATCGCCGTCCTCTTCCTTCTCTTCGACGATGCGCTTCGCTTCTTTCTTCCGTTCGGCCTGTTTCTCCGCCGAAAGCGCTTCCTCCGCTGATGCAGGTTCTGCCACAACTTCTGAAGACGCCTCCACAGCGACAACGGTCTCCGTCTGAACGGCGACGGCTTCAGCCGGTTCCGGCTGGGCAACTTCCGGCTCGGGGAAGGTGAGCGCCGCAAGGCTTTCTTCGATGTTCTGAATGGCCTTGCCGCCAACACCTGCCAGACCAAGCACCTTGTTCTGGTTGGCCTTCATATCGAACATTAACTGACCAACGGTCTCATACCCGGCTTCGGTGAGAATATTGTAGACGTGTTCCTTGATGCCCGTGGCCTGATCGAGCGGCATGTTGAAGGCAGCCAGCGGAACTTCCGCCTTTGCAGCGGCAATGCGTTCGTCTTCCTCGCGAGAAGCCTCTTCCTTTGCCTGGAGCATGCGGCGTTCCACACGGTCGACGAACTGCTCGAGTACGTGGAATTCTTCCGGTGTGATCGGGCGATTCTCAGCTTTCTTGGTGAGGATCTCCTCCACCTGCGGGACGATTTCCATGGCACCCTTGAGCATTCCGGCCAGTTCGGCATCACCCTTCAACTTCGACAGCGAGTCACCCGCAGCCTCAGACAAGGATTTGATGTCGATGCGCCAGCCGGTCATCTTGGCGGCGAGGCGGGCATTTTGTCCGTCGCGGCCAATGGCAAGGCTTAATTGATCTTCACCGACCACAACGGTCGCGGTGCGTTCCTCTTCGGTGAGGTACACGCCGCTTACGCGCGCCGGGCTGATGGCCTTGGAAATATATACGATCGGGTCGGCATCCCACTGAATGATGTCGATCTTCTCATCGTGCAATTCCTTGACGATGGCCTGAATACGCACGCCCTTCATGCCCACGCAGGCGCCCACCGGGTCGATGCCGGGCTGGGTGGCAGAGACAGCCACCTTGGCACGCGCGCCGGGCTCGCGCGCAATCGCGCGGATCTCAACGATGCCATGGTAGATCTCAGGTACTTCATTTTCCATCAGACGGCGCAGGAAGTTGCGATGCGCGCGCGAAAGGATGATCTGCGGACCGCGTGTGCCGTCCTTGACTTCCATCACCACCGCGCGGATACGGTCGTGCAATTTCAACTTCTCGCCGGGGATCTTCTGGTTGTTCGGCATTACGCCTTCGGCCTTCATATCGAGACCAATGGTCACACCCTGGGCGTTCACTGCCTGTACGATGCCGGAGACGATCTCACCCTCCTGGCGCTGGTAATATTCCATTTGATTGGAACGTTCCGCCTCGCGGATACGCTGTTGGATCACCTGTCGGGCGGTCTGTGCAGCCACACGTCCAAAGTCTGCGGGCGTGGTTTCCACCACGATCATATCGCCGGGCTGGATATTGGGATCGACAGCACGTGCCGTCTCAAGCAGCACCTCGGTGCGGTCATCAACGACACTGTCTTCCACCACTTCCTTTTCGGCATATACTGTCACCACCCCGGTTTCGGGGTTGAGTTTGGCCTCCACATGCTGGGCAGTCGATGCCCCCACGGCACGCCGATAGGCCGAGACCATTGCCGACTCGATCGCGGAAATGACCACATCCTTGGCGAGTTGTTTCTCCTCCAAGACTTCATTGAATGCCAGCGCGAAATCATTCTTAGCCATACGTTCTTGCTCCAAAGCTCCTTATATAAGCGAAAAAGTGGGGGCTACCCACTTTTCGGTGACTTCTTTATTGGGTTGTCCTTACGCGCGAGATTTTAGCATAAAGGCGGACGGTATGCAAGGTATAATCCCAACCGCGATGAACCAGAGAGATATGAACAAAGCCGCCTTGCGCGGGGAACCTTCCTATGTATGGCGGGCGGGCCAGCAGCGCCGCCTTGAGATGATCATCGAGTTTGCGGGGGAGCGGATTACGGGGAGAGTGTTGGAAAACGGCTGCGGCGTGGGAATGTACGTTGAGAAGCTGGCAGCCCTCGGCGCGGATGTGACCGGTCTGGAATATGACCTGGAGCGGGCACACGAGGCGAGAGTCAACTCCGAAAAGATCATCAATGCCGCCGGGGAATTCCTTCCACTTCCTTCTTTAACGTTTGACCTGATCCTCAGCCATGAGGTGATCGAACACGTTCAGGATGATCGCTTCGCGATTTCCGAAATGATTCGTGTACTAAAAGTAGGCGGGCGGGCCGTTATCTTTTGCCCCAATCGCGGCTATCCCGTTGAGACTCATGGTGTCTTCTGGAAGGGGAAATATTATTTTGGCAACAAACCCTTTGTGAATTATCTGCCGCGCGCGTGGCGCGACAAACTCGCCCCGCATGTGCGCGTGTATTCAAGACGCGACCTGCAAAATCTATTCGATGGCCTGCCCGTGAAATTCATCGAACGCACCATCATCTTCGGCGCGTACGATAATATCATCGCGCGAACCGGCATTTTCGGAAAGATCATTCGTGCTATTCTTCAATTTATGGAAGCCACACCGCTGAAGATATTGGGTCTTTCCCATTTTTGGGTGGTGGAGAAGATGTAAAAAACTCCGAGGTTTTCAAACCTCGGAGTTTTTCTTTATTCATCACCTTCATCACTTGCCGCGCCTGGTTGTTCCACTTTCACGACCTCGCCATGGTAATTGATGATCACCTTGAAACCCATCATGCCTAAATAGGCGCGCATATCTTCGGGCAGACCGGTTTGCATGAGAGCGTCGAATTGCTTTTCGATGTTCTTCAATTGATTTTCGATCATGGCCTTCGAGAAGGGATCGTCCTGGCCGAGCATTTTGGCGGTCTGTTCTGAGAGCAGGTCTTCGCTGCCCTTCATCATCTCAGCCATTTGGTTAAGCACGGCGCGGTCAACCTGCTCGGCGGGAATGTGACGCTTGAAACCGTCATCATCCACTACATAGGCGGGTTCGTTTCCGATAAAAGCAGATTGGGCGGGTTTACCGGTTTCATCCACGACGAGACCGGCGAAGAGAGGGGTGTTGGGCATGAAAAACTCCTCTTTCTTCTTTCCTCTTTCGCTTGCGAAGAAAGAAGAAAGAGGAAAGAATGTGAAATTAGCTTTGCCTGCCTTCGATCGCCGCCAGCAAAATGCCTGCTGCAATGCCGAGGCGACGGTCGAGTTGACCGGCGGTGTCCATACTGAAATCGATGTTCAGTTCGTAGGTGAAGGGATTGAAGTTCTGCTTGTAATCTGCCACGCGGATTCCGCCGACGGTCAGGTCATAATTCTGGGGGACGAGGCCGGTCAGGAAGCGCCGTAGAAGTGCCAGGCCCATGCTATCTTCGAACAGGCTGCCGATGACGGTATCGTTGACATCAAGCACTTCCCATTCATCGCGTAAAAGGGATTGAAGTCCCTTGCGGCGCAGGGCGCCGACCTTCATGCCAGTGGAGGTGTCCACCACGTCGAAGGCGGCGGAGAAGTCGATGATCTGGCGGGCCTTGATCATCAACACTTCCTGGGCCTTGCGTTCGTCGGCATATACGCGGATGTCTTCACGCAGTTTGAACATCTTCTGCTCGCTGAACATGACAAGCTGGCCGCCGGGATTGAAAAAGCGGAATTTCCCGGCCAGCGCGAAGACCTGGCGTTTGAGGGTGTACTGGTTGAATTGGAAAATTGGGTTCATCTCTCTTATCCTCTGTTATTTCATTTGGTGGCGCAAGACATTATCTTGCATAGATTGATTGTCAAGCGGCTGCCACTTTGTGGTAAATAGCTGCCTGACTTCATAAAAAATTATTCGATCACGACCTTGGTGCCTTGCCCGGGCTGGTGCAGATAATCCACGTTGGGGGGGACGACGGGCATCGTCCAGCGATAGACCCATTTGGATACACTGGAGGGCAGGTTGACACAGCCATTGCTGCGTTGGCGTCCGAAGTCGTTGTGCCAGTAGGTGCCGTGGAAGGCATGGCCGGAGCCGGTGAAGAACGAGCACCAAGGCACGCCGGGTAAATTATAGATGTTTGCCACGGCATCGCCGCGATTTGTCATGTGAATGGAAGGGCCTTTGTGGTAGGTTGTCCATTCTCCTATGGGCGTATCCGTTCCGCGCTGACCGCTGGCACAGCGAACCGAAAGCACGATCTTCTGCCCTTCAAAGGCGGTCACCATTTGAGACTTGAGGTCAACATGCAGTAACTTTTCTTCGTTGGGGACCTCCGGCGAGAGTTGGGTCAGCTCTTCATCGGGGATGAGGCGCATATTATAGGAAGGAATGTAGAAAGACTTCTTCAATTCCTTGTCGTAGATCTCGTACCACACGCCTTTCTCTTCGCGGGTGACAACCACTTTCTTAACCCAATGA
>JAEURI010000193.1 GCA_016789225.1 Anaerolineales bacterium
ATCTCATCTAATTTGAAGTATTCACATTGTGTCAGAGTTTGAGTTTCGCCATCGTTGATCTGCGGCGGCTTGACCACCAGTGATACCGCATTGGGATTCGAGACTGCAACTGCTTTATCAATGTGCAGTTTACGCTTCTCCGTTTCGGGGCGTCCCCAATCATAGACACGATAAGTGATGTCTGAAGTCTGCTGGATCTCATAGATGAGCATACCCGGCCCCAGTGCATGGATGGTGCCAGGATTCATGAACAGCGTATCGCCAGATTTAACTTCCACCTTTTCGACTAAATCCAAAATTGCTTCGCTTTTGCTTTGAATGGCAGTTGTCAACGCTTCGGCAGAAATGCCCGGCTTAATCCCTGCGACAAGTTCCGCGTTCCGCTCCGCTTCAAGCACATGCCAGGCTTCGGTCTTGCCGAAGAAACCCTCCCCTTCCAATCTTTGCGCCTGTTCATCGTTCGGGTGGACTTGTAACGAAAGCCATTGCGCACAATCCAATATCTTCACCAACACCGGGAAGCGTGACCCCGTCTGCGAGACGGCTTTTGTACCGAGCAAGTCCACGCCAAATTCAGAGGAAAGGTCTGAGAGGCTGCGCCCGGCATATGGTCCAGAAGTGATGCGGTTGCCTGCAAAGATGATCCACGCCTCGGCGGTAGGAACGACATCCGGGCGTAATCTCGATCCGCCCCAAACATAGTCGCGATATTCAGGAGCCAGTGAGAAGGGGGATTTGTTCATGGGGTAATTGTAACGGACTTTGACGATAGAGGATGAAAAGTGCGCTCTCCACTAGTTAATGATCCATGGTCGTTCTTAACAAGATGTTAACCCATCCTTCCATTGACCTTAAGAGGCGGTTGATAACATCACGAGCGTACAAAAAAAATAGGAGAAATTAGAGAAATGTCCAAAATTTTACGTGTGTCCCTTTTCCTCATGGTGGCTTTGAGCCTCGTGCTTGCCGCCTGCGGTGCACCTGCAACAGAAGCACCTGCTACTGAAGCTGCGACGGAAGCGCCTGCTACCGAAGCTGCAACTGAAGAACCCACCGCGGTTCCGACCGAAGAAGACCCGATGGCTGCTTATGCCCCGGATGCCGTTGAAGGTGATGTCGTCACCGCTGGTTCCTCCACCGTTTTCCCGCTCTCTGAGCGCATGGCGGAAGAATTCCAGAACGAAGGCTTCACTGGCAACGTCACCGTTGACAGCATCGGCACCGGCGCTGGTTTCGAACGCTTCTGTGTTGCCGGTGAATCCGACATCTCGAATGCTTCCCGCGCCATCAAGGATAGCGAGAAAGAAGCCTGCGCTGCCATTGGTCGCGAACCCATCGAATTCCGTGTTGGAACCGATGCTCTCGCTGTGGTTGTGAGCTCGAGCAATGATTTCGTCACCAACCTCACCAAGGAACAACTCGGCAAGATCTACACCGGCGAATTCACTTCTTGGGATCAGGTTGACCCCTCCTTCCCCGCTGAAGCCATCCTCATCTACTCCCCCGGCGCTGACTCCGGCACATTCGACTACTTCGTCGAAGCTGTGGTCGCTCCTCTGACCCTCAATGCTGACGGCAAGGCTGACACCGGTCTCGGTGAAGAAGCTGTCCTCGGTCTCGAAGGCGCGCAGTTCTCTGAAGATGACAATGTCCTCGTTCAGGGTGTGGAAGGCAGCCCCTACGCTATCGGTTACTTCGGCTATGCTTACTTTGTCGAGAACCAAGGCGCGTTGAAAGCTCTCAACATCGAAGGTGTTGCTCCCAATCAGGAAGATGTGGACAATGGAACCTACCCGCTTGCCCGCCCGCTCTTCATCTATTCAGATGCTACGATCTTGCAGGAAAAGCCTCAGGTCGCCGCGTTCATCTACTTCTACCTGACCAATGTGAACGACAACATCGTGGATGTTGGTTACTTCCCTGCCCCCGCTGCTGAAAGTGAAGCCGCGTTGGCAGCCTGGGAAGCCGCAGTAGCCAAGTAATTGAATTGAATACAAAAGGGCTGGTCTCTGAAAATGGGACCAGCCCATTTCTGCTGTAAAAGGGTAACAACGAACCCACCATAGCACAGAGAGAAAATGTATGAAAGAAGAAGTCCTGAATATAAAAGCCACAGAAACTCAAAGTTTCCGGCAATTTGACCTCAAAAAGAAAACCCGCATTGGCGAAAGTGTTATCCAAGCCCTGCTATTCTTTGCAGGGATTTTGTCCGTTTTGACCACCGTCGCCATTGTGTATGAGTTAGGCAAGGAAGCCATGTTGTTCTTCGGCAACCCCGATGTGACCTTCGCCAAGTTCTTTGGCGAAACCAAATGGCAGCCGGGCATCGGTCAATATGGAATCTGGGCGCTCGTCTCTGCCACACTGACCACCAGTGCCATTGCCATTTCGATCTCGCTTCCGCTTGGGCTGGCAGCCGCCATCTACTTGAGCGAATACGCCTCCCCAAAAGCGCGCGGCATTCTCAAGCCTGTTTTGGAAATTCTGGCAGGCATCCCGACTGTCGTGTATGGTTACTTCGCTTTGTTGTTCGTCACGCCCATCTTGCAAAACATCTTTGGCGATAACATTCAAGTCTACAACATGCTATCGGCGGGTTTGGTGATGGGCATCATGATCCTGCCGCTCATCTCCTCCATGAGCGAAGATGCGCTCAGCGCTGTGCCGCGTTCTCTACGAGAAGCCGCATACGCAATGGGCGCTACAAAACTGGAAAGCAGTTTGCAAGTCGTTTTACCTGCCGCTCTCTCTGGCATTGGTGCGGCACTCATCCTCGGCATCTCCCGCGCTGTCGGTGAGACGATGATCGTCGCGGTCGCATCCGGCGCCGGACCTAACTTCTCCTTTAATCCACTCGAAGCCGCTGAAACGATGACTGGACACATCGCCCGCATCAGCGGCGGCGACCTTTCCTATAACTCCATCGACTACACCAGCCTCTTCGCCATCGCGTTGATGCTCTTCCTCGTGACCCTCGTACTGAACCTCATCAGCCAATACATCGTCAATCGTTTCAGGGAGCGCTACGAATGAACCAGAGACATGACCATTTCCCCGAAGGTGCGGACTTCAACGCCTCTTTACGTAACCGGTACCGGGTTGCCACCATCTGGCAGACTATCTTCCTTTCAGCTTTGCTGATCGCGATCATTGCCCTAACCGCCCTGCTCTACAACGTGGTGGATGGCGCCTTCGGCTTCATTGCCTATGAATACAAAGATGACCCCGCCGAATTCACATCCACACCAGTAAATGAACTGACCAAGGATGAACTGCTCGTCATCCTCAAAGAAAATCTTTCTTCCGGCGCATACAATAAACTGGAAAATGAACAACCCATGCAAGAACGCTCCCAAGCGGACTTGTTGACACTCTTTCTCGAACGCCTCGTGCGCATCGACACCAAAGGCACCTGGAGCATGACCGACTCGCTCTTACGCGGAGATGAGATCCGCGTCGAAGTTGCCGAAAAATATCCAGACGCCATTCTCGAATTCCGCTCGTGGCTCACACCGCAGTTTCTGACGACACCCATGTCATCCAAAGCGGAGTTTGCCGGTGTCCGCACCGCCATCCTCGGCTCGTTATGGATGGTCGGACTTGCCATCCTGTTCGCTTTACCCATCGGTACAGGCGCAGCTATCTATTTACAAGAATATGCACCTAAAGGCTGGCTGACTAGCATCATTCAAACCAACATCAATAACCTTGCAGGTGTACCCAGCATTGTGTATGGCATGTTAGGTCTGGCGGTCTTTGTCCGCACACTCGAAGCCTTCACCAGCGGCAGCATGTTCGGAGTGACCGACTCAAACGGACGCACCGTCCTCTCCGCTGGATTGACGATGGGCATCCTCGTTCTGCCGCTCATCATCATCAACGCACAAGAAGCCATCAAAGCCGTACCCGATTCACTTCGGCAAGCAGCTTACGGCGTCGGCGCGACGCGCTGGCAAACGATCTGGCATCATGTTCTACCGAACGCGCTCCCAGGCATTCTGACCGGCAGTATCCTCGCCATCTCCCGTGCACTCGGGGAGACTGCCCCGCTCATCGTCGTCGGTGCATCCACTTTCATCAGCATCGACCCCGACGGTCCCTTCTCGAAATTCACCGCCCTGCCAATCCAGATCTATCAATGGACGACCCGAGCGCAATCTGAATTTCACGCCATTGCGGCGAGCGCCATCATCGTCCTGTTAATTTTGTTACTCACATTAAATGCCACTGCCATCTTGTTACGCAATCGCTACCAGAGAAAGTATTAGGACAATAAACCACGGATGATGGACCATGGAAGATCGTCAATCGTCTATGGTCCATCGTCTCCCATCAAGGAAGTAAATATGCAAAACACACGCACCTACGCCATCGAATCGAACGACCTCTCCATTCATTATGGAACCTTCACCGCCGTTAGAGGAGTGAACCTCAAGATCGAAAGACAAAAGATCACTGCCATCATTGGACCTTCCGGCTGCGGCAAGTCCACCTTATTGCGTTCCTTCAACCGCATGAATGATTTCGTACCCGGTTGTTACGCTACTGGTGAGCTGCTCCTGCAAGGACAAAACCTGTATAGCAAAGACATTGACCCTGTGGAAGTCCGCCGCAAGATCGGCATGGTCTTTCAAAAGCCGAACCCTTTCCCAAAATCCATTTACGAGAATATCGCCTGGGGCGCACGCATCAACGGCTTCAAAGGCAAAATGGATGACCTCGTTGAACAATCTCTGCGCAGTGCTGCGCTATGGGAAGAAGTCAAAGATAAACTTCAAGAAAGCGCCTACGCCCTCTCCGGCGGGCAACAGCAACGTCTGTGTATCGCGCGCACCATTGCCATCCAACCCGAGATCATTTTGATGGACGAACCCGCCTCGGCGCTCGACCCCATCTCCACCTTGCGCATCGAAGAGTTGATGCAGGAACTAAAAAAGAATTACACTATCCTCATCGTTACTCACAACATGCAGCAAGCCGCACGCGCCAGCGACTACACCGCCATGATGATGATCGACGACCAACGCGCAGGCGGCGTGATCGAATTCGACGAAACCAAATCCATCTTTACCCGCCCGAAAGACAAACGCACCGAAGATTATGTGACCGGAAGGTTCGGATAAGTATGAAACCTAAAATCCTCTTTCTTTGCACAGGGAATTCCGCTCGCAGCCAGATCGCCGAAGGGCTTCTGCGTTCGATGGCGGGCGAGCATTTCGACGTTTTCAGCGCAGGCACAGAGCCGAAGGGCAGCATCCTGCCCGAGGTCCAGGAAGCGATGCGTGAAATTGGCATTGACATCTCGAAGCAGTGGTCAAAGTCTGTTACTGAATATCTTGGCAAGGCACACTTCGCACATGTCATCACCGTCTGTGCCGATGCGGAGGAGAATTGTCCCGCCGTTTTTTTGAACATGGGCACGCATGAACATTTTCCATTTGATGACCCATCCAAGGCGGAGGAAGAACAACGCCTCGAACTGACCCGACGCGTGCGTGACCAGATCGAGCAGCGTCTGCACCTGTGGCTGACCGAGCAAAGTATCACTCCAATAGACTATCGTCAGTTGTAGTTGACGGTAGTAAAATGAATGCAACCAACCCGAAGAGGACTTATGATTCGAAAAACTTTTGAGAGCGACATTCAACAGGTAAAGGACGAAGTCATTGCGCTTGGCTCGATGGTCGAGCATGCCATCATCAGCTCGGTGGAGGCGTTGAAAAAACGCGACATCAAAGCTGCCGAGAGGATCATCGCCGAAGACAAGGAGATCAACAAGAAGCGCTTCGCCATCGAAAACCAGTTGATGATCCTGATCGCCACCCAGCAGCCCATGGCACATGACCTGCGCCTGCTCGCCTCCACGATGGAGATCATCTCCGAACTCGAACGCATGGGCGACTACGCCAAAGGCATCGCCAACATCAACATGCGCATGGGCGAAGAATCCCTGCTCAAACCGCTGATCGACGTGCCGCGCATGGCGCAAAAAGGCGCAGACATGCTTCACCGCGCATTGACCGCCTTCGTCCATGAAGATGTGGCGACCGCCCAGGCCCTGCCCGTCGAAGACGATGAAGTGGACGCGCTCTACAACCAGATCTACCGTGAGTTGATGGTCTTCGTCATTGAAGACCCCAAGAACATTGAACGCGCCAACTGGCTGCTGTGGGTGGCTCACAACCTCGAACGCTTTGCTGACCGCGTCACCAATATTTGTGAACGCACCATCTTCATCGCCACCGGTGAATTCGGCGAGATCAAATCCAGCGATGATGAGTTTTGGAAGAGTCAGAAGAAATAGTGAGATTAGAGTAACAAGAAATAAGAAACGAGTGGATGGGAAACCTCATCCACTCGTTTTGTTTAACTGTCTTCGACTCCTGAAGTTATACTTCAAGAAAACCTTGAATGACCCGAAAGTAGAACTTTCGGATTCCTCGACTCTCTATCCCATTCTTCCCGTGATATATGCTTCAGTCAATTCCTGCTTCGGCACGGTGAACATCTGGGTGGTGGGCGCGAACTCGACCAACTCACCGAGCCAAAAGAAACCGGTGTAATCGGAGACGCGCGCAGCCTGCTGCATGTTGTGTGTCACAATGATGATGGTGTATTGTTTCTTCAAGTCTGCAATTAGTTCTTCCACACGCAGTGTGGCGATCGGGTCAAGAGCAGACGTAGATTCATCCATCAAGATCACTTCCGGCTGCACGGCAATGACGCGGGCAATGCACAATCTTTGCTGTTGGCCCAACGATAACCCCATCGCATCAGACTTAAGATCATCTTTTACCTCGTCCCAAAGCGCGGCGGCGCGCAGAGATTTCTCCACCACTTCATTTAGATTCACATCCATTCCCATTACCCGCGGACCGAACGCCACGTTGTCAAAAATGGACTGGGGGAACGGATTCGGCTTTTGGAATACCATCCCCACCCGCTGACGGAGTGTGACCACGTCCATGTTCGGGTCATAAATGTCCTGCCCCTTCAAGTAGATCTTCCCATCCACACGCGTGCCGGGGATCGTGTCATTCATGCGATTGAGGCAGCGCAAAAATGTGGATTTGCCGCAGCCCGAAGGGCCGATCAGTGCGGTCACTTGCTGGGGTTGAATATCTAGATTAATGTTCGAGAGCGTTTTCTTCGGGGCGTTGTAGTAAAAGTCCATGTTCTGGACGGTGAAGGCGGGTTGTATTGCTGTCATGGGGATGATTGTATCAAAAAGAAAGACGAAAGAGGAATGAAAACCTTTGAAGCAGAATCAAGCCCCGACTGAGTCAGAGGCGGTATAATCCCAGCCGATGAAACGCGTACTGGCATTCTTTCTTCTTACCTCTTTTCTGCTCGCCTCCTGCAGCTCTTCCTCCACCGATACCACTTCTGACTCCCCTGCTCAATACATTGAAAATAAAGGCTCGGATACTATCGTCAATCTTGCGCTGGCGTGGGCAGAGACGTACCAAGCGGAACACAGTGATGTGCGTATCTCGGTGACGGGTGGTGGTTCAGGCACGGGCATTGCAGCGCTGATCAACAACACAGTAGATCTGGCAAATGCCTCTCGCAAAATTAAAGAGGAAGAGATCACTGAGGCGCAATCAAAGGGTGTGGAACCGCTTGAACACATCATCGCACGCGATGCCATTGCAGTGATCGTTAATCAAGAAAACCCTGTCAGTAAATTAACCCTTCAACAGATCTCCGATATTTACAGCGGCGAGATCACGAACTGGAGTGAAGTTGGCGGCGAAGACCGCCCCATCGTGAAACTCTCGCGCGAGACCAACTCGGGCACACATGTTTATTTTCTTGAAACCGTGCTGCGCCTTGGAAACAGCGAAGATAAAACTCTCTTTTCAACAGACACGTTATTGCTGCCATCTTCGGAAGGGATTATTTCGGAAGTACGCAGCAACCCGAATGCGATAGGGTATGACGGTCTCGGGTATGTACCTGAAGATGTGAAGACGATCGCCATTGCCGAAGAAGCAGGCGGCGCGTATGTTCTGCCTGCCATTGAAACTGTGAACGATAAAACCT
>JAEURI010000239.1 GCA_016789225.1 Anaerolineales bacterium
GCCTCTTTGGGCGTCGTCCAAACATTGAAGCGCTGAATCAAATTCTCCGTCCGATTCTTTGAGGCGGGCTTGCGCGAGATTCCAACGATGAGGCCAATCCACCAGAGTCGTCCGCTTACCCAAGTCCGCGGCAGTCTGCAGAGACTGTGCGAACGCGGCATCATCGCCCCGTTCGTAAGCGAGCATGGCCAATCCCAAATGGTGATGAGCGGTGACCACTTCCGCTTCCAGACCAAGCGCCTCGGCTTGTTGGATGGTTTTTCGGAGAGCCTTCTCAGCTTCGTCCAGGCGACCCAATGTCACCTGCATATCCGCCACGACAAAAGCGCTGGCAATCATATACATTTGATTGCCCAATTTTTGCATGTCGTTCATCCAGGTGTGCATGGCTTGCAGAGAGGCTCCCACTTGGCCAACAGCCCAATGTGTAAACCCCAGTGTGATGGCAGCTTGCGCACGGATCAAGAGATCTTCCTCGGGAGCGAGTTGAATGGATAGCTCGGCATATCGCACCGTTTCAGACAGGTTGCCCTCGATCTGAGCATTACCCGCGCGGATCAATGCAATATTCCCTGGGATGGACTTGAACGCCTCCTGCGCCTCCATGCCTGCCACTGCTCGCTCGGCATTTTGCAAATAGATTTCGCTCGTCTCCGTCTCCCCAACATCCGAATATGCCCAACCGATTTGGACACACAACCACGGACGGCAACAAATTGCCGAATCGGGCAATTTTTTTACCCAGCCCAGCCACGTAAGAGTCTGGAAATTTCGTTCCATGCCCTGCCAGGCCGCTTCTGTCAAACGTGCCGCTCGTTCAAAATCACCGGCCACAACGGCGTGGTGGAAAGCTTGGGCAAGGTCGGCGTTGGTCTCATACCACACACTGGCGCGCAGGTGATATTCGGCAAGTTCCTGTGGTTGACCTAGGCGTTGGCGCAACAGGTCGCCGAACAGGTGATGATAGCGATACCAACGCCGCTCATTATCCAACGGGACGATGAACAGGTTGGCGCGTTCGAGCTGTTCCAGAATCTCCTGCCCTGATGTGGATGGGGCAAGCAGGACGGCGTCGCACAGCGAGCCGCACATGCGATCAAGAATGGAAGTGCGCAACAGAAACGCCTGAATCTTTTCCGACTGTTGTCCCAAAACTTCTTCGATCAGATAATCGAGCACAAAACGATGACTGCCCGTAAAGGACTTGATAAAACTGGCGGCATCATGATGTCCCTGCATGGACAGCGCCGCCAATTGCAGACCAGCGATCCAGCCTTCGGTGCGAGACTCCAGCGCGGAAATTTCTTCCACGGTAAGATCAAGGTTCATTGCCTGATTGAGGAACTCAGTTGCTTCAAATGGGGTAAAACGCAGGTCTGTTGCGCGGATTTCGGTCAATTGGTTTCGGGCACGCAGTCGCGGTATGGGCAAAGATGGGTCTTCACGGGTGATGATGACCAGATGCATCTGAGGAGGCAGATGGTCAATCAAAAAAGTGAGAGCATCATCGACCGATTTTGAATCTGTTAGGTGGTAGTCATCAAGAACGAGGATGAAATCGCTTAGAATAGTTGTTATCTCGTTAAGCAGGGCTGTCAGAATTGAAGTGATCGGAGGGGTTTGGGGAGATTGAAGCTCATCTGATAGATCCGTTCCCAACTTTGGTGAAATGGTTTTCAATGCGCCGATAAAGTAGACTAAAAACCGTGCGACGTCATTATCATTTTCATCCAGTGATAGCCAAGCCGCTTGTCGTCCGCAGACTGCAATCCATTCACTGATTAAGGTACTTTTCCCGAAACCAGCAGGGGCTGAGATGAGGGTTAATTTGCGCCTTGTTGCCAAGCCCTCTGAAAGCTGCTTGTTCAGACGAGAACGGGCAACAACTTTTTTTGAAGAATGTTGTGGAATGTAGAGTTTTGTGGCTAATATTGAGGGTGCCATAATCATATTATATAGCAATTACATACTCACCTTTTGTATGATATCACCCCCGAACCTTGAAAGATGTAAAAACTAGTTACATGTTGGGTTAATGTGGTCCGTGTAATTGGAGAGAGATAGGCAAAATAACGTGAAAGGATTATCTATGAAAAAACTTTCTCAAAGCACTGCCTTGATTATCATTGACGTTCAAGAAGGGTTCGACGAACCTGTTTGGGGCAGGAGGAACAAGCTACTGTGGAATAAATTGTGGAGATCACCATTCTCTGCGAAAAAGCGAGGATTTTTATTTCATTCATCAGGATAATAAATTGGGTTTGTTCGTGAGGACGAAACATTCCTTATCCACTTTTGACGCGATGCAGGGATCTGATTTGTGCATCATCAACTTTGGACGATGCTGCTGCGCCTTCGCTAGATGCGCGGATTGAATCTCTTCACCTCAAGCCAGGTCTGCAATCTCGCGCGATAAACTGATTATAATAAATTTATGTCTACGCCAGTTTTAATGACTAAACTTTACATTCCTCCTGCGCGGACACAACTGGTTCCACGCCCGCGCCTTATCGAACGGATGAATGAGGGTTTATCTTCCAGACACAAGTTGACCCTTATCTCTGCTCCCGCAGGCTTCGGAAAAACCACATTAGTCAGAGAATGGATCGTGAACTGCGAGAGACCGGTTGCCTGGCTATCATTGGACGAAGGGGATAACGAAAACACACGCTTGCTGACCTATCTCATCGCTGCCCTGCAGACCATTGTTCCGAATATCGGCGCAGAGGCGTTACGGATGGTTCAATCCACTCAATTACCGCCCATCGAATCCGTTTTGACCATCCTACTCAATGAAATCGCTGCCATCCCCGATAATATTATCCTCGTTCTAGACGACTACCATGTGATAGAAGACAAAGCAATTGGCAATGCTCTAACCTTTTTTTTGGAGCACCTGACGCCACAAATGCATCTGGTC
>JAEURI010000247.1 GCA_016789225.1 Anaerolineales bacterium
GCAAGTTTGCAGATTCGCAGCGACGTTATCCGTCACCGCAAACTGTACTGCCGCCGCTCGTATTTTTGTTTTGTGAGCCAAAGACTTCCTCCAAGGCTAAATGTTATAACATTATAACAATATACCTGAAAAGAATGGAGTTTGTCAATAACTGCTTTTTCGTTTCGCGCACAGTTCAACTCACCCACCAAGACTTGTCGCAATGATCGGATGTAACCATGGAATCAAAACCAACATCCAGCAAAGGGTCAGGTGCTTGGGTTATAATCACATGAATTAGACCAAGTATCACCACTTAAGACATGAATTCCGTTTCTGATCGAAAGGGATAAACCGATGTTATTAAAAGGTGACATTACAATTTATGCGCCGCAGTGGGGAAAGTACAATGCTGCAAAAAAACTGAAACAATATCAAAAAATCTAAAGATGCTTTCTCTTCACTCAGTACATTTAGAGGCATATCCATGAAACCTGCTCCATTTGAATATTACGCTCCTGTTTCAATCGAACAAGCCCTGGAATTGATGGGGCAATATTCAGAAGAAGCAAAGATTCTGGCGGGCGGGCAAAGCCTTGTGCCTGCGATGAATTTTCGCGTGGCGCAACCCGGTATTTTGATTGATCTAAACCGGGTGGCTGAGTTGAGTTACATTCGTGAAGAAAATAATGTCATACGAGTTGGGGCAATGGCGCGCGAACGGCATTTGGAGTTCGATCCTTCCATAGAAAAGCAGACGCCGTTGCTGCATGAAGCAGTTCCCTTTATTGCACATCCACAGATCCGAAATCGAGGCACCATCGGCGGGAGCATCGTCAATGCCGACCCGGCTGCGGAACTGCCCGTGTTGATGCTCGCATTGAACGCACGCCTCAAAGCGCAGAGCGTCTCAGGCGAGCGCTGGATCGATGCACAGGATTTTTTTGCGGGTATGTTCACCACGGCGCTTGAGCCTGGTGAAATCCTGACCGAGATCGAATTGCCGTTCATGCCGCCGCACACAGGCTGGTCATTCATGGAAGTTGCGCCGCGTGTGGGAGATTACGCCCTGATGGGAGTTGCCGCACTGGTAACGCTCAATGAAAACGGAAAATGCACCCGCGCAAAATTGGTTTATCTGAATGCAGGCGATGGCCCAATGGATGCAAAGGAAACCGCAAGAAGTCTTGAAGGCGAAACGCTCGAAGATCCGCTGATTCAATCTGCTGCCGCGTTTGCCAGCGGAAAAGAGATCAACCCATTTGGGAACGTCCACACCTCGCCTGAGTTCCAGCGGCATCTGGCAAAAGTACTGACACAAAAAGCACTGACACAGGCAACCCAACGCGCAGGAGAACGGCAATGACACAATCTGTTCCCATCACCCTGACCGTCAACGAAAAGGAATATAAACTCAACGTGGAACCGCGTTTGCTGCTCAGTGATTTTTTACGCCACGAACTGGGTCTCACAGGCACACATGTCGGCTGTGAACATGGCGTGTGTGGTGCCTGCACGATTCTGTTCGACGGTGAATCCATGCGCTCGTGTTTGATCTTTGCCGTGCAGGCAGATGGGCATAACATCACAACGGTGGAAGGACTCGCCAAGGATAAGGACAACTTGCATCCGTTACAACAATCCTTTTGGGAGGCGCACGGGCTTCAATGCGGGTATTGCACGCCGGGCATTTTGATGACACTCATCCCCTTTTTGAAACAGAATCCAAATCCATCAGAAGAGGATATCCGCCACGCGCTTTCCGGCAATCTCTGTCGTTGCACAGGCTATCAGCATATCGTCGATGCGGTCAAATTGGCGGCTGAAAAGATGAAGTAATTGATAAATCGTAATTGGAGAATTAGAGATTGGCGATTATGAATCACACGCAGCTGGCTCAAGAATTTCGTTCAGGCAAATTACCAACTTCGAATTACATTTCTCAAATCGAAACGTTTTTTGAGAAATGTGAGCCTTCCGTATTTGCATTCCTCCCCGAGCCAAATCGTTTCGAGCGATTACACAAAGAAGCCGAAGAACTCCTGTCACGCTACCCTAATCCCGCAAACCGCCCTCCCCTCTTTGGCATGATCGTCGGCGTGAAAGATATTTTTCACGCCGACGGCTTCACTACACAAGCAGGCAGTCGTTTGCCCACAGAAGACCTTCAAGGGCAGCAAGCCCAAAGCGTCACCCAACTCAAAAATGCTGGCGCGCTCATCATGGGCAAAACCGTCACAACCGAATTCGCCTACTTCACGCCCGGCCCAACCCGAAACCCACATAACCCCGGGCATACTCCGGGCGGTTCGAGCAGCGGGTCCGCAGCAGCGGTTGGCAGGGGTGTATGCAACATCGCCCTCGGAACGCAAACGATCGGCTCCGTGATTCGTCCAGCAGCATTTTGCGGCACGGTGGGTTTCAAACCAACCTACGAACGCATCTCACGCAGCGGCGTTATTCCTCTTTCACCAACCTTCGACCACATTGGTTTTTTTACACCCGATGTGACAACAGCCAATCAAGTTGCAAGTATATTGATCAAAGACTGGCAATGGAAGACAGCGGAACGAAAACCGATCCTTGGAATCCCCGAAGGTCCCTACCTTGCCTGCGCTTCAGACTACGCCCTAGCCTGCTTCGACACAATTTGCAATTCCCTCGCCCAGGCAGGATACGACCTACGGAAAGTCAATGTCATGGACAATTACCTGGAAATTCGAAATCGCCACGACGCCATCATGTCTTATGACGCGGCGAATGTTCATAAAGAATGGTTCGCTAAGTACGAAACTCTCTACTCCCCCAAATTCTCAGACCTTATCAAACGCGGACAATCCGTTTCCAATCTCCAATCTCTATTCTCTGCCCGTGATTCATTTCGGAATCAGGTCACCCAAATTATGACAGACAACAGCATCGATCTCTGGATCTGCCCACCCGCCATCGGCCCTGCGCCCAAAGGGCTTGAAAGCACCGGTGACCCCGTCATGTGCCTGCCATGGACTCAGATCGGCTTCCCGGCGATCAACATCCCTACAACCAAAAACGAAGAAGGGCTGCCAATGGGATTACAAGTTGTCGGCAAATGGAATACGGATGAATCTCTGCTCTCCTGGGCAGGTGATATGGAGAAAGTTGTAAGAACAATATGACCATCGTCAAGTGGAATGTTCGCGCGGGAGCCTATTACGACTCGGTCGTATTGATGCAGCTTCAACGTGGCTTGCTTGGCTTGCCCGGCGTCGTGGATGCTGGCGTTGTCATGGCGACCCAAGCCAATCGCGACCTGCTGGCAGCAAATGATCTTCTCCCGGAGAACATCCCGGCAAACGCAGATGATCTGCTGATCGTCGTCAAAGCCAGGGATGATTCTTCTGCAACAGAAGCCATTGGCAAAGTTGACGAGTTACTTGCACGCAGAAAATCTTCCACGGTTTCAGAAGATTTCCGCCCGCGCAGTCTGAGCTCTGCGGTCAAACAATTACCGGAGGCAAATTGGGTGTTAATTTCCGTCCCAGGCAGGTACGCGGCCGGTGTCGCTCGTGAAGCACTGGAATTAGGAAAACACGTTTTCCTTTACAGCGACAATGTCTCACTCGAAGATGAGATCGCTTTGAAAAAATCGGCTCGCGAAAAAGGCCTGCTCGTCATGGGCCCCGACTGCGGGACAGCCATTATTAACGGTATCGGATTAGGGTTTGCCAACCGAGTCAGGCGCGGCAATATTGGCGTGATTGGAGCGTCAGGTACCGGTACACAAGCCGTAACGGCGCAAATCCACAATCTCGGCGCGGGCATCTCTCATGCCATCGGCACCGGTGGGCGAGATTTGAAATCGGAAGTTGGCGCGATCACTGCACAACAAGCACTGGATGTTTTAGCGCGCGACCCGGAAACAAAAGTGATTACCCTAATCTCCAAGCCGCCTTCACCCGAGGTTGCCACACAATTAATTTCCACCTCCTTATCCACGGGCAAACCCGTTGTGATTTATTTCATTGGCTATCCCCCGCCCGCCAGAAAAATTGGAAACTTGAGTTTTGCAATTAGTTTGAGCGAAGCCGCAGAGATTGCAGTACGCCAGGTATCAGTGAGCGGCAAGTGGTTATCCGTTAACAGCCGTAAAGGCTATGTACGTGGGATATTTTCTGGTGGAACTCTCGCGTATGAAACTTTGCTCGGTTTGCAAGCTAGTCTCTCACCTATTTATTCCAATGGTCCAATCACAGCGAATCAAAATCTAAAGAATCCACTCAAGAGTGAGGCCCATTCCATCATTGATTTAGGTGATGAATTTTTCATGGTTGGGCGTTTGCATCCGATGATTGACAACGATTTACGCATTCGCCGTATGAAGCAGGAAGCCGCGGATTCAGAAGTTGGGATGATCCTGTTTGATGTGGTTCTCGGTGAAGGTTCGCATCTTGATCCTACAGGAGAGTTGGTGCCTGCTATTCGAGAAATCCAAGCCTCAAGAAAAGACATTGAATTTATCGCCATGGTGATAGGTACAGATGAAGATCCGCAAAATATTCAATCTCAGATTGACCAATTAATGCAAGCTGGTGTGGCTGTATTTCGAACTGCGGCAGAAGCAGTGGAATATATCAGTTTGAAGTTTAGTCAACAAAAATCAGATCAATTCCCGCCTGTGAATTTGGAGCAGTTGAAACAACCGCTTGCCGGAATTAACGTTGGGTTGGAATCATTTTACGGAAGCCTGATATCGCAGGGCGCGCAGGCTGTACATGTGGAGTGGCGTCCGCCTGCGGGTGGAAATGAAAGGCTGGCAAACTTGCTGGCGAAGATGCGGAAGTAGAGATTAGAGACTGGAGATTAGTCAGTCTCAAGTCTCCAGTTATTGAATGGAGATGATTATGAATATTGATACTGCCAACACCACTGCCATCAACCGCCTCATGGAAGCGCGACCCATTCTCAAAGGCGTTGCTCCCGCACGCGATGTTATCCCCGATATGAAGGATAACTTGATCCTTCACGCGGGTCCGCCGATCGAGTGGGCGCGGATGTCTGGTCCGCTAAAAGGGGCGGTCATTGGGGCGATGCTGTTCGAGGGGCTGGCAGGCTCGGAAACAGAAGCAACTTCAATGGTAGAAAGAGGCGAAGTCGAATTTGATTCCTGTCATCACCACGGCGCGGTCGGTCCGATGGCGGGAGTCACATCTGCTTCGATGAAAGTCTATGTAGTGGAAAATGCCGAACATGGGAACAAATCGTTTTCCAATTTGAACGAGGGGTATGGAAAAGTTTTGCGCTATGGCGCATACAGCGAAGAGGTATTGAAAAAACTGCATTGGATGAACGATGTGCTTGGCACGGCATTGACAGATGCACTCGCCGCGTCGAATGGGATCGACATGCGTGCGCTCATCGCGGAAGCGCTGCACATGGGCGACGAAGGGCACAATCGCAACAAAGCAGGGTCGCTCATCTATTTGAAGCTGCTTGCGCCGTTGATCGCAAAAACAATGAAGGACAATGCGGCGATGTCTGAGGTGTTGCAATTCATCGGCGATAATGCCTTGAGCGTATTGAACCCGGTCATGGCGGCATGCAAAGCCATGACCGATGCCGCTCATGGAGTGGAAGGTAGCACCATCGTCACAACCATGGCGCGTAACGGCACGGATTTTGGAATTCGCGTTAGCGGGCTTGGCGAGAAGGAATGGTTCACGGCTCCCGCTGAAATTCCAGTGGGTCTGTTTTTCTCAGGCTTTTCCCAAGAGGATGCGAACTCAGATATTGGCGACAGCGCGATTACAGAGACTGCTGGTATTGGCGGATTTGCCATGGCAACAGCCCCTGCAATTGTGACCTTTGTGGGCGGCACACCTAAGGATGCGGTCAGCGCGACACTTGAAATGTATGAGATTACTTTTTCTGAAAGTAAGTTCTTTACGATGCCTGTGCTCGATTTTCGCGGCACTCCCACAGGTATTGACCTTCGCAAAGTCGTTGAGTTGGGAATCACACCGAGAATCAACACAGGCATTGCTCACAAGAATGCGGGTGTTGGACAAGTGGGTGCAGGGTTGGTAAGGCCGCCGTTGAAGATATTTGAACAGGCTTTACTTGCCTATGCTGAGAAGTATGGGTTGTAAAAGAGACTGGAGATTAGAGACTAGAGACTGCTTGATGGAGGAGCGCGATGGCGACAGAACTTGAGGATTTGAAGATTTTACAAAATGCAGAAAACATTGCTGATGCGATCTGGAAACGTGTTGTGCAATGGGAAGATTTTGCAAAGGATGTTGTTGGTAAGCAAATGGCGAGAGCGGCTGATTCCATTGGCGCAAACATTGCTGAATCGTATGGTCGTTTCAATTATGGGGAGAAACTTCAGTTCTTGTATTATTCACGTGGAAGTTTGTTTGAATCAAAGTTCTGGTTGAACCGCGCTCTTGCGCGTGAACTTATGCCAGCAGAAGAGGTGAGGGCTTACGCAGTTCGCTTATCCGATGTGGCACGTCAATTGAATACATTTGCAAATAGTTTGAAATCTCAACGAAAGGACAACAAAGCCCAGTCGAAATCAATCCGCGAACCAAGCGAGGAATATATCGTTGACAGTTGGCTCGACGATTCCACACCTCTCTTCACCGATCTCCAACTCGACTGGCTAACGACATTACCTACAGTCTCCAGTCTCTAGTCTCAAATCTCTATCCCACAAAAGGAGTTTCAAATGACAAAAATCTACGATCTCTCCCAAGACCTCAACGCTGACTGTTCCTTCTGGCCGTTTTATCCACCGTTTGAAGTGAAATACATCAAACGAAAATCGGAACATGGAGTGAATGCGCAGTACATCCAAACGTCAAATCATATGGGCACGCACTTGGATGCACCTCGCCACTTTGTGACCAAAGGCAAGACTATTGACCAGATTCCCATCGAATGGTGCTACGGCCCCGGCGTGATCGTTGACCTGAGCGACATGCTTGACGATGTTGGTTTATTTACACCTGAAGACATCGAAAAGCGCGCGGATGTGCAGGATGGTGATATTTTGTTCATCCACACTGGCTGGCACAAATACTCCTTCTTCGGTGAAGAAGCGGACGAGGAGCGGTACATCCAGCGTCACCCAGGTCCGCATTTCAGCATTTGCGACTGGCTCATCAAAAAGAAGATACACATCTGGGGCGTGGACATGATCTCCACCGACCATCCGATGAACCTGCCCATCGGTCGCTTCTTGGGCAAGGGAGGATTAGAACATTGGCAGAAAGTCCGCGCGAAGACTGAAGCCAAGTTCGGTGCGGATAAGATGGATGAACTCTTCCCCGATTCGGCATATCAACTGACCCACAACGCCTTGTTCCCGCATGATTGCATCCACGTCGAAAATCTCGGCGGCGACATTGGCTTGAAGGAATTGCACAATAAACGCATCACGCTCGGCGTCTTCCCATGGAAGTTCAAAGGCGGTGAAGCCGCGTTTTGTAGAGCGGTGGCGTGGGCATAATCAACAGTCTCCAATCTCTAGTCTCTTGATAAACCGAGACTAGAGATTAGAGATTAGAGATTAGAGACTGACTGGAGGCTTCATGGCAACTCGATATTTCGGCGAACGGATCAAACGCAACGAAGACCCGCGTCTGCTCACGGGGCAGGGATTATTTGTAGATGATGTGGATCTTCCTCACATGCTCCACGTTGCCTTCGTGCGCAGTCCATATGCACATGCGAAAATAACTAGCATCGACGTTTCGCAAGCGCTTCAACGTGAAGGTGTGGTTGCAATTTACACCGCCAATGATCTGGGCGATTACTGGAGGCCCGGGCCGCTGCTTGTCTCTCCCCCACCCGTGGATGACATTATCTTCAATGAAAAGACACAAGTTCCGCTCGCGAAGGACAAGGTTAAGTTTGCGGGCGAGCCGATTGTGATGGTGTTGGCGGAGAGTCGCTACATTGCCGAAGATGCGCTGGCTGATATTCAGATCGACTATGAACCACTCGAAGCTTTTGTTGATATTGGGAAATTTTGGGAATCAAATATCAAGCCCGCTGTCCACGATGATATTCCGTCTAACATTGCCGCGCACGTTGTGCAGAAAAAAGGTGATTATGAAGCGGCGAAGAAGGACGCGGCGCTGGTTATCAACCGCCAATTCAAATATGAGCACGGCTGCGCCGCCGCCATCGAGAACCGCGGCATCGTCGCGGAGTGGGACGGGCGTGCGGGACGATTAACCGTTTGGGACACCACACAGGCCCCGGTTGTGATTCGAAACGGGCTGGCGGGAATGCTCGGCTTGTCGGAGCGGAGCGTCCGCGTCATTGCTCCGTTCATCGGCGGCGGATTCGGTCCGAAAATCATGATGTTCTATCAGGAGGAAGTGCTGGTCCCGTGGGCGGCCATGAAGTTGAACCGCCCCGTCAAATGGATCGAGGATCGCGCCGAAAATTTTGTCGCCACCACCCACGAGCGCGGACAGATACACGATGCAGAAGCCGCATTTGATAAGGATGGTCACATTCTTGGCGTACAGGATTCCTTTCTGCACGACACAGGCGCGTATGCTCCCTATGGTTTGACCGTGCCGCTCAACAGCCAATGTACATTGCTTGGACCGTATCACATTCCAAATTATCAGTCCCAATTTACGGCGGTCTTTACCAACAAGACCATTGTCACACCGTATCGCGGCGCGGGACGTCAGCACGGCGTATTCGTTATCGAGCGCTTGTTAGATATTGCTGCAAAAGAATTAAAGATCGACCGCGCCGAAATCCGCCGACGCAACTTTATCCAGCCAGAACAATTCCCTTACAACAACGAGATCATCTATCAGGATTTTGCTCCGCTTGTATATGACAGCGGTAATTATGAACCGTTGCTCGATCACGCGCTCGAAAAAATTGGCTATCACAAGTTTGTCAACGAAACCCAACCGAAGCTACGCGCCGAAGGCAAACATGTTGGCATTGGCATTGTCGCCTATGTCGAAGGCACAGGCATCGGACCGTACGAAGGCGCGAAGGTGCAAGTGATGAGCAGTGGACGTGTCTCGGTCGTCACAGGCGTTGGCACGCAGGGACAGGGTCACTTCACGAGTTTTGCGCAGATCGTCGCGGAGCAGCTCGGCGTGGACGTTAATCAAATCGATGTCGTCACAGGCGATACCGACCAGTTCTATTGGGGCGCAGGCACGTTTGCCAGCCGTGGCGCGGTCGTGGCAGGCAATGCCATCAATGAAGCCGCTATCGTTGTACGCAAGAAAATTCTCAAACTTGCCTCAGAACATTTCAACGCGCCCGAAGATGAACTCGAACTTGCCGATGGCATTGTCAAAGTGCAGGACATTCCGCGCCTGTCCATTTCACTAGGTGAACTGGCGGGCAAAGCGAATCCGATGCGCGGCGCGGTCAAGCCTGGGACGGAGCCTGGGCTCGAAGCGACCAACTATTTCGGTCCGGAAAGAGGCGCCACTGCCAGTGGCATCCACGCCATGATCGTGGAGGTCGATCCCGAGACGATGCAAATCAAAATCCAGAAATATCTCGTCGTACACGATTGCGGCAAGGTGATCAACCCGCTGATTCTCGATGGACAAATTCACGGTGGTGTTGCACAGGGAATCGGTAACGCCTTTTACGAGCGGCTCGCCTACGACGAAAACGGGCAACTGCTCAACGGCACGTTCATGGATTATCACCTGCCCACGAGCCTGGATGTGCCGCGCATCGAAACGGGACATGGCGTTACGCTTTCGCCGCTCAACCCGATGGGCGTGAAGGGCGCGGGCGAGGCGGGCGCGATTCCCGTCGGTCCGCTGTTTGCACAGGCGTTGGAAGATGCATTACACGATGTAGATTTTGAGATTTTGGAAATTCCGTTGAACTCGAATCGATTGTGGGAATTGGTGAGTGGTAAATAGTCATTGGATGAAGTTGTTGGTCGAATAGTCCCGCATGATTTTCGCGGGACGTATCGAGACCGCCCCGCTTCTTTCTTAGCCGGTGGTTGATTCTGACCATCGGCTTTTTCTTTTTCCCCATTATTTTATTGAATACAGTTATGTATTTTTATTAAATTTTAACTAATCGTCCTCGACCCAATAATATTTCCCTCTATGTACATGTTTCTTATCTAAGATATTATTAGCCATTGGATTGTGAACGAATAAAAAATCACTACCAAGAAGTTTTGGGAGATTCCAGAGTTCTGATCGTGAGTACAAGATACCTGACAGAAAAGAATATGCTGGATATTGGAAGGTTTTTGTAGGAATATTTGCTCCTGATTCTTTTGAACATACTCACGATATTCATAAAACTCATCTATTGGTTTCATTTCATTCAAATCTAGCATAATAGTAAGATTCCCATTCCTTGACGGGTTCACCGATGACATCCCGAAAGATACGATGAAAATGATACGCCGAAAACCCGACGCGTTCTGCCAACATGTCCAGCCTAAGGTCGCTTTCAAGATGTGTTCGAATATGAATCAGCGTCGAGAGGATCGCCTGCTCGTATTTCTCGTTGGTCGTAAATATCACCTGTGCCTCGTGCCCCAACTATACAGCAGAAACAATGCCGCTTCTTGACTTTTCTTGCTATCTTATATTATGTACAAGAATGACTGTGAGATTTTATATCTCACATAAGCCGACGTTCGCTTACCAGGATAGGAATATCAACCATAGTTGTAAAAGCGCTTAAATATTATGGGCCTTTTGTGATGAGTTTTGGTCTTGGCCGACTTTTACTCTGCTACAAAAAGCCCTACTTTCTCAAGCTGCTTTTGGCGAAGGTGTTGTTTTCACATCCGCTTTTTATAGACCCGCATCGCAAAAAAGTAAGCCACGAGCATGATCCCGACACACCACGCAAGCGCAACCCAAACATCACTACCGACAAGCTGACCTGCCAGCAGTGCACGGATCGCATTCACGATCGAGGTCACTGGCTGGTTCTCGGCAAAGGCACGGACAACTGACGGCATCGTTTCGGTCGGCACAAACGCCGAACTGATAAATGGAAGGAAGATCAGTGGATAGGCGAAGGCACCCGCACCGTCCACCGAAGTGGCAGATAGTCCGGCGATCACCGCGATCCAGGTCAAAGCCAGGGTAAACAGCGCGAGGATACCAGCCACAGCAAGCCAGGATAATATCCCTGCCGACGAGCGGAAGCCCATGAGGAGCGCGACTAAAATAATGACGACCACCGAAATCGCATTGGATACCAGAGAGGTGAGCACATGCCCCCATAGTGCCGCCGAACGTGCTATCGGCATGGAATGGAAGCGTTCAAAGATGCCTCTTTGCATATCCATGAACAGACGGTATGACGTATAGGCAATGCCGCTTGAAATCGCCATCAACAGAATGCCAGGCAACAGGTAATTCACATAGTTATCCATGCCGGTTTGGATTGCACCGCCCAACACATAGACGAATAATAGCATCATCGCGATGGGAGTAATGGTGACCGTGATGATGGTATCCATGCTGCGCAGAATATGGCGCATGGAACGTCCAAGCATGACGCCCATATCGCTGAAATAGTGTTTATTGATCGTTTCCATTAAATCTTCTCCTTCTTGCCGATGATCGCGAGGAATATTTCCTCGAGGTTTGGCTGTTTTTCAATATATTCCACCTTCGCGGGCGGAAACAGCTTTTTCAGATCCGCGAGTGTGCCATTGGCAATAATTTTCCCCTCATGCAGAATAGCAATTCGGTTGGCGAGCTGCTCTGCCTCATCCAAATACTGCGTGGTCAGAAATACCGTCGTGCCATTGTTAGCAAGCTCTTTGACGATCTTCCAAACTTCAAGGCGTGCTTCGGGGTCAAGCCCGGTGGTTGGCTCGTCGAGGAAAATAATTTGTGGCTTCCCTACCAGGCTCATGGCAATGTCGAGCCTGCGGCGCATACCGCCAGAATAGGTGGAAACTCTGCGGTCGGCAGCATCGTTCAGGCTGAAGCGATTCAGCAAATCGTCAGAGATTTGACGCGGATTGTCGAGGTGCCGCAGTCTGGCGATCATGATCAAATTTTCCCGCCCGGTTAAGATCTCGTCCACGGCAGCAAACTGCCCGGTGAGACTGATCGACTGCCGCACATTGTCGGGCTTTGATGCAACATCAAATCCGTTGACAGCGGCGGTTCCGCCATCCTGTTCGAGCAGGGTGGTGAGGATTTTGACAATCGTGGTCTTGCCTGCGCCATTGGAACCGAGCAGGGCGAAGATACTACCATTTTGTACCTCGAAATCCACGCCCTTTAGGACTTGAAGCTGTTTGTAGGACTTATGCAGCCCATTCACTTGGATCGCATTGGTTTGCATATTCTTTACTCCTCAGATGACAGTAACCTTGGACAGATCGGCTTCCAAACCTTTGAGGGTGGCATAGGTCAACTTATCCATCGTTGCGCCTTCAAAGTTAATGGTTTTTATGGCACGGTAATGTTTCTTAGACCAGGTATGCCAGGTGATCGCTGCCAGGAAGGACACATTTTTAAAGGTCGCGCCTTTAAAGGAAGCTTCATTCAGCGATGCCATGTCGAACTTGACTCCGATAAAGGTCTGCCCGTCAAAGCACACCCCTCTCAAATCGATGGTCTTAAAATCCACGCCGCTAAAGACACAGTTTTCAAAGATCGTATCTTTAAGGTCGGTCGTAGTCAGCTTGACATCAATAAATTTTACATCGCTGAATTTTGCGCGGGTCAGGTCAGATGTGTTGAATTCGGTACGCACCAGAATGGTTTTGTCGAAGCTCGCGCCTGTAAAGTCACTGACGTACATGGTACAGTCTGTCAGATTCGCTCCGTCGAAATTAGCCTCAGCCACATCGCTTGCCTTAAAGGAGCTGCCTGTCAGGTCGGCGCCTGCAAAGTTGGAACCGCGTAACGCGCTGGCTTCATATTTTCCTTTATGAACTGTAACGCCCGCAAAGTCGCTCTCTGGCAAGTTGCTGGCGCTAAAGTTTGTCAACACCTGTCGCTCCAGCGAGCGGGAGAGGTTGGCAACCTCCTGCACCGTTTGTTCGATATCACCAATGCTGTCAATGGTCATCTCAAGAGCCGTTTCATCATCCTTGCCTTCGGCTTTGAGTTCACGAAAGCGTTCCTGTAAATCGGCGAGCAGATCAGCCTTGAGTTCGGCAACACTTTTTACTCCATCGTAAGGCGCAAAAACACCGTTCAAATATTGGTTTATTTTCTCGTTCATAACATTACATCTCCTTATAATAAGTTATCGAGTACACGCTTGGCATACTCCCAATTACTCTTGTTTTCAGAATAAAGCTGCCTGCCTTTTTTGGTGATCTGGTAATACTTCCTTCTTCCACCTTGAGTCTCATCACCCCAATAGGACGTGATACAGCCCTCCCCTTCCAGCCGTTTCAGGCTCGAATACATGGTGGCTTCCTTAAGCTCGTACTCGCCGCCGGAATTTATATGGATTAATTTTGATATTTCATACCCATATCTATCGCCATCCATCAGCAGCTTCAGGATGATAGTGTCGGTATGGCCTCTGAGTAAATCCGCAGAGATTTTGTTGTCAGTCATGATTTCATCTCCATAGGTGCAGTGTACACCACATTACTATGCCTGTCAAGGTATTCAAATAAGCATAATACCTCACAAGCCCTTTTCGCCAAGAAAAAGGGCTTGTGAGGTATCAATATCAGGTGGCATTATGAAGTATTTACATTGCTTGATACAAGGTTTGTTGTATCCATTAGACCTCACCCCCAGCTCCTCTCTCAGTCGGAGAGGGAATTGGCTACTCTTGATTCAGAAGCCCTTCCACATGAGCAAATTCATCTACAACCGAAGCCTTTTCATCGTCAGCCAGTTCGAGGGATTTCGCAAGGTCAAATGATGATCTCGCCAACTCAAAGTTCTTTGTCCGTATCGCCAATTCCGCTCGATATAGGTATGCTTTTGCGCGTTCGATGGCTGGCGCGTCTGGGAATCGTTTTATGCCGCCTTCGAGTGTTTTGAGCGCAAGCACTTCGTCTCCATGTGCATCTCCCAACCGGGCGGCAACATTGATGAAACCAGCCAGCCCATCGACTTCCTTGGCTGAGTCTTCCTGTTCGGTATCTCCCAGTTTGTAAATTCTCAGCCAGTTGCCACCCGGGTCAACAATGCTGAATCCGCTGACCGTGCCATATTTCTTGCGGGGCCGCAGAATACGAGGAATACCTGCCATAGGTAATTTGCCATATGTTTCTCTCAGCCTTAATGCAAAGAAACGATAAAGACTGTCGGGGTCAGGCACTGCGATGATGACGCTGCAGTATGAGTTTGCTGGATCGAATCCATCCATACTGAATAGATGGATCTCCATATCTTCAAGTGCCACTGTTGCATATGGGTTTGGACGTAATTGGCGGTAGGTTTTCTTAAACCCAAGGGTCTCATAGAAAGCTATGGCCTCATCCAATTCCCTGCAAAGTAAGATCGGGTACATTCATTCATTCGCCATTAAATATTTCTTCTTGTAGTTTCTACTTAATTACGATCACTACATTGCCTTTTTTCTGATCTGTTTCTACGTATCGGTGCGCCTCGGCGATCTGCTCCAAAGGATAGGTTCGATCAATGACTGGTTTTATCGCCCCTGCTTCGATCAACTCTTTGAGCTTAGACAGGTTTTCGGTCGTATACCCTGCTTCCCAGGAGAGTAATTTCTTATTACTTCCGCCCGATGTCCATCCCATTTGAAGCCTGTGAACCATTTTGGGGTTCACGTTCAGATAGGTCCCATTCTCGTTGAGTGATCTTATACTCCCTGCAAACGGACTCCCGCCTATTGTGTCCATGATGACATCATACTTCTGACCGTTTTTTGTGTAATCCTCCCGCCTATAATCAGTGACATGGTCTGCGCCGATGGAACGCAGCATGTCCAATTTTCCTGTGCTATCCACGCCTGTCACTTCCGCACCGTAATGTTTGGCTAACTGGACGGAATACGTGCCGATGCTTCCGCCTGCGCCTACGATCAAAACTTTATCCCCTGGCTGGATGTTTACTCTTTCAAGAGAGTGCAGGGCTTCGAGTCCGCCAAATGGGACGGCAGCAGCTTCCTCGTATGTTATGTTGAGCGGTCTTTTCCCCATCACACTTGCAAGTGCAGAAGGCTCTTCAGGCAGACACAGGTATTCCGCATAGGTTCCCATGCCAAGGCCGGTATATCCATAAACCTGATCGCCTGTTTGATATTTAGTTACTTCTTTGCCAGTGGCGACGATCTCTCCCGCAAACTCTGTTCCAAGTATCTTTATTCGGGTTGGCCTTATGACCCCAATATAGAGTCGAATGGGTATCGAGAACAAGAAAGGGAGTTTGAGCCTGCGGAACTCTGTATCCGCCCGTGACGCGGTAGCCGCATGGATTTTGATCAGGACTTCATTATCGTTTGGGGTTGGCTCTTCCACCTCATTGAGTTGAAGTCCATCAGGTGACCCATATTTTGTCCAAAGTATCGCTTTCATACGAAATCACAATTATCCCAATTCATAAAGCTTGAAACCTGCAAACATCCCCAAAGTGTAGTCAGGGTAGTATCTATACAACAGTGATAACAACCTTTCCCTTCGCATGTCCATTTGAAACATAACGCATCGCTTCGGGAATTTCGTTGAACGGATATTTTCTATCAATCACAGGGCGGACTTTGCCTGCCTCGCAAAGCTCTATGATGGCAAGTAAATCTTTTCTGTTCTGCGGAACCGCCAGGATTTGTATACGTTTACCCGTAATTCTTTTGATCAATGGACCCATGAGCAATATCTGGAAAAGTGTCCTAACAGACCCACCTACGAAAAAAGCCGTGCCATTTGATTTTAGCGCGCGTACATATGCAAACGCCGAATGATGTGCGATGACGTCGAGGATCAAATCATATCGATCTCTATTTCTCGTAAAGTCTTCACGTGTGTAATCAATAACATGGTCAGCGCCAAGGGAACGCAAAAAATCCATCTTGCCTGTGCTATCCACGCCGGTCACTTCCGCGCCGTATAGTTTGGCAAGTTGAATAGCAAATGTCCCGGCACTGCCACCCGCGCCGTTGATCAAAACCTTTTGCCCCGGCTGAACCTGTCCTTTTTCTCGCATCGCCTGCAGTGCGATCACTCCTGCCTGTGGGATGGAAGCCGCCTCCTCGAAGGTCATCCCAGCTGGTTTGCGTGCCATGGTTTTTCCGCGCGTGCAAACGTATTCTGCAAAACCGCCATGATAGCCTGGAATTTCGCCGAATATCTCGTCGCCCACTTGAAATTCCGTGTTGTGTTTGCCCACGGCTTCGACTCGCCCTGCGATATCCGAGCCGAGGATATTATTATTGGGCAATCCTCCTATGCGGGCATATAAAGGCTTGCCGATCAATCCTTCCCTATCCGAACCGTTGATGGATACTGCATGAATCTTGATCAGAATTTGATCGTCCGCGGGGACGGGTTTTGCGACTTCAGCAAGATGAAGAACATCAGGTGAACCATACTTTTCATATATAAAAGCCTTCATATGCATGCCTCTACGGGTAAATATTCTGCATTGAAATGTATGGCCTCATCATAGCATAGTCACCGACGATAGCTCACAAAATTTTGATGTCGGTGATCATCTCTTTACAGGGATAACTTGATCTCCCCCATTTAGATCTTCTATCATATTCTCTTGAAAATCTTTCCGAGAAATGAAAGTACCGCGTTATTGAATTGATCAGGTCTCTGCAGAGGCGCGAAATGACTCACTCCGGGCAGGCTGACAAATTCCGCGTTTGGAATACTGCGGGCAAGATATTCGGCATGTTCGAGTTTGATAAATTGATCATGCTCACTATGAACGATCGCAACCGGCACACGGATCCCAGCCAGGTCCTGCGCCGAATAATCAGGCTGCGTTCTTTGCATAAGGCCGACTGCATCTGAAAACTCACCGAACATACCTGGTGTGGCGGATAATTGTGCATAGTCTTTTACATGTCGGTCAAAGCAGCGCTGGATGACCGGAGTCATTGCGAATTCCTTTGTGCCGCTCGGGTCCATGTTACAGGCAAAGAAGAATACACCTGCAACACGTTCAGGGGCCATCGACTCAATGACCAATGCAGTACATGCCCCATCGCTCCACCCTACCAGGGCAACTTTCTCCAGGTGCAACTCATCCATCACTGCCAACACATCAGATGCCATCAACTCATAAGAATATGGTCGCGCATCACGCGTACTGCGCCCATGGCCGCGGCTGTCGATCAAAACCACGTGATAGCCGCTATCCATCAGTGTCGGAACTTGATAGCCCCAATTCCCGCCATGACCAAGACCGCCATGCAAAAGGATCACGGGCTGCCCGGCACCATAAGCTGCATACCAGATTCGAGCACCATCCTGTTCCACATAGCCTTGATGATTGGCAACCGGCAGGGACATGGCTCCCTGTGCCTCAAATCTGCGGAGATCATCGTCATAAGTTTCCATGGAAGAAATATCCGTTTCTGTCACATTGACATTGGCACAATTGTATTGGTAACTGTTCCATAATCCCGTCCATCAATCAGGTTTCCCTTGGCTCATAACAAAGCAATGCGTTCCCATTGTTGAACGTTCGGGATCTAACCAGTTTGAGAGTTCGCTTTTCTTTAGTTCCATCGAACATTGTCCTGCCTTTACCAAGCACAACCGGATCCACCACGATCTGGTATTCATCGATCAGGTTTTCCCGGGCCAGCTGGGAAACAATGCTGCCGCTTCCAAAGATGACCATATCCTCCCCAGATTCTTGTTTCATCTTTCGTATCTCATGCGCCAGGTCACTCTTTACCAGTCTGGTATTTTGCCATGATACGATATCCAGCGTCCTCGAAAATACAACTTTTTGAAGGCTGTTCATCCGTTCAGCAACATCGGGCATCTGTTCTGCCGCCATGGATGTGGGCCAGAAACTGGCCATGAGTTCGTATGTGACCCTCCCAAACACAAGCGTACCTCCGCTGCCAGCATTGCCAGAGACAAAGGCATCCCACTCGGCATCAGGCCTTGGATTGCGCGCAAAACTCATATCATTATTTTCATCTGTAAAGTAACCATCGAGAGATATATGGTTAAAGACGATCAACCTTCGCATGATGAGTTATCCCATTGGGCTCATCAATTGAAAATAATTGCCATCCGGGTCGGCCAGTGTAGCGATCCAACCACCGCCCATATCATACGGTTCCTTGATGACCGTCCCGCCAAGGGATTTGATCCGCTCGAACTCCTCCTTGACCTGCGGAGTTTCAAAATTGAGCATGATACGCCCCGGATCTTTTGTGCTGCCGCCCATTTCGGAATGATTCAGGATTCCCATGAACATGCCCCCCGCCTGCCAACCCCAAAAACCATTCTCGGGGTCGTTCATGTCTGCTGGTTTACCCAGGACTTTTTCATAGAAAGCCGCCAAAACAAGGGGCTGCTTCGTTCCGATCATGACCGAATTCAAATTCAACATGCTGCACATCCTTTCAATCAATAAACTGTAATGGGTTGATAAACGACCTGTTTATTTTAGAACATATATTCTGTTTTGGCAAGACTGGAATGAAGCGACAATCGGGTATATTAAACCTATGATCCTCCTCACAGGCGCAAGCGGAAAGACAGGCAGAGCCATCCTTAAGACGCTCGCAAATGTTGCCAGCGTTTGCGCTTTTGTCCATCATGAAACGAGTGTTTCGGTTGCGAAATCCCTCGGCGCGGAGAAGGTTATCGTCGGCGACTTACGAGATGAGGTTGCAATCCGTTCTGCCATGCAAGGTGCGCGGAGTGTTTACCACATCTGCCCGAATATGAATCCGGATGAAACCGGCATTGGCAAATTAGTCATCGACGCAGCACGCAACAGCAAAGTGAAGCATTTCGTCTATCACTCCGTCCTGCACCCACAAACCGAAAAGATGAATCATCACTGGCAAAAACTGCAGGTGGAAGAAATGCTTTTCGAGGCCGGGCTCCCCTTCACCATCCTGCAGCCTGCGCCCTACATGCAAAATCTGCTGGCAGGCTGGAAAGCTATTCTTGAAGACGGCCTGCTGCGCGTCCCATATTCTGTCGACTCCAAATTCAGTTTTATCGACCTTGAAGACCTTGCTGAAGCTGCAAAGATCGTGTTGACCGAGCCAGGTCATGAAAATGCAACCTATGAACTCGTTGGCACATCCCCATTGCCCCACACTGAGGTGGCAGAACTGTTTGAGGTCGTGTTGAGGCGAAAAGTCCGCGCTGAAAAAGAAGAGATCCACAACTGGAAATCCCGTGTATCCGGGATAAACATGTACACACTCGAACATCTACTAAGGATGTTCGAGTACTACAACGGATGGGGGCTTCCAGGAAATCCGAATGTGCTGAGATGGGTTTTAAAGAGAGAGCCTACATCGCTCGAAACATTTATCCGTAGAAACATGAAAGAACAAGATGCGACCCATTAAAACAATTTCCCTTGCCCCCGCTGTAAACAACTGGCTGACGACCTCGCGCCATCCGGGAATTTTGCATGTTTTCGAGCATGCCTGCAATTTGATCAATGAACGCAGGGAGGTTTTATCCGTCGTCACGCCGCAGATCGGAAACGGCCCCTTCAATCTTGTTGTAGAAAATACGGTCTTATTTTCCGAGCATCTTGATCAACACTCCTCAATTGCAGTGCAACCGAAACGACTTAAAGTAGGCGCTTTAGAAATCTTTGTTGACTACGCGAAGATGTGGAAGCCACGCCCTAATTGGGTTAACCTCCATGCACAAAGAAACAAATTTCTCAGCCCACTCCTCCAATTCCCTATTTCCAATTCCCTATTTCCTTCTAAATTAACTTCCGCTTTTTCCTCTGCCCTCGTCAACTTGGATATTCCCACTGCTCTCTCCATCACACGCCAGATCGCTGGTTTGGGGCAGGGACTCACTCCGGCAGGTGACGACTATATTCTTGGCGCATTGTACGCGGTATGGATCATTCACCCGCCAGAGATCGCATACTCTTTTGCTAAAGAGATCGTAGATACCGCCGCGCCATCCACCACTTCCCTATCGGCGGCATGGCTCAGGGCAGCAGAAAGAGGCAAAGCAGGAGTCTTGTGGCATGAATTCTTTGATGCGCTTGACAAGGGCGAAAATTCCAACATCCAATTGCAGATTCAAAAATTGCTTTCCGTTGGCGAAACCTCAGGAGCCGATGCGCTGGCAGGCTTTCTTGATATTATTATTTCTTTTATGGAGCGCGAGACAAACCCATGTCCTTCCTAAACTCTTTTACCGAAAACGTTCACAAGTACCCAAACAAAATTGCGCTGGAATTTATCGACCCGCCGCTTCAGCGTATCACCTATGCGGAATTGAATGAATTGATCGATAAAACGGCAGGATATTTGCAAAGCCTGGGCCTTCAACCTGGCGACCGCATCGCGCTACAACTTTCCAAATCGCTTGAGTTCATTCTTCTACATCTGGCAACTGTACGCCTGGGAGCGATTACCCTGCCACTTAATCTTGCCTACCCGGCTGATGAATTGAAGTACTTCCTCGAAGACTCAGTGACAAAATTATTTTTCGCACTTGGATCGTCCAAAGAGAAAACTCAAGCGATTCTTCCTGAACTTCCCGATCTGAAGGAATGTATTTTTCTGGATCCATCCGCACCGGAAGGATTTCAAACCCGAATCGCCAATTACAAATCTCCAGCATCCAATTCTCCAATCTCCAAGCCTTCTGATACTGCCATTATCATCTACACCAGCGGCACGACCGGCCGTCCCAAAGGTGCCGAGATCACACACGGAAACCTGATCTCCAATCTCGCATCTCTTCACCAGGCCTGGGGCTGGCAATCGGATGACACCCTCCTTCATGTCCTGCCCATCTTTCACGTGCATGGATTATTCGTAGCCTTACATGGGGCCCTGTACGCCGGAGCAACCACACTGCTAATGCGTGAGTTCAACACACAAAGAACGCTCGAACTTCTTTCAAGCGGCCAATGTACGGTCTTCATGGCCGTGCCAACGATCCATCAACGCCTGCTCGATTTTCCCAACGCACAGCAATACGACCTGTCAAAAGTCCGCCTCATTACATCCGGCTCAGACCGCCTGCCAGACGATGCATTTACCGGCTTTCAAAAAATCTTTGGCTATACATTACTCGAACGCTATGGCATGACCGAAACAGGCATGAACTGTTCCAATCCATTGAACGGCGAGCGGCGCATCGGCTCGGTGGGGCCGCCCCTGCCCGGCGTGGAGATCCGCATCGTCAACGCAGAGACAGAGGAGATTCTTTTAACTGGAGAGATCGGAGATGTGCAACTACGCGGACCGAACGTCTTCAAAGGCTATTGGAATCAGCCCGACAAAACATCCGCCTCCTTCTCCGCCGACGGCTGGTTCAAAACCGGAGATCTGGGATACCTCGAAGCGGACGGTTACCTGACCTTATGCGGCCGCTCCAAAGACCTGATCATCAGCGGCGGGCTCAACATCTACCCGCCCGAAGTGGAACGTGTGCTGGCAGAACATCCTGCCATCAGCGCCTGCTCAGTGATCGGCTGCCCTGACAGGGAATGGGGAGAAAAGGTCACAGCGGTGGTAGTGCTCAATGCAGGTGAAACAGTTACCGGCGAAGAGTTGATGCGCTTTTGTCGAGAAAAGCTCGCGCCGTACAAATCCCCCAAATCCATCGTCTTCAAACAAGACCTGCCGCGCAATGCGATGGGCAAGGTTCAAAAGGCGGAGTTGAGAAAAGAAATTTGCTCGTAACTATTCAGTCGTCATCAGCTTGACGTAGATCTCCTCCAACGCCGATTCGCGCATAGACAGGTCAACCAGCGTCCAGCCTTTGGCAGAGACAGTTTCCAGCATGTGGGCGATGCCATCCACATCGTGAGTGCGGAAGACGTAATTACCGCCGATATGCTCGTAATCGAGTTTGTCATCCGAGTGAAAGATGATCTGGTACTCACGCTTGCCCAGCCGACCGCGGATGGCGTCCATGGTGTCGAAAACCAGCAGTTTGCCGTTCTTGATGATCGCCACACGGTCACAGATGGTTTCGACATGGAAGAGGTTGTGTGCGCTGAGCAGGATGGTCTTGCCCTCGCGCTTCAACTGCTTCAAATAGTTGATAATGAAAAACGAAGTCAGCGGGTCAAGGCCAGAGTTGGGTTCGTCGAGAATGAGCAGCTCAGGGTCGTGCAGCAACGTCCGCGCAATTGCCGTCTTGCGCTTCATGCCTTTGGAGAATTCGCCGGTCAGTTTGTTGCTTTGCTCCAGTCCCAGCGATTGCAAGAGACCGTCAATACGCCCCATTGCCTTCTGGCGCGGCATTTGATAAAGCTCCGAGAAGAACAATAGATATTGCTGGGCGGTCATCGCCTCATATAGCGGACTCTCTTCCGGCAGATACCCGATCCTTTGCTTGACCTTGATGCTGTGTCTGACCATATCCTGGCCCATCACGCGTATATCCCCGGATGTGGGTTCGATCAACCCTGCGATCATTTTCATGGTGGTGCTTTTGCCCGCCCCATTGTGACCGATGATACCGACGATCTCGCCCTCATTGATTTGTAAGTTCAGCCGCTCAACGACTGTAGTATTATCATAGCGTTTTGTAACGTCTGTAAGTTGTATCATGCTGTAATTTTATCTCAAAGTACCTCATAAAAAGTGGATGCCAATGAACCAGATTCTTGTAATCGCGTGGCGCGAAATCACCCGTTTGCGAAAACGTTTTGGCGGCGGTGCCAGCCCTGTAGCGGTGATCGTTTTGCTGGCCGTGCTGGGCCTTTCCGCTTATACCCTGCGGGACACGGTCTCGCTGGGCAGCGGCTTGTACCGCGTGGGCGTTTCAGGCGATGTGCCCGAGATCAACGACAGCCGTTTCTCTGTCCTTGAAGTCAACCAAGCGGAGGGACAAAATCTTCTCGCGGAAAAATCCATCGACGTGTTGATCGTGAACGCGGACGTATTCTCGCGCGAAGACGACAAGTCCCAGTTTGCAGTACGCGCGCTCAAGCAATACATGGAGAAGGAAGAGCTGGTACGGGTTGGGAATTCCTTCGCGGAAGGCGATGCATTTCCGCTGCGGGTGGGAGTCAACTATCTCAACGCCGCCCAGCCTCCAGTTACGGGTGATGCGGGGGATTCACCCCCACAGACCGTCAAGCCAGAAGAGGTCATCATCCCATCGTTGACTCCTCCACCCGCTCCTTTCACCCAGGTGCTCGTGGCGTTGATCTACATCATGCCGATCACATTCATCAGCATTTTCTTCACCAGTAGTTTCATGGATGAAAAGGCGAATCGTCGTTTGACAATTTTGCTCTCTGCACCAGTGACGCCGTTTCAGATCATCCTCGGCAAGATGCTGCCGTATGCAGTTTTCGCGCTTTCGACCACGGTGCTCATCGCGTATCTGACGAACGGAAGTATTCCGCTTGCACTGATGATCTTCGCGCCGACGACATTGTTCATCTTTGCGATCTATTTGATGGTGCCGCTCTTTTACCGCTCATTCAAAGATACGACCTTTATCGCGATGCTGGTGACGACGATGACGACGGCCTATCTGGTTTTCCCGGCGATGTTCACGAATAGCAGTGACCTGGCCTATATCTCGCCACTGACCCTGGCAGTGAAGATGTACCGCGCCGAACCGTTCGGCTGGCGTGAGTATTTACTGCCCTCCCTGCCGATGACAGCGATCTTCGGCTTTGCGATGTTCGCAGGCACACGCTTGCTGAACGAAGAATTTTTAATGGGCTACAAACCCATCACACGCAAGATCGGAGATGCCATTTATTTGATGATGGCGCATTCCAAACCGTGGTTTGCCGTGATGTTATGGAGTCTGCTGGTCATCCCAGCCGTGTACATGGCGCAGGTGGTAATGCTGGCATTTGCCACGAACCTGCCGGTGGGGTTGATCCTCGGCGCAACCCTGCTCGCTTCTGCGCTGATCGAAGAAGTGGTCAAGACTGTTGGCATTGTCGTGCTGGCGGAACACAGCGTGGTGAAATCCGTCCGTGAAATTCTTTGGCTGTCGTTCCTCTCTGCACTGGGTTTTTTAATTGGCGAAAAACTTTTATTGCTGGTTTCAGTGAGCGTGGTTTCGCAAGCAAATGTATCGGGTGCCTTGTTCGGCGCAGGCGTGTTCCTGCTCATTCCGCTCGTGGCGCATTTTTTCTTCACAGCGTTTGTGACGTTACTGCGTATCAAATTGAAATTTCCTTATTGGCTGGCGTTGGGCATCGGAACCGTGATCCACTTTTTCTATAACGTCTATGTGTTGCGAGGTGGGGCATGATCCATCCCTTTTTTGCTGTCGTCAAAAAAGAACTCGGTTCTGTAATGAAAGATCGCACCATCATCATTTCGATTCTGATTCAACTCTTCATCGCCTCGTTTTCTTCCGGCTTGTTGTTGGGAATGCTCTCACTCTACGACGCCGATACCATCATGCGTTTCAGCGGCGCAGGGATTCGGATCGGAGTCGTCGGTGACGCAAGTGCGCCGCTCGCCTCTCTCTTAACCGAGCGCGGACTCAATACCCAAACCTTTCCCACACTGACAGAGGCCCAATCCGCATTTTACAACGGCGATGTTCTCGCCCTGGTGGATGCACCGCAGGATGCAAATGGCTTGATCGAAGTTAAGTTGTATCTACCCGACTCCGACACGGTCAGTTCGTTGATTCGCATGGTCATTCAAGAGCCGCTCAAGCAATACGAAAATGTTCTGCGTGCCGAGCGCGGAATCGAAGTCCGCTACACCGATTTGAACGGCAAGCCTGCCACTTCCTTTGAGTTCGTCTACTCGGTACTCATCCCCATGTTGATGTTCTTCCCTGCCTTCGTCGCCGGGAGCATGTCCATTGACATGATCACCGAAGAGGTGGAAAGCAAAACCCTGCAAACCCTGTTATCCGCACCGCTAACCATCAGCGGCATGGTGGGTGCAAAAATCGTAGCAGCTGTTTTCCTCGCCATTCTTCAATGCAGCGCTTGGCTTCTACTAATGCAAATGAATGGCATCGAAATACAAAATCAAGGATGGATCCTCGCGCTTGCCCTGGTCATTGCAGGCATCACCTCCACCTCGGCAGCCTTAAGTGCGGCATTCCTACAGGACCGTGAACGCTCCCAATTCATCTACTCTCTGCTATTGCTGGCTGGGGTTGGCCTCAGCACCGGGCTGAACATCTCCCCCATCACCACCCTGTCTCGCCTGGCCGTTGGAGATGCATACACAAACGGCTGGAACGTGATGATCTTCGCCGCCGTATTTGCCGGATTATATTTCCTACTCCTGAAAGTTTCACGCCGTCTGATGATATAAGTCCCCGCCTCATTCTTAACCAGCAGTTGATTATTCCACCCAGGTCTCTCCCACCCGAATGTTCCCCATTCGGGTAAATTTTTTTCCTGTATCCCCCACCAAGGACATGGAATTTTTCGGCATTAGTACCCAGAAAGGTAGCCTCTCCTACCCAAAAAACTCCCAAATGGGCCAACCTTAAAAAATGTTGACTTTTCGCAGAAACCGTGGAATAATAATTTACGGTATCGTTACCGGTATTGATACCGATTTTTGTTACCCTTGGACATCCATGAAGAACAAAAAACGTGCGTCAACAATCCAGGACGTTGCAAAGGCGGCAGGGGTATCCGTCTCTACGGTTTCGCGCGTTTTAAATGGAAAACTCGACGTAGCCAGCGAAACTCAGGAACATATCCTGAAGGTCATTAATAAGCTGGGGTATACCTCAAACCTGGCCGCCCGGAGCATGCGCAGCCACAAAAAGAACCTGATCGGCCTCGTCGTACCGGATATTGGCTTCCCCTACTCCATCGAGATCATGAAGGGCGTAAACCGGGCGATTGCAGAATCGAAATTCGATCTCTTGCTCTATACCACGGGGGATGTTCAAAAGAACGGCACAGCACTACACGAACAACACTATGTATCCCTGCTCAATAACTCCATCACAGATGGGGTGCTTATCGTGGCCTCTGCAGCCGCGGAATTCATTACCAACTCCCCCATCGTTGCAGTGGATCCCCACGTCATCAATCCCCATTACCCCTCAGTTCAGGGAATGAACTATCAGGGCGCCCAGGAAGTGATGGAATATCTCATTGGGTTGGGGCATCGCAGGATAGGGTTTATCAGTGGGCGTCCGGAAATCGGAAGCGCAGTACGCCGCCTAAAGGGATACCGCGATTCTCTTACAAATGCCGGAATCGAAGTAGACGAAGAACTCATAAAACCCGGTGACTTTACACAGAAAAACGGCTACACAAATGCCTGTGAACTGCTGAAAATGGAGAACCCTCCCACCGCCATCTTCGCCGCCAATGACCAGTCTGCATTTGGCGTGATCCAAGCTGCCGAAGATATGGGCATACGTATCCCAAATGACCTGTCGGTGGTTGGCTTCGACAATATTACCGAGGCCAAGTACATTGGCCTGACAACCATCGACCAGTTCCTTGAAGAAATGGGCTATGTTGCCATGCAGATGTTGATCAAATTGATCAATGGCGAGCCGCTTGAAGTAGAAGTATACAAAATGCAGACTAAATTATTGTTACGCACATCCTGCCAGGAATTGACCCCAGTAGCCTAACTAATCAGGAACTGCGCGGGTCTTTTTTTCATCCGTTTTCGGTAACGATACCGGAAACCATACAATTGTACTGAACTCGTATTTGCAAAAGCAAAACGAGTTGGTAAGGAAAGACTTGTCCAATAAAGGTCTTTTCTGTGATCTGAAGTAAATCTAAACAGGAGGTATCTGGCCCCAATATTATACAAATACTTTTCGATCGCCCGAATCGTGGGCGTCCGCCATCAATTAAGAATAGCGGACGCCGTCGAGTGGAAGCCCGCCTCCCCTGGAAGGTAAAGCGGGTTTCTAACTCCGAAATATACCATATCGAAATAGGAGAAAGAAGATGAAACGATTATCATTTATCTTGTCTTTGCTGGTGGTCTTGAGCATGCTTTTGGCAGCATGCGCTCCGGCTGCGACTGAAGAAGCTCCAGCTGCAACAGAGGAAGCTCCCGCCGCAACTGAAGAGGCTGCTGCAACTGAAGAAGCTGCCGCAACCGAAGAAGCTGCTGCTGATCTAGAAGGTACGCTGAACGTTTGGGCATTCACCAATGAAATTCGCACCATGGCGATTGCCTTTGAAGGCCTGCACCCGAATGTGGATGTAGTCTACACGATGATCCCAATGACCAATGGTGAGTACCAGACCAAGGTTAAGGCTGCGGCGGGTACTGCTGATTCCCCGGATGTTGTGGCCCTCGAAGCTGCTTTCGTCAAGGAATGGGTTGAGGCCGACCTGCTCGCCGACCTGAACGAACTACTGCCCCTGACAGAAGAACTCAAGACCTTCCCATCGGTCGTGGAAGTGGGTAGCTATGAAGGCGTCACCAAGGCTTATTCCTACCAGGCCACCCCAGGCGCGTTCTTCTATCGCCGCAGTATCGCGACGGAATGCCTCGGCACGGATGATCCCGCTGAAGTGCAGGCCATGGTCGCCGATCTCGACAAATTCGTCGAAACTGCCGCCAAGATCAAGGAATGCGGCACCGGCGATTACTTTACAGTCGGCACTCCCGGTGAAATGTTCAATCCCTTCCTCGCCAACCGCGAACAGCCCTGGATTGTGGATGACGAACTCGTTATCGACCCGATGGTCGAGGAGTACGTCAAATTCGCCAAGCTGATGCGCGACAATGGCTACGAATCACAGGCCACGCAATGGAGTGAAGGCTGGTTCGCCGGCATGAATGACACCCTGAAGGATGCCAATGGCACCCCCAAGAAAGTCTTCAGCTACTTCCTGCCCACGTGGGGTCTTCCCTACGTGTTGATCCCGAACTCCAAATCTGACAGCACCGACACCGGCGGCGACTGGGCCATGATCAACGGCCCGATGGCCTACCAGTGGGGCGGCACCTGGGTTGGCGTTTTGGAAGGCAGCCCGAACTCTGAGCTTGCCAAGGAATTCGTCAAGTTTGTGGCCCTCGATGAAGAGAACCTCACCAACTGGGCGACCGGCGTTTACACCAACGATTACCTGAAAGCCATCGACCCCGAAACGCCTGACGATCAGGCGCAGGCTCCCGGCGATTTCGTCTCCAGCCAGGTTGTGGTCGAGAAGATCACCAGCTCCTTTGATGGTTCCGATCTTGCGAAGTGGCTAGGTGGACAGAACTCCTATGCCGCCTTTGCGCAGGCCGCTCCGAACGTCAACGGCGCTCTGTTGACCGGTTCCGATGATGCCATTCAGCGCGCGCTGAACGATCCGCTGGCAAGCTACCTCAACGGCGACATCACCGAAGCCGAAATGTGGACACAATGGCTTGATGCGGTCCGCAACGAGTTCCCGGATCTACTCATCCCCGAACCGCCTGTGACCGAGTAAGACAACCGAACGAAAGGCGGGGCAGTGCAAGCACTGCCCCGCCCATTTGGCTGCCAGTCGGGCACATTTATTATTACCAGGAGGCATCATGAGCCTTTCAAAGTTTAAAAGAAATTATTATGGGTACTTCTTTATTACGCCCTTTATCATCGGCTTTCTTATCTTCGGCCTGTACCCGGTTTACAACACTCTGGCGCTTAGCTTCACAGATACGACCTTGATGAGCAAGAATGCCGATTTTGTGGGCCTGAAGAACTTTACAAGGCTGTTTGCCGATGACGTTTTTATGAATGCTGTCAAGAATACCTGGATCATCTGGATTCTCAATTTCATCCCCCAAATTGGCATTGCCCTTTTGTTATCGGCATGGTTTACCAATGCCCGCCTGAAGATCAAAGGCGTGGGGGTATGGCGCGCATTGTTCTTCCTGCCGAATTTGCTGGTTCCCGCCTCGGTAGCAGCTCTCTTTTTTGCATTTTTTTCGTTCTACGGCCCGGTAAACCAGTTCATGGTCAGGTTTGGATTTCTACCGGAAGCCATGCATTATCTTCAAAGCGTGCCGATCACCCGCGGATTAGTGGTCTTTATTCAATGGTGGATGTGGTTTGGGCAGACTGTCATCATTGTCATGGCCGGCATGACCTCCATTCCGGTCTCCTTATATGAAGCCGCCATGGTGGACGGCGCAACCGCCGCACAAATGTTCAGGCGTATCACCCTCCCATTACTGAAGCCCATTTTGATCTACATTTTTGTCACCTCCCTGGTCGGCGGAATGCAATTGTTCGATATTCCCTTCCTATTGACGGACGGCAGAGGATCGCCCAGCAGTTCGATCCAGACCAATAACATCCTCATGTATATGAAGTTCGCCAGCAGCAAGGGTCATATCGGCGCAGCATCGTCAGTTGGAGTGTTGATCTTCCTGATGACCAGCATTTGTGCCCTGGGTATCTTCTATTTCCTGCGCGATAAGGATAACTCGGAAATAGACAAATCGGCGCGAAGATTCTTTTTCAAGAAGAAGAGCGCATAAAAGGCGGCGACATGTTCAATAATTACAGACTTGCTACAAACATACAACGCGTATTTGCCTATGCCGTGTTGTTCATCCTCCTGGTCATAACCATCGTGCCCATCTGGCTGTTGATCGTGAATGCCACCCGTTCCACCACCGAGATTCAGCAGGGACTTAGCATTCTGCCCAGCACGCACCTGGTTGAGAATTACAATATTCTTCTTGGCAAGGGTCTCGACCTCCCGCGCGGATTTGGGAACAGTACCTTCCTGGCTGTTGCCTCGACCATCGTCACGGTTTATTTTTCGATGCTGACCGCATACGGAATCGTTGTCTATGAGTTCAAGGGAAAACAATTCTTTTCCAACTTTATCGTCGTGTTGGTCATGATCCCCATGCAGCTTTCCATCATCGGCTTTTATCAATACATGTCCAAGCTGGGGCTGACGGATAATTACGCCGCGCTCATTCTGCCCCTCATTGCAAATGCGGGCGGCGTGTTCTTTGGCAAGCAGTATCTTGAGTCGATCGTCATGCAGGACCTGATTGATGCCGCCAGAATCGACGGAGCCAGCGAACTGGCGATCTTTCATCAAGTGATGATGCCACTGGCTGTGCCAGGCGCAGCCACCATGGGTATCTTTGCCTTCGTCGCCTCGTGGAATAATTTTTTCAACCCCTTCATCCTGATCTCATCCCTCGAAAAATATACCCTGCCCATGCTGGTGCAAACTCTGCGCGGCGACGTGTATCGTACTGAATTTGGCGCCATTTATCTGGGATTAGCGGCCACCGTCGTGCCGATCATTATCATCTATGCCTTCTTCTCCAGGTATATCATCAGCGGCATTGCGATTGGCGCTGTAAAGGAATGATCTCAAATTCAATGTGAACGATTTTCAAGTTCATAGTCGATCACCATCCAAAATCACCATATAGAGACACGTAATTTATCCCCGCCTCTGTAATGTGACGGGGTTTGGTAAGTGTTGCTCCAACCAGAGCACCGTAAAGAGAAATCAGCATCAAAAGGAACATTGCATGAGCGCAAGCAACACATCGGAAAAACTTTCATATCTTGATACCTCGCTTCCATTTGCCGAACGGGCAAAAGATTTAATCAGCCTCATGATCCTCGAAGAAAAAGTAGGTTTAATGAATCATCCCGCGCATGGCATTCCACGCCTGAACATTCCCGCCTACAACTATTGGAGTGAGGCCCTGCACGGCGTCGCCCGCAGCGGACGTGCCACCGTCTTCCCGCAGGCCATTGCGATGGCAGCCACCTGGGACAAGGAATTGATTCTGAAAGTGGCAACAGCCATCAGCGACGAAGGACGCGCCAAATATCATGCCGCGCTGAAACGCAACGGATACACACAACAGTATCAGGGATTAACCTTCTGGTCGCCCAATGTGAACATCTTCCGCGATCCGCGCTGGGGACGCGGACAGGAAACCTGGGGCGAAGACCCGTTCTTCACAGGCGAGATGGCATCTGCCTTTGTGAAAGGATTGCAGGGCGATCATCCCAAATATCTGAAAACCGCAGCTTGCGCCAAACATTATGCCGTCCATTCGGGGCCTGAGAAGGATCGTCATATCTTTAATGCCATTGTGACAAAACGCGAACTGTACGACACCTACCTG
>JAEURI010000024.1 GCA_016789225.1 Anaerolineales bacterium
CCGCTTCAGCCAACTCTTTTACGTCGACACCATTCACTGGGATGAATTCGACAGCCTGGCGGTTGCCAAGTGTGATCGTGCCAGTCTTGTCCAGCAAAAGCACATCCACATCGCCAGCGGCTTCCACTGCCCGGCCAGACATGGCGATCACATTGCGCTGAATCATACGATCCATGCCCGCGATGCCGATGGCCGAGAGCAACCCGCCAATGGTGGTTGGGATCAGACATACAAGCAAGGCCACCAAAACGGTGATCGTAATTGCAGTTCCCTTTCCCATTGCGCTGACACTATAGAGCGAGTAAGGCAGCAGTGTGGCACAAACCACCAGGAAGATGATCGTGAAACCTGCCAGCAAAATATTCAAAGCAATTTCATTGGGAGTTTTCTGTCTTTTTGCACCTTCGACCATGCTGATCATGCGGTCGAGGAAGCCCTGACCAGGGTCGGCGCTGACGCGGATGATGAGCCAGTCTGAAAGGAGTCGCGTGCCGCCGGTGACAGCGGAACGGTCACCGCCCGCCTCACGCACAACGGGAGCTGATTCTCCGGTCACGGCACTTTCATCCACTGAGGCGATTCCGACGATGATCTCGCCATCTGCGGGAAGGATATCGCCCGCCTCCACAAGATACAGGTCATCCTTGCGCAGCGTGGTGGATGAAATCACTTCCACCTTCGAGAGCGCAGTTTGTACATCCTTTGCTTCACCGCGTACTTTCTTGGCGGGCGTATCCTGGCGAGCCTTGCGGAGCGACTCAGCCTGCGCCTTGCCGCGCCCCTCGGCGACTGCCTCAGAGAAGTTGGCAAACAGAACAGTGAACCACAGCCAGAGCGCAATCGCGCCGATAAACCCGGTGGGCGCTTCGCCTTGCCCGGTGAGAGCCTGAATCCACAATACAGTGGTCAGTACACTCCCGACCTCCACGACGAACATGACGGGGTTGCGTACCATCAGGCGCGGGTTAAGTTTGATAAAGGATTCCACAACAGCGCGCTGATAGATCTCACGGCGATATGCAGTTGGTTTTTTCGTTTGATTGGTCATTCTAAAATCCTTCTAGTGAGCGAACACCATCAGGTGTTCCACAATGGGGCCGAGTGCCAATGCGGGGATGAAACTGAGCGCCCCAACGATCATAATGACACCGATCAGCCAGGCAACGAACAATGGTGTGTGGGTCGGCAGAGTTCCACTGCTGGCCGGCACCTTTTTCTTTTGCACAAGCGAACCTGCAATTGCGAGCGCAGGAACGATCAACCAGTAACGGGCAAAGAACATACAGATTCCGAGCGCCGTGTTATAGAAAGGGTTGTTTGCGCCCAAACCAGCAAAGGCGGAACCGTTGTTATTGGCTGCGGAAGAAAAGGCGTAAAGCACTTCACTGAACCCGTGCGGGCCGCCCGTATTCCAGATCGTAGCCAGGCCGAGTGGATGTACAACCGCAATGGCCGTACCCACCTTGGCTAACAGGATCGGGATCAAGAGCATAAGGGAAGCCATTTTCATTTCGTGGGCTTCGATCTTCTTGCCTAAATACTCAGGTGTGCGTCCGACCATCAAACCAGAGATGAAGACCGCTACAATGACAAAAGCCAGCATCCCGTACAAACCTGAGCCGACGCCACCAAAGATGATCTCGCCCAGTTGCATCATGAATAGAGGCACCAAGCCGCCGAGCGGCATGAACGAGTCGTGCATCGAGTTTACCGACCCATTGGAAGCCGAGGTTGTGGCAGTGGCCCAAAGTGCAGAGTTGGCAATACCAAAGCGGGCTTCCTTGCCTTCCATATTTCCGCCAGGGTTGACATTCGTCTGAACCTGATCAACGCCCATCTGCGTAAAGGCCGGGTTTCCCATCTGCTCAGACCAGACCGCCAGCCCCAAAAACGCAACGAAGATGATTGTCATCGTGATCAGAAGCGCCCATCCCTGGCGGGTATCGCCAACCATCCTGCCAAAGGTGTAACACAACGCAGCAGGGATCACGAGAATGGACATCATCTCCAGAAAGTTCGAGAATGGTGTTGAGTTCTCAAGTGGGTGCGCGGAGTTGACATTGAAGAAACCGCCGCCGTTGGTGCCCAACTGTTTGATGGCAATTTGAGAGGCCGCTGGGCCAACTGCAATCACCTGCTCGGTCACTGCATTGCCGTTCACATCGGTGGCAGGTTGAAGCAAGGTGACAGTCTTGTATTCACTGAAGGTCTGCACGACGCCCTGTGAAACGAGCGCAAGTGCTACAACAAATGACAGCGGCAGGAGGATGTAGAGCGTGCCGCGGGTAAGGTCGACCCAGAAGTTGCCAATGCCCCTGGCCGTATGGCGAATGATTCCGCGAACGAGTGCAACCAAAACAGCCATACCTGTTGCAGCCGAGACGAAGTTTTGCACCGTCAGCCCAAGCATCTGAGAGAAATAGCTCATGGTCACTTCGCCGCCATACCCCTGCCAGTTCGTATTGCTCGCAAAACTGACGGCTGTATTCCATGAGGAATCAGGTGTAATGGCACCCAGACTCTGCGGGTTAAAGGGCAGAAAAGCCTGAATCCGCTGCAGGGCATATACTGCCAGAAGGCCGAGCACATTGAACATCATGACAGCGATGGCGTATGTCTTCCAGTTCATATCATCATCTGGTTTGACGCCTGCGATGCGGTAAACGAATCGTTCAACGGGGCCTAGCACCCGGTCTAGAAAGGTGCGCTCCCCCTGGTAGACTTTTGACATAAACGATCCAAGCGGTTTTGCCAGAAGCAGCAGAACCACTATATAGAAAATGAGTTGAAGCCAACTATAGAGATTCACCCGAACCACTCCGGTTTCAGTAAAGCCAGAACGAGATAGACGAACAGGACAAGGGTGATGATGCCCGTGATGAGATATAGGATATTCATTTTCCATCCTCCATCAGGCGCTCACAGACACGCACCAGTCCAAGCGTAAGGGCAAGGAAAAGCAGGGTCAGCCCGATATAAAGTAGATCATTCATAGTAGTACCTCCAATTCAGCCTTAGTGTATGCACGTGTTGGTCAAATTAGGGGCAAGGAGGGGAAGGAAAAGGTCAAGAAAGCATCAAGAAACGCTTTTAAAACAAGAAGTTCCCTGTTCATGAACAGGGAACTTCTTTATTTTTAATAACGGAAGAATATCCGATTACTCACGCTTCCATACGTGGACCCGGTTCCGCCCCAAATTCTTGGATAGATACATCGCCCGATCAGCACGATCCATAAGAATATCGAGATTTTTGCAGGATTCATCACTGGTGGTCACGCCCACACTGACCGTCACCGACAGGGATTGTTCGACTCTCTGAATCTCTTCATCCAGCATGCCAAATTCCTCCTGGAAATTCTTTTCCGCGATCAACTTATTCAGTCTGAGAGCCACTTCCAGAGCATGTTCCGAATGGGTATTGGGCAGGGCCAATGCAAATTCCTCGCCGCCAAGCCGCCCAAAGATGTCGTAGACCCGCAGGGCGTTCTTACAAGCTTCTGCGATCTGGGTCAGTACACTGTCACCGATCTTATGACCGTAACGGTCATTGAATATTTTGAAATCATCCACATCCAGCATAATGATGGAGAGCGGCACCTGGTTCTTCCTGGCCTCTGCGAACTCTCTCTCTGCAAGCTCGTAAAATCTGCGGCGATTGAGGGTCTTCGTCAGAGGGTCGGTGTTTGCCAGCTGCTGGATCGAGTCGAAGAGGCGGGCATTCTCAATGGCAATGGCAGCATGCGAGGCAAGTACTTCCAGCAGGTACAAGTCATCTTCGGTATAGGCATTCGGCTGGTAGGACTGCGCGGATACCATCCCGTAGATCGTACCGTGCAGGATCATGGGCACCGCCAAAATCGAGTGGGTCGGATCCTCCTCGAACGAGCCGTACAGTTCAAACTGAATTCCGCTTTCTGCTATTTCTTTATCGTTATTCAAAAAAATGGGCCGCTTTGTACGAATGATCTCACCCGCCAGACCGTGATCTGCAAAATATCGATTGGTGTAGACTCTTCGATGGGGATATTCGACCGCATAGATCGGCACGACCTCATTGTTGGTGCTATCGTACCCGTCGATGACGAAATCGTTGCAGGGCATCACCTTTTCCACGGTTTCATACACCACCTGACAAACCCGTTCTCCATCCAGGCTGGCGTTGATCTCATTGACCGCCTGATGAAGTATTTTCAGACGTTCAACGAATTCCCCAAGCGCCTCCTGGGCCCAGATGCGTTCGAGTGCCCCAGCGCAATGACTGGCCAGATTGTTCAACAGGTCGAGTTGTTCATTTTTATAGGCGCTTCGTTTATAGCTTTGGATCGAAAGTACCCCGATCGTCCTTGAGCCCGTTACAACGGATACAAATAACTGGGAAAGCGTCCTCTGACGGCGGTCGCCAAAAGACAAGGAATCGTCTACATCAAAAGGGCCATCATAAAGCGAGAGGAAGCCGCCCTTTTCTATCGCTTCCAGCATATTCACACTCGGCTTCAGAGGCGATGCACCTTTCAAAACCACATGCTTTCCATCGATCGTGTCTATGGTGAGGAGCGGGCGCGGACTGCCCCCTTTTTCCGGGTCATATAAGATGAGATAACAGGCATCCCAACCGATCAGGGAATCTGCCGCATTGAGGATGATCTTTGCAGCCGTCTCTGCATCTGATGTGGAAGCCAGGTCTCTCCCCAGCCGGGCAAAAACATCCGCTTCCGATTTCAAATCGTTTCGATTATTCATCGATGCCTTTCACCAGAACAAGGTTTCGGAGCTGACTTATTTTAATGCATGGCGCTGACGAATCGCCTCGTAGATTAAGATGGCAGTGGAAACCGAGACATTTAGTGAATTGACTCTGCCCATCATCGGGATCTTTACGCGGATGTCTGCATGGTTCATCCAATAATCCGTCAACCCCTCGTCCTCTGTACCTACGACAATGGCAAGAGAATCTGTCAAATTGACCTCCGTATACATTTTATCGGCAGAGGGAGTTGCTGCAAGAATACGCATCCCACCAGACCTGAGCCAAGCCAGCGCCCTCGGCGACTCCACCTCGACGACGGGTACGGCAAAGACCGCCCCGCGGCTGGCGCGGATGACGTTGGGATTCCATAAGTCCACACGCGGGTCACACACAAGCACGGCATCTGCGTGGGCGGCGTCGGCTGTGCGCAGGATGGCTCCGAGATTGCCGGGCTTTTCAACCGACTCTGCCACGATCACCAGCGGAATTTTTGGGAGGATAAGCGATTCCAGGGAGGGGGTTGGCATGGGGAAAAGCCCAAGCCACCCGTCTGGGTTCTCGCGATAGGATATCTTTTGGAAGACCGCGCGACTAACGGTCAATGTTTCGGCGTGGGGAACGCTCAAGGTTTGGCTGGCAAGCTCGGGCGCGGTGAGAAGCGTTTGCGGTTTGAAGCCACTGGCCAGAGCCAGAGTCAATTCATCGTAGCCTTCGACAAGGATCAACCCGTCCCTTTGTCTTTGCTTTTTATCCTCGCGAAGTTTTACGATATGTTTGACTCGCGGATTTTGCAGGCTGACGATATCCACTTATTTCACCAACAATAAACAGGCGGCTTGGTGGGTCTTGGTAAGAGGGATGAATGGCGGGTCGCTGGCTTTGCACGCATCCACAGCAACAGGGCAGCGTGGATGGAAGCGACAGCCAGACGGAACGTCAATGGGGTTGGGAGTTTCACCTTGAAGGATGGTGCGTTCATGCCGCAGGCGCGGGTTGGGCACAGGGATGACAGAGATAAGTGCTTTTGTATATGGGTGCTGGGGACTCTCGAGGACTTCGAGCATGGTGCCGATCTCGACGATACGCCCCAGGTACATGACCGCGACGCGGTCGGCAAAGAAACCTACAGAACCAAGATCATGAGTGATGAAGATCACCGCGATCTGTCTTTTGATGCGCAGGTCGGCCAGCAGGTTGATGACTTCGGCGCGAATGGAAACATCCAACATGGATACTGGTTCATCGGCAATGATGATCTCCGGTTCCAGTACGAGCGCCGCGGCAATCACCACACGCTGACGTTGACCGCCCGAAAGCTCGTGCGGATACCGGCCAAGGTAGACATCTGCCGGCTTCAGCCCTGCGTCTTCGAGGGCTTTCTTTACACGCTCGTCCCGGTCAGGCGTATCTGCCATGCCATGCACAAGAAGAGGCTCGGCAACGATCTCCCCGATCGTTTGAGTTGGGTTAAGGGATTCATAGGGATCTTGAAAAACCATTTGAATCTTTTTGCGCAGGTCTTTGCGCTGACCATCGTTCAAATGAGTAATATCCCGGTCCTCAAAAATGACGGTCCCTTCTGTTGGGTCTTCCAATCCCATAAGAAGCAGCGCCATGGTCGATTTACCGCAACCGCTTTCCCCAACCAGAGCCAGCACTTCACTGCGACGCAGGGTCAGGCTGACGCCATCCACCGCATGCACAAGATTTGTTGCGCGTGAAAACAAGGAAGGGCGGCCTGCCTCGAAGTATTTTTTCAACCCACGAATTTCAAGGAATTTTTCAGTGCTCATTTCGAGGCCTCAAGGAGGTGGCAGCTTGCTCTATGTTCATTGCTGCCAACGGACTGGACCAGCGGCTGTTCTTTATGACAGCGTTCAAAAGCAGCAGGGCAGCGTGGCGCAAAGCGGCAGCCAGAAGGAAGATCATCCAGCCGCGGCGGATAACCGGGAATGGAAGATAATTTCTTTTTAGGTTTGGTGAGGTCAGGAAATGCCTTGAGCAACTCTTGGGTATAGGGATGTTTGGCACTATTGTAGATCGTATCCACATCCGCATACTCGGCTGTGACACCGCCATACATGACAAGCACCCTATCGCAAAGTTCTGCAACGATGCCAAGGTCATGGGTCACAAAGATCACGGACAGCCCAAGTTTCTTCCGCAATTCATCTAACAATTCCAGGATCTGTGCCTGGATCATCACATCCAATGCGGTGGTTGGCTCGTCGGCAATGACGATCTTCGGGTTACAGGCCAGCGCCATGGCGATCATGGCACGCTGGCGCATCCCACCCGAATACTGGTGCGGAAAATTGTCCCGTTGTGAAGCCGCAATACCGACAAGCTCGAGCAACTCATCCACGCGCCCAAGCACCTGCGAACGGGACTGCTCAGGATGATGTTTGATGATGGCTTCTGCGATTTGGTCGCCGACGGTGCGAACGGGATTAAGAGCATTCATGGCACCCTGAAAGATGATGGAAATGCCGCTCCAACGCAAAGTATTGATCTCGTCTTCGGTCAGGGTGGTCAGATCCCTGCCCTCATAAAATACATTGCCGCCCACGATCTGACCTGCCGCCGGGAGCAATTTCAACAGGGCAAGCATGAGGGTCGTTTTGCCGCAGCCACTTTCGCCGACCAGGCCAAGCAATTCACCCTCTTTCAAAGTAAAGCTGATATCTTCCACAGCCCGGGCAGGGGCCTTTCCGTCATTCACATAATTGATGGATAGATTGCGGACTTCCAGCAATGCAGAAGACGAATCAGGCTTCGCCTGCGCTTCATCCCTGACGATGGGCCTGCCCGGCATTAAATGATGGGTATCCAGCCGGGGGTTGAGCACCTGCTCCAATCCCTGCCCAAGCAGGGTCAGGCCAAGCACCACCCAAACGATCCCAAACCCAGGCACGAATAAGGCCCACCAGGCTCCAGCAGACATGGCCCCGCGCCCAAAAGCATAATTGAGCATTTGTCCCCAGGAAAGGGCAGACGGGTCACCAAGGCCGATAAATGCCAGTGCGCTTTCATTGAGAATCGCGAGCGAAATAGCCAAGACTGCCTGCACCACAAGGATGGGCATCACCAGCGGAAGAATGTGCCGGGTGACAATATGTCTTTTATCTGCGCCAATCGCTCTGGCACGCAAAACAAATTTTCTCGATTTGACCGCCAAGGTCTGTGAGCGGACAACACGTGCGGTGGTCGTCCACCCTAAAATACCGATGACGAAGATGATGTTCATCAACGAAGGTTTTGTCAATGCAACGATGACCACCATCAAAGGCAAGTCAGGAATGACCAACATGATATCGGTAAACCGCATGAGGAAGGTTTCCCATCGCCCGCCAAAGAATCCAGCCACCAGCCCGAACACCCCGCCAATGATTATGGAAATGAAAGCAGCAAAAAAACCAACAATGAGCGAGATCCGCGCGCCGTAAACAAAATTGGAGAAAATATCCTGCCCAGCGTCATCTGTGCCGAACCAATGCTCGGCGTTTGGTGGGTTATAAATATCTTCGATCCCCACAAATTCTGAAGAAGACTGATCGTATGGAGCGATCAAGGGAGCAAAGATCGCCATAACAATGACGATGCCAAGCATCCACATGCCGATCACACCTGTGCGGCTTTTCCGAAAGGTACGCCAAAACGAGACCAGGCGGGATGGAGTTTGTTCCGATAAGGAGGCGGGATTTTGCAAGGTGGTTTGCATCTCTCACTCCACCTGTACACGCGGGTCAAGATAAGTATAAGTCAGGTCTGCAAGAAGGTTTGCCAGGATCACTGTTACTGCAATCAAAACAAAGGCGCCCTGTAAGACCGGAAAATCCCGGCGGACGACCGCATCAACGACAGCACTGCCCAGCCCAGGCCACGAAAAGACCGCTTCGATCTGAATGGCGCCAGCAACGGTAAACCCAAGGTTGATGGCAATGACGGTTACGAGCGGCAGCATGGCATTCTTCAATGCATGATCGCGTAGGATCTGAACGGCATTCAAGCCCTTGGCCTTTGCTGTCAAAATGTAATCCTCCGAGAGCACATCCATCAGGCTGGAGCGCATGATCAATGTATATTCGCCCATATAGATGATGGTGTATGTCAGCGTCGGCAGGAACATGTGCCGGGCAATATCTCCCCATTGTTGTAAAAGCGGCATGGAGCTCATACCTGGAGTTGCCTTTCCCGCCACTGGAAGACCAACAGTACTTCCCCAGAAAAGTAAAAGAATGGCTAGCCAGAATGTTGGCAGGCTCCAGGCCATCAGGCTGGTGGTAACAGCTGCAAAATCGATCGCAGTGCGCGCCTTCCAAGCCGCGAATATCCCAAACACCACACCAAAGACGATAGAAAGGATCTGTCCTACACCGATCAACAGGACCGTATTCCACAAGCGCTCACCTAAAATATCCACCACAGGGCGATTGGTATGATAGCTGATGCCCATTTCACCCTGAAATAGGTTGCGAACGTAGATGAAGAACTGGGTTTCCATTGGGTTGACCGCACAACTACCAACCTTTATGGGGTTGAGCGTCTCAAAACAATTGATGACCGGCTTATCCAGGCCGAAGCGCACCTGCAGAGCCTCAATCGCCTCTTTTCTCAGGCGTGGGTCGCGGACTCCGGCCCGTGCCGGGTCGCCCGGAAGGACACGAAACAGGAAAAAATTAAGAACGATGACAAATAATATGGTGAAAATAGCCCAGATTATTTTTCGAATGACAGCGCGGGTACGGTCCAAGGTTTACTCTCTTGAGGACTTATTTTACTTCCAAACATTCCCGCAGGCTCGTCGAACTTGAACCTGCGGGAATGTAAAACCTATCTTAATAACCTGTTACTTAACCGGTTCAATCAACACCAAAGAACTGACATCAGAGAGCTCGACCTTGGTCTGATTCGTGATCCAGCCCGTAAAGCGGTCGGTACGAAATGCCTGAACACCCGCTGCATAATATGGAATGATATATACCACATCATCATGCACCATTTTCTGCATCTCCCAAACCATATCCTTGCGGGCATTGAAATCCAGTTCCAATTGTTGCTGGGCATACAGCGCATCATAATCGGGATTCGAATAACCGGTTTCGCTTGACCCGTATGGGATTGCATCGGTTGTATACACATAGAGCAGGGCACTCGGGTCCGGGTCGGAAGCCCAACCCCATAGCATGATATCAAAATCAAAAGCAGGGCAACACTGAGCGGTCAATGCATCCGGGTCGACGGCCTGCGGCTCAAGCGCGACCCCGAGCTGACCCCACATTTCGTCTAAAAGCTCGGCCATGCGCGGAGCATCGGTACTGTCGCTGGGCCAGTTCAAACGGAAAGTGAGGGATTGTGAGCCATCCGGCATATCTCGAATGCCATCTCCATCTGCATCCACGTACCCTGCATCATCCATAATCTGATTGGCTTTTGCAAGATCAAAGTCATAGTCGACCAGGGAATCGTTGTACCATGTTCCCAACCCATCGGGGATAAGCGTCAGCCCGGGGGTGCCCAGCCCAAGCAGGATCACATCGATCAGACGAGATTTATCAGTTGCGTGAGCAAGTGCCAGACGTACATTACGGTCACGTAGAGCCGGGTGACCAGAACAAATGCCGCCCTCATCCGTTGGACAATTCTCAGGGTCCATCTGGTTGAAAATAATATCGGTCACACCAGGAGAGAATGGCGCACCAACGACCAACTCAATGTTCTCTTCCTCCTTCAACGATTGCGCAGCGGTATTCGGCATTTCAGTGATCATATCCACCTGGCCGGTCTTAATGGCTTGCACCAGCGCATCCTGATTCTCGAAGGTTTGGAAGATCACTTCGTCGATCTTTGGCGGCGTGGCGAAATGTTCCTTGTTCGCGGTCAGGCGCACAAATTCATTTTGGACATACTCCGCCATTTTGAACGGCCCGGAACCGATCATTTCCGTGTTCTCGTATTCAAGCTTATCCACAGTTTCCCAGATATGCTTCGGGAGAATATAAAGAAAGACCAGCTGGCTTTCTATATTTGGAATGGATTCAGTAAGTGTCAAGACTACTTCATTATTTTCA